>NZ_JACVUH010000015.1:0-72056 GCF_016516865.1 Enterococcus sp. S53
ATTGCTTGGCGTTTCTGGAACATACCAGCCTGGAATTTCTTTTGGTTCGCTTTCGTATGGCAGACCAATTTTCCCGCTTAGAATCGTTGGTTCCGAAAGTTGATTTCCTTCGGCATCCTCATACTTGACGGTTACAGGTGCTGCATCCGATCGATCGTAAACATAGAGCACTTCCTGTGGGTCTCCGCTAAAAATTCCATGAGCATTGCTTGGCGTTTCTGGAACATACCACCCATGGATTTCTTTTGGTTCACTTTCATATGGCAGACCAATTTTTCCGCTTAGAATCGTAGGTTCTGACAATTGATTTCCTTTGTCATCTTCATATTTGACTGTTACAGGTGCCGCATCTGAACGGTCATAGACATAGACCACTTCTTGCGCTTCTTCAGTAAACGTTCCATGAGCATTACTTGGCATTTCTGGCACATACCACCCTGGAATTTCTTTTGGTTCGCTCTCGTATGGCAACCCGACTTTCCCTCTTAATATCGTTGGCTCCGAAAGTTGTTTTCCTTCAGTATCCTCATACTTGACTGTCACCGGTTCCGCATCTGAGCGGTCGTAAACATAGATCACTTCTTGCGGTTCTGCGGTAAATGTTCCAAAAGCGTTACTCGGTGTTTCTGTCAAGGACCAGCCTGGTATTTCCTTTGCTTCAGTTTCATAAGGAAGGCCTATCGTACCGTTTAAAATTGTCTCAGTTGACAATGGATTCCCATCGACATCCTCATATCGAACTGTAACTGGTTGTGCTTCCTTTTTTTCCCACACATAAGTACCAGTCTTGCTTCCGTCATATTCATGAAAAAAGTTAGTTGGTGTCAGGGTTAAATGTTCGGTTGAAAGATTTCCCTCAAGGTCTTTTTCAAAGATCCAATTACCTGTATACAAGTCGGCAGGCATCACATTCTCCGGTAAAGTAGGCCGACGATTTTCAGCAAGATTTAAAAAGGTCGTCTTCTCTCCTAAATGTAATCTTTTGAGGCCGTTCATTCCTCTAAACATACCTCCAGCATTAGCGTTTGTAGAAGTAGAAGAGTCCATATTACTTGTGTTCCAATTTGATAAGTCTAATTCTTCTATTTTCGGTGTTACTTCAAATAAATTACGCATACTACTAACACTTGAGGTGTCCCAATTTGAGACATCCAAATGAACTAAGTTTCTAGCTCCTCCAAACATAGACGACATATCTTCAATATTAGAAGTATCCCAATTTGAGACATCAATCGTAGTCAATTTACTGACCCAGTCACCGGTCAAATTGTTGTAAAACATATAATCTGTTCGTTTTACTTTAGAGGTATCCCAATTCGAGACATCGATTTCTGTTAAGCTAGCAGTATTTTGAAAGACCCCCTGCATCCCTTCTACTTTAGAGGTATCCCAATTTGAGACATCCAACTTGGTCACTCTTCTAACACCATTAAACATGTTGTTTATATTCGTGACATTGCCTGTTTTCCAATTGGAGACATCCAGCTCGGTTAATTGACTCGCATTTTGAAACATAAAGAACATACTTGTGACATTAGATGTATCCCAATTTGAAACGTCCAATTCAGTTAAGCTGCTGTTTCCATTAAACATGTAGTTCATGATTGTTCCATTAGAAGTATCCCAATTTGAGACATTTACGGAACGTAAAGCGCTAGCTCTATGAAACATGTAACCAAAGTTTGTTACATTCGAGACATCGATTTTCTCTGCATTCTCGATTGTCTCCAAACTTGTTAATGGTGTATCTAAAGTATGCCCAGAAAACATGTATGCTGAGTTGGCTGGAAAAACGACCGTACCATTTACAACAATTCGAGCAACATTTCTATAGCTTGTTCGCCAAGGGGATGTGTGTGGTGCGCCGGCTGTTCCTTCTTCTAGCTCAACTGTTCGAGTTTCTTCATCCCATGTCCACGGAACGGTTCCCCACGTTCCTCTGACTAGTGAATCTGATCGCTCATAAACATAAATGACTTCCTGTTCTTCTTCTGTAAATCTACCTGATGCATTAACTGGTGTTTCTATAACAGACCAACCGGGAATTTCTTTGGGTTCACTTGTGTAACGTTCTCCCACCTCCCCATTTAATATGTCTGGTTCGGATAATTCATTTCCTTCATTATCTTCATACCGTATAGTCACTGGTGCTGAGATTAACCTTTCCCAAACATATGTCCCTGGGTTACTGCCATCATACTGATTCATAAACTCATCAGATGAAGCATAAATTACTGGAGTTGAACCGTTATCCCCTCCATCATTGATACGCTCTATCCATCTTCCAGAGTAGGGTAGACCTGCGTTGATTCTTGGCAATCTTACGTTTGAAGCAAAAATAGATTTCTCACCTAAGGTCAGTTCACGTAACGATTGGGTCATGTCAAACATATTATTCGTATTTGTAACATTCGTTACATCCCAGCTCGAAAGATCAAGACTCGTTAAAGATCTAGCCGAACTGAACATACTCAGCATTGATGTGACATTCGACACGTCCCAGTTTGACACGTCAATAGTAACTAATGAAGTCGCTACTCCAAACATATTCGACATGTTTGTTACACTCGAAACATCCCAACGTGAAAGATCCAAGCTTGTGAGAGAGTTAACCGCATTAAACATCAAGCCCATATCAGTTACACTGGAAACATCCCAGTTTGAAAGGTCTAAGTCGGATAGGGATCTGGCTAGACCAAACATGCTACGCATATTCGTCACGCTTGATACGTCCCAACTTGCAACATCCAAACTCGTTAAAGACTCTGCTGAATTAAACATTCCTCCCATATTTTGTACATTTGATACATCCCAATTTGACACATCTAAGCTTGCTAAAGATCTGGTTTGTCCAAACATTCCATTCATGTCCGTCACATTCGATACATTCCAATTTGATACATCAATATTTTTTAGTGTAGTAACGCCATGAAACATGCGATCCATGTTTGTCACATTTGACACATCGATATTTCCTGCATGCTCAATCGTCAGCAAATCTGTTAGACGTTCTGCCGCTTGCGCTTGCGGTGATCCAAACAACCATGAAACGTCTTCTGGAAAAATAACCTTGCCTTTAACAGAAATTTGAACAACATTCGTGTAGGTTTTCCAAGGTGCTGTGGCTGACGTGCCGGCTGCCCCTTCTTCTAACACAATTGTTTTCGTTTCTTCATCCCACGTCCACGGAACAGTTCCCCATACGCCTTCCACATTTTCATCTGACTCTTCATGACTGTCTTCCTTACTACTGTCTTCTGCACTACTATCTACTGATTCTTCATGACTGTCTTCTGTACTACTATCTAATGTAGCTTCACTGGAGCTTTCCTCAGAAGAGCTTTCAGATGAATCTGCCTCTATACCACTGTCTGTTTCGGTATGTTCCCCAGATCCATTGGTACTTATGTTTTCTTCAGTTGCTGTCGACGGTTGATCGTCTTCTATCAATTGCCTTTCTTCATAACGATCTGCATTTCCATCCGCCAATTCACTTAGAAACCCTTCAGCAACAGAAACATCCGTCATTTCCAAATTATTTTCTACGCTGTCGTTTTGAGAGCCATCCTTTACTGTATTAGCAAATACAGTGAGCGGCTGTCCTAGAGTCATTGCAATGACCAACATTATGTAACCTAACTTGCGTATCACTTCCCTAACACTCCTTTTCTTTTTAACGTAAACTTCTTGAAACATGAAAAATAATTATTCATGCAGGCACTGCTGAATTGGTAGAATAATCTATCACAAGCTTGGAAGTTCTAAACAAAAGTATATAAGGATGTTTTTTAATAAAAAAATCATGTTTTTCACCCTAGGGGGAAATTAAGTATAAAAAAACCTATGCAAAAGGCTTTCTTTCCTTCTGAATAGGTAAAAAATAGGGTTATTATTTTAATTATTTTATAAGTTCGAACATTTTTGGTTCGATCGTTTTGAATAAGAGTTCCCAATCTTGTTTATCTGGAACTGTTTTCAATAATAGGCAGTTGGTGCTCACCTTATACTCTGACAAGTATTCACTGTAGTTTGTCACAATCAAATCAATATCTTCTTGGTTTAAGAATTCTTCCGTCAAAGCTGGAATCGTAATAAAAAAGATTTGATGACGATCACCAAAGTATTGATATACTCGCGATCTTATCAATTGACAGACATACAGATCGCCTTCTAATAAAAAAACAATTCTCTTGCTTTTGTACAAATACTGTTCTTTCAATCTTTCTCCCAGCAAAGTTAAGCTCGTCGTAATATCTTCCAAAAAGTCTTCTGTTATTCCTGATTCAGCGAAAAAGGAGCGCAAAAAGTGATGATTGTTGATGTATGATTCTTTGCATTCATGTTTTGTTTTCTCTATGATTTCTGACATTATTCTATTTTGAACTGGTGAAATTAGATGATTCACATACCTAGAAAGGAAGAACGCACGATAGATCCATAAAATTTCTGATGTATACAACTCAGGCGAGCAATTCTTGAGATAGTTTTCAGTTAAATGAGCAAAAGAATCAATGCGCTGCAATTGCTTACAGAATACCTTATCTTGGTCTATTTGATTAAAAGGCCGCTTGGCAATCGTTACTAAAAATAGCCAACAGAGCTCATCTGCACATAAATCCACTTGATAGATCTTTTGAATTCTTTGCTGAATCAAGAATAAATTAAGAAAATCCTTGTTATTCCTAACACTCTTATAAAGATTTGTTGGTACATTGATCCTCTTTCCCTGGCGTACTCGCTCGATAGCAATATATAAATTATAGTAAAATTCATTTGGAGAAGTACCTGTACCAATCGTAATTTCTTTGATTTTAGATAAAAAAGTTTGATAGATCAATTCATGAATCTCTTTTGGAGGAACCAACGTATGAGGGGTCATTTCCCCTTCATAGTAAAAATCTTTGAAAAACTTTCGGATGTTTGCTTCATCGCCTTTTAAATCAATTGGAGTGAGTGATAGTTTTAATCCGTATTCTTTAAGAACCGGCTCAATTTGTCTTAAATAGCGTCGAAATGACGTTTCTGATATGTGAAATCGGTCAATTAATTCCGCTACGTCCTCTAGCTCTCCATAGAAAACGTTTCCCAATAATTCAAACAAAATTTCATTTTGCAATAGTTTTTCTTTTTGTTCAATAAATCGAAGGGAGTTCTTTTTTTCGAAAAGGTACCCATTGTTCGTTGAAACAATTTGCGCACTATCAGAAAAATACTCCTTTAGCTTATTTATATCAGTTAAAATCGTCCGTTCTGAAACCTCATTTAGTTTAGCTAATTGACCCTTAGTCGCTTTATGTGTCCGCTCAAAAAGATTCAATATACGAAACCAGCGAATAGTTGTTGGATCAACAATAAACTTTAACTGCAGATCTTTCATCCTAACACCTCCCAACTTTATAGAAAATCATACCATGTATTTTTAACCCATAATCATTTTTTCATTCCTTTTCTAACTTACTACATTTTCTCAATGATGTGAACGTCACTTGTAAATGAATATTTTTTTGCTATTGATCAAAGACTCTAGTCAAAAAATATCAAAACGATTACTGCTGAATAGAAGGCGTTATTTATCTAATCTAAACAAAGAACAATTGAAGTAAGAAAACCTATACAAAATCAGCTACGCCAAACCTTTTCCTTTTGCATGTGCTACCATTTGATTGAAGAAAATTATAAGTTAGAATCAATGATTCGTTTTTTTAAATCAGAATAAAATCATATGAATTTTAGGTAAAAAATAGAATTCCTTAACCACTCCTCGTATTTGTAAAAAATGAAAAAAACTACTATTCAGCATCCATCGCTTTAATAAACACTGTTTTACTTTTTTCAGTTTGTATTTATCAACTCTTATTCTCAATACAAAAAAAACAGCTAAGCCACAAGCTTAACTGTTCTTTCTTATATAATTGATAAACGTCTCTCTCACACATTCAAAATCCACATAAACCCAAGAAAGACAAAGAACAAGCCGTACATGATCGGTGAGACTTCTTTGCCGCGTTTGGCTGCTAACATGGTGATTGGGTAAAAGATGAAGCCCAAGGCGATCCCATCGGAGATGCTGTAGGTCAACGGCATGCCTAGTAGAATCAAGAAGGCTGGGATTGCGATTTCCATTTCGTGCCATTTGATTTCTCGCAGCGATTGTGCCATCAGCACACCTACAACGATCAGTGCTGGTGCCGTCACTTGGGAAGTAACAACGGATAGCAATGGTGAAAAGAACAAGCCGAACAAGAAGAAAACTCCAGTCGTCACGGCAGTCAAGCCAGAACGACCGCCCACAGCGATCCCAGCGGAGGATTCCACATATGCGCCTACTGGTGAGGTCCCTAATAAAGAACCAGCGAGCATGGCGGTGGAGTCAGAAGCAAGTGCTTTGCCGACCCGCGGCATTTTGTTGTCTTTCATAAAGCCCGCTTGATTGGCAAGTCCCACCAAGGTGCCTGCAGTATCAAAGAAAGTGACGAGTAAGAAAGTCAGTACTACGACCCACATTTGCAGGGAGTTGATGTCTCCTACATGGTTTAGCGCCACTAAGAATGTGGAAGAAATACTTGGTGCAGCAGAAACGATACTGGATGGTGCTTGGATCAAGCCAGTCAAAAGACCTAAAACAGTTGTTGCGGCCATCCCGATAAAAATTCCACCAGGAACTCTGCGAACCATCAAGACGGCAGTGATCACTAAACCAAAAATCGTCAGCCACGTCGTACCGACACTCAATGAGCCTAGTGCCACAAGGGTCGAATCATCGGAAACGATGATCCCGCCTTCGCTCAATCCCAAAAAGGCGATGAACAGACCGATCCCGCCAGAGATGGCGTATTTTAAATCAGCAGGGATCGCATCAATGATCAGCTCCCGTAATTTGAAGATCGTGATCACGATGAAAATCAGTGATGCCACAAACACACCCGCTAATGCTGTTTGCCATGGAACCCCCATTCCAATACAGACTGAATAAGAAAAGAAGGCGTTGATCCCTAATGCGGGTGCCGTAGCGATCGGGTATTTTGCTAAAACCCCCATCAAAATACAGCCCAATGCGCTGGCTAACGCCGTTGCCGTAAAGACGGCACCTTCGTCCATCCCAGATGCCCCAAGGACCGTTGGATTGACGAATAAAATATAGGCCATCGAGATAAAGGTGGTAAAACCAGCTAAGATTTCTCGTTTGACCGTTGTTTGTAAGGCATCCAGCCCAAAAAAGGAATTGATTTGATTCTTCATTTTTACTCCTCCAGCAATCAAGCAAAGGTGTCGCCATTGCTTGATTTTTTATAATGAAAACGACGAAATCAATCATAAACCAACTTTATCTGCAAGTAAATATTATCCAGTTAAAAAAACCAATAAAACGCTTTTTCCAACATCTTACCCTTAGCAGTTTCTAATCAACGTGTAACGACTTCTCATTCACCAATTGCTCCAACTGTTCCTTGGTGGTGCGCTTGATGGAAAGCTTCGGCAGCTCCTTCAACGAAAAGTAATCGCTGTTAGAGGTTTCACTATTTTTGATAAAATCTCCTGCCAAAACATCACAGGCAAAGACCAGCTTATAGTATTGAAACACTTGCGGAATGTCTGGTCTTAGATTCGTATCAAAAATTGCTCGCAGCTCCTTGACCTCAACGAGCAAGCCAGTTTCTTCCAGCACTTCTTTTTTTATGTTTTCCCGTGGCGTCAAGCCAATTTCTGCATAGCCTCCTGGCAGTGACCATTCTTTCGTCAGGCTGTCTTCCACCAGCAAGATTTTTTCGTCTTTTTGGATCAATGCTCGTACATCGCTTTTGGGCGTAGGATAGCCCTCATTTTTTTCTGTTAAAAGGGTCAACGCAGCTGCGTCTTGATCCACGACGGTACTCATCAAATGCAATGCCAACTCTTTGATCTCTTGGTAACGTTCCTTATCGTACACATCTTTGCCATAGTACAAACCTGCTTCAGCGATCGATAACAGGCGTTTGTATTGCGCAAAATAATCTTTCATCCATTCCCCGCCTTTTCCATTTCTCTGTTATGCTTCTTATTCTAGAGGAAATCGGCTGTTTTGCAAAAGATTGGCAACCCAATCCTTGAATTCTCATGGCTGCCAACGCCTAATAAACGCAGATTTTTGTAAAATCAGTCGATTTAAGGGACAATGAAAAGAGTAGAATGATTTTTCTCAGAAAGGATGATGAAGGTGAACTTAACGCCTGATTTAGTTTCCAAAGAACAATTGATTGGAAAAATTCAAAAAGATATGGACCAAACGATGCTCGTCTATGCACTTTTAGTTTGTGCAACGCTGATTGCTTCGATTGGTTTGAATTACAACTCTACGACAACGATTATCGGGGCGATGTTGATTTCGCCACTTTTAAATGGGATCAACGGGATCGGCTTTGGTTTAGGTCTTTCCCATTTACGTTTGGTTAAAAAAGGATTGCTGGTCTTTAGCATCCAAGTCATCATCGTACTAATCATCTCATTTGCCTTTTTCTTACTCACGCCAGTCAAAGATACAACACCTGAAATCATCACCCAAACGTCTGCGACGATTTGGGATATTTGCGTCGCATTGATCGGTGGTTCAGCACTGGCATTTGCCAAAGTCAGGGGCCGCGACAACGATGTCATTATCGGGGTCTCCATCGGGACGTCCCTGATTTTGCCGCTTTGTGTAACGGGTTATGGGCTGTCGATCAAAGACTATTCGATTTCATGGGAATCCGCTCAACTCTTTTTCACCAATTCCTTTTTGATTTGTTTTTCCTTGTTCATTACCATCTGGCTGTTGCAGTATGGGGATTTCCGTCACCAAAAATGGTGGAAGTTTGCCGTGGTTGCCTTACCGATCACGGTCATTGGGAGTTTCTTCGTTTATACGACGATCCAAACGACCATCGTGGAATACCATGCCAAGCGTTTTGTAGAAGCCAAACTGGGGGAACATTATTTGCTGGAGCAAACACTTAATGAGCAGAAACAATCCCTTGAATTAAAACTCGTCGGTGAACCACTCTCGAAACGAGCGGTCGCGCAGCTTGAAGCAAGTCTTGAAAATTATGCTTTGCCCGACTACCAGCTCAAGGTCAATGTCTATTCTGCCAATAAAGAGGGGCAATTTGATGCCAAAGTATTAGCCGAAATCCTCCAAGTCCAAAACCAAGGAACTTCGAAATTTTTGGGTTTAGACTAAAAAAAACAGGCGCTGCCCTTTTCAGGTGTAGCGCCTGTTTTTCTTCAATTTAAGTCATTGAGTTGTTCAGCGATTCGCTCGATCAACGGGCGATAATCCACTTGCTCGTAATCTTCCACATTGACTTCGATAAGCGCTCCTAACTGAAAGTCATCGTAACGGCGATCAGTGATGATTTGCCGAAACGCTTCTTTGGTTATATGGTTGGTTGCAGCTTGTCTATCTTCCAGTACATCCCCGTAATGGTACCGTTCCATGATAAAACTCAAATGGCGGTCATCCGCTCGATCACGTAAGTAACGTCTTTCCCATAAGGTTTCAAAAGAAGCTGTCAAACGTATGGTCAAGCAGTCATAGCCATAGCTTTGGGCGAGAAAAGTCAGCAAGGGCTTCTGCTTTTCACTAAAGGGGTATTCCGAGACCACCAAGCGTTTTCCTAAAGACATGTACAAACCCAATGCCTGATAGTAAAAAGGCCAAATATACTGCTTTTCGATCTGGGCTTTTTCTGCCAATGAATCAAAGCCGAGGGATTCGGCATAGCACTCTTTGATTTCATCTGGCGTAAGAGCGAAAAGATCAGGAAAACGTGTCTTCAACAGATTCAGTAAATAACTTTTTCCAGTTCCAGGGCTGCCTGCCAATAAAACAAGCATCTTTTTGCGTACCATCTATTTGCCGATCGCAGTCGGCGCTTTCGTATTCATGAAAAGGCCGATCTTGTGCTTGACGATTTCTTTGATGGCTTCATTGGATGGGATCACGTTGTGGCGCAAAGATTTGTTGACTTCCGTTGCCCCAAAATTTTCTTTCGCAATCTTCGTCCAATTGACCAACAATTCAGTACCTACATTAAACTTGCGAATGCCGTTATTGATCAATTCAGGATAATCTTCTTCCTTGACGCCAGTTCCTCCATGAATGACTAGCGGCACGTCGACGACTGCATGGATCTCCTTCAATAACTCAACATTCACTTCGGTTTTGGAGCGGAATTGACCGTGATTGGTTCCGATAGCGATGGCTAGCGCATCGACGCCAGTAGCAGCGACAAACTCTACCGCATCTTCTGGGCGTGTGAAGACTTTATCGTCTTCTTCCACATGAATGCCTTCTTCTGTGCCGCCGATCGTTCCTAGTTCTCCTTCGACGGACACCCCATGGGCATGAGCGTATTCTACGACAGCGCGCGTTTTCAAAATGTTTTCTTTGAAGGGCAAATGCGAGCCATCATACATCACCGAGCTATAGCCGCTATCAATCGCCGCTTTGATCTCATCGAAATCTCTGGCATGATCCAAATGCAAGACAGCGTCAACTAGCTCGTGATCGGCAATCGTTTTGACGACATTGACCAAGACATCATAGCCGATGTATTTCGCCGTATCGATACTTGTTTGAATGATGATGGGTGCCCCCATCTCTTTGGCTGCCCGCAGCATACTTGGCAGCATTTCTAAATTATGGGTATTAAAAGCCCCCACTGTAAAATTCAATGCTTCTGCTGTTTTCGTTACTTCTTTTAATGTTGTATACATCCTTGATTCCACCTCGTCTAGTTTAATTGCCGCTGATCGTAAGTTGTTTGGCGATTTGCCGCATTTCTTCCATTTTGTCCATGTAATAGTCGATCTTTGCATCGTCGCCGTTTCGTGCGGCGGCGGCACGTTGAGCATTGTAAAGGGACATCAGTTTTTTGTAGCCTTCCCCGATCGATTTTTTCGCCTGCAAGCTTTTTTCCAATGCGCCGATCGCCTCTTCTGTGCGAGAAAGTTTTGCCTGCGCTAAGCCTAACGCTTCATACAATTTTGCTTGTTCGTCGATGTCGGTTTCTGCTTGCAATTGACTTTCTAGATTTGCAATAAGCGCTTCTGCCTCTTGGCTTTCTTCAGCGGTCAAAGGAACCGCTGGTGTTTCTGTGGGCTTTTTTTCTTTTTTGAAAAAAGAGAACATGCGTCTTCCTCCTAGCGATTAAAAGTTTTTCAATAAGGGACTGATGATCCAAGCATATAGCAAGGCTGCCGTAACGGTATCCACATCAGTTGCCGTAGCGTTAACAAAGCCCATTTGATTGAAGATCGTTACAAGTAGGGCTGGCAGTAACGTAATGAAGAAGCCGTGAAAGATCCCTCCGATGATCGCCCCTCGACGTCCACCGACCGCATTGCCGAAGATCCCAGCGGTACCGCCTGCAAAGAAGTTCGTCAGCATCCCTGGCAAGATCATCGCCAAGCCAAAGACTGGTAAAACGAACATGGCGATGACTGTCCCAATCGTTGTAGTAATGAAGCCTAAAATAACTGCATTGGGGCTATATGGGAAGAACACTGGGCAATCGAGTGCTGGTTTTGCATCAGGCACCAATTTCATGGCGATCCCACGAAACGCAGGGACGATCTCGCCTAAGAGCAACCGAACGCCTGCTAGCAAAACATAGACCCCAACCACGAATTGAATAGCTTGCAAGAAGGCATACATGATGTAATTTTGATCACCAGAGAGCGTAGAAGCAAAGGTTTCTCCAGCAAACAAGACCGTCACGATATACAGTGGAACCATCACGACCATGACAGAAAGATAGGTATCTTGTAAAAATTCAAAAGAACGTGGCAGTTTGATGTCTTCGATCGATTTTTTCTTCTCGCCTCTTTCTCCAAACAGATAGGCAACGCCTGCTTCAAAGAGGTAGCCGATCGTACAGAAATGTCCGAGAGCAATGTCGTCTGACCCAGTGACTTTGCGGATGATGGGCTGAGCCATCGCTGGCATCGCTACGGCAAAGATCGCCCCAATCAACCCACCGACAAGAATCAAGACAACGCCGCGTAAACCAGCGAAATAGCCAAAGACCGTCGTCATGGTCGCCATCCATAAAATGGCTTGACCCGTTAAGAAAATATATTTCCATTTTGTAAAGCGTGCCAATAAAATATTAAAAACAAAGATGGCTAAAAATGTCAGCGCTATGTCCCGACCCAAGCCCAACTCATTCATCGCTTGCCCGTTGATGGCTTCGATGGAAGGAATTATGCCTTGCATGTCGAATCCTTCTGTGAAAATCTCGCCGAAATAGGTCAAACTACCGACGATGATGCTAGAACCAGCGCTTAAAACCTGGAAGCCCAATAGCGTCTTCAAACTTCCTGAAATGACTTGACCTGCTGACTTTTTCTGAAGCAGCAGCCCTAACATCGCGATCAAAGAAATCGTGATCGATGCCTGCGTTAAAATATTATCAATGATAAAATTGATGATGCCCATTTTTTCAAACTCCCTTCGTCATGCCTCTTCCTTACAGTGCGCCTTTTTCCGTTAATACTGGGATGATTTTTTCTTCGATTTCTGGTTTTGAAACGATGTTGCGTAAATAAATAATTGCGGTTGTCGGGTCCAAGGCAAACTTTTCAAATTGCGTTCGGAAATTCTCTGCCGTAATGATGATGTCTGGTTTCATTGATACCGCTGATGAGATATCAACATGATCCAATTTCGCCTCCACTCCTAATTTCGTTAAGACATCTTCTGTTGACATCTGAGCCGCAAAGCTGCTGCCAAGACCTGCACCGCATACGAATAAGATCGATAATTTGTTCATGATTTTTTCCCCTTTTCTTGTTTTTTATGAAAATAGCAATGATTGAAAAGCTTCAATCGTAGAGCAAGCCAGCAACTGCGTGACTTTTTCTTCATCATTGATCAGTTCGATCAATTCCTTCATGATGGCAAGATGAGAGTAGGAGTCCACCGCAGCCAAGCAAAAAATGATTTTGACGGGGTCCATTTCTGGGTTCCCAAATGCGACTGGCGGCGCCAAGGTGAGGACACTCACACCCAACTGCTGGGCGCCATCTTCTGGTCGTGCATGCGCCAGCGCCAAATGTTTGCCAATGACGATATAAGGACCGTATTCCTCCACCGCCGCAACCATTGCCTCGATATAGCGTTTTTCGATGATCTGTTCTTTTAATAGCGGCTGCGCAGAGCGTTCAATGGCTTCTTCCCAATTTTGAACAGGAACGTTTAATTGAATATGACTAGCGGATAAAACATCTTTTAACATTGGCTGAATCTCCCTTGCATTAATGGCTAATTGATTTTGTTCAAACAAGTGTGTCAATTTGCGATAGGCGGCAGCATCGACTGTCCCGCCGCTTTCTTCAATCACTGTAAGCAACTGATTGAAGAACAGCGTGGCATTTTTTTGGTCAAAGGCGATCCGCTTGAATTGTTCATTGTTGTTTAAGAAACGGCGGATCACTTGGTGATTTTCTTCATTGATGATCGGTGGGATCAGTAATACTGGCTTTTCTCGATAATCGATCTCATAGGTTGAAAAAACCAGATCTACATCGAATTTTGTAATCAAATTGACTTCTTGTGAATTCAAGACTGCCGCAACTTCTACTTCCGGAAACTTCTCCTTGAGGCTGGCTGCCAGCAGATTACCGGTTGCCATTCCATGGTTACAGACGACGACCGCCTTATAGATCGTAATGATCTCGTGGTTCAATGAACTTAGGGCTGTAGAAAAATGGATCACGAGAAATGTCAGTTCATCTTCTGATAGTGGTTGACCGACGATCTCTTCGATCGTAGGAGCGAACCCCTTGACGGCTTGGTAGATTTGTCCATAATTTTTGCGAACGGTCTCTTTGATCGGATTGGGTACTTGAATGCCGCTCTTGGCTCGAACGATCAGCGCGGCCATATGTTTATACAATCCCTCTAACAGCTCTTCTTCCTTTTTACTAAAAGGGATCTTGGTTTGGCATTCGACAAATTGAATCAGCTGCAGCGACAAAAGTTGCGCATGCGCCCATTCGATGGAATTGGACAAATCTTTAAAGTTCAGTGACTCGATGATGAAAGAAAGATAGTTGACTTCGATTTCTGGTGGCTGGATCGAAAAGGTTTCAGCGATCGCCTGGATATAGGCTGACCCTTGAAGCTGATTGCTGGAAGTAGACCAGTTCATGCGAGTGATAAATTCCTTCATTCTGATACGCATCAGCCAAATGGCGGTAAACAATAAGATTTGGCTACTGTACAACTCATTTTGATTTGGCGGCAACACTGCTTGCATCACTAGTTGGATCTGTTTGATTTCTTTTTGCGGCAAATAGCGATAAAGCAATTTCGTAAAGACTAGATCTGGGGTCTGTTTATCAAGTGGCAGCCTACCGATCCGCTGATTGATGATGTCAAAAATCATCGTCCGAATCGCTCGCTCCGATCCATTCAACCGCAGTCCTTTTTTTCCTAGGCTGATGATCTCAATGCCATATTTATTGATGTCCGCCCGCAAACGGCGCATGTCTTCATCCATGCTGCTTTTTGATATCTGGTACGCTTCTTCTTTTTTATTCAACACCAGGATCTCTTTTGAAAATGTCAGATGCAGCAACAGATCAAAACTACGCTCTTCACGGGTCATATATTCCGACTGTTGTGCGTGTAATGCCTGCCAAACGATGGCTTGCTGTTTCGAGGTCAGTTTCAAAAGGATGCCCTTTCCTCGAAGGGTTTGGATCGGTCCGATGTGTAAGTCAGCAAGAAACGTGTTGATCTCATTCAAATCATTGCGGATCGTCCGCCCACTGGCTGCGGTCTCTTCTGCCAGTTGCTCGATGGATAGTGGATAATCAGTCACTAACAGGCGATGCAAAACATCTACGATTCGTTTTTTCACAACTTTCTCTCCTTCTCTGATTTGAGTATATGATTTCGCTTACAACAAAAAAAGTAGATGTTTCTGCCACTTTAGTTTGCAAAAATGTAAACGCTTCTATTTCAAAATAGGAACCTTTGCTCGATTATTTCATATTTCCCTTATTTTTCCTATCCGATGGAGATAACGTTTAGATAGAGGATCAAAGGCAAAAAAAAGCAAGAGCTGCTGCTCTTGCTTATCGATGATGGTGCATTCTATTGTGTATGATCCGTCGTGTCTTCTGGCTTATTTCCCAGCGCTTGTTCCATTTGCTTTACTGCCCAATCCATTAGAAAGATCAACAGCATTGCCAGCACGCTGCCGATCAATGCCCCTGAAAAACGCAATGGGATCAATTTCAGCGGCGTAAAACTAGTACCGATGGTCATTAACAGCAGGACTTGCGGATTGGTAAAAAAATTAGCAACGGTATAATTGACTGGCATAAAAAACTCCGTCAATATGTTTAGAATGATCAATACCACTGCGATTGCTTCAAGGGGCATATGCAAGGACATCAATAAGAAACCCAGCAGCAGCCCCACGATTCCCCCCAGTACCCTACCGATCGTGCGATTTTTGATTTTTTCCATATGTTCCCCTGCCAATACGGCAGCAGCGGAAATCAAGATCCAATAGCCGTTGCTGTCCCGCAGCAGATAGGCAATGTAGGTCGCAATAAACAATATCAAAGAAAAGTGCAGCGCCTTGATGACCATTTCTGGTTGCTGAGATAATGCTAGCGAATATTTCTCGTGCAAGCTCAGTTGTTGAAAGGCCGTTTTTTCTTCTTTCAGCGGCAGCTGTTCAGCCAACGAAATCACCAGTCCAGCAAGCAGCGAGCCTGCGATGCCATAAAGCAAATAGGAACTGTGGTGCAAGATCTCTCCAAGGTGCGCTGCGTGAAAATTAAAGCCGGTGGCATAAAGCATCAACACGAAGAAATAATCGGGCTTGGGGATCCGCATCACTTTTGACAACAAAAACGCAGAAAACGATAACGCACCGATGATAAAAGGCGCGCTCCAAGGAATCAGTGCTGTCCCAGCGCCTAAAATAAATGCCAGCAGCAGCGCAGCGCCGTGGGTCAAAATGGCGCGCAGATTATAAAAAAGGGACCGATGTTGAAAAGCCAAGTAGGAAAAAGCCCCCATCGCCCCCACAGAACTTATCAAAGGGTCCTGAACGAGGATCCCAATAAACAAAGGAACCGCCATCGCAACCCCTGATCCTAACGGACGCAAGACTTTTCGTTTGTCTTTCATGCAATTCCTCCTATCAAAAAATATGTACGATGATACAGCCGTTTTATAATCAACGTCCTAAACTAGTATACGAAGCAAAAGATGAATATGCAAATTTTTTTCAGAAACTTTGTGAAATTCTCGCAACGATGACCTTGATCAACCCAATCGCTCATAGAAAACCGTTTATTCATGAAAAAGCAGCAAAAAGAGAAGCATTCGCTTGGCAACTGATTGCAAGCGAATGCTTCTAGCGATTCCTTCTCTCCCTTTAGACAACCCTTATTTCACTGAAGCGCTGGTGACCGCATCTGCTGCAGGTGCGTCATGAGTACTGGCACTAGTGACCGCATCGGTCGGTTCTTGGTGCACAGAAGCACTGGAAATGGCGTCTTCATTGCCGACAAGTTTTTGACCGGTTTGTTGCAAATACCATTCGATGATTGGCTTGAAATCAAGGATGTATTCGTTGATCCCCGCATATTCGCCGTTTTCATCGTGCATCGCTTGATAATTGTGGACGATGTATTTTTCTGGCACCTGTTTCGGCACATGGACCCGAACCGCGTCGGTTGCCCCACTGCGCAGCTGTTGGATCACCCACTCAACATTTTTGAAAGATTTTTCAGGATGGCATTTTGCTAATGGATTGCCGACTTGTCCTGGCACACGTGCTGCCAGCATATTTTGGGCTTCTTCCCGCAGATTGTAATACAAGAATTGGTTGTTGCTATCGGCAAATGTCAATTCCATCGGCATTGAATCTAAGAAGTAATTGATCTGATCGACTGTCAGCAAGCCGCGATTTAGTTTGACGTAGGTATTGCCAGAAACAGCACCGACTGCTTCAGCGGCTTTTTCCAGCCATTGATCATCATACATATCCACCCCTTCCACGGTGGTTGCGATTTTCCCTGTGGCGTAGAGGTCTTCGGGCGGCAATTGTTTGGGACCCGCTAAGGCAGAAACGACTTTGATAAATTGCAAGAAGCTGTTGATCGTCGCATCTAAAAAAGCAACCGTTCGGGCATCGATCAAATCACCGGCTTCATCAAAAGCTTCTTTGGCTTTGCCTAACAAAAACTCATTCCCTGGCATCACTAAAGCATTGACTCCCGGTGCGTCCAAAATCTGGCGCAGATGCAGCTGGGCCCTTGAAGTTCCTTGATCATAGTAAGAGGCACCCACGATCATTACTGGTTTGTTTTCCAAAGGATGGATTTTGAATGAAAGCCATTCTAGCAAGCTTTTCAGTCCTGCCGTCACGGTATGGTTGTGCTCTGGTGTAGCAATGATCACACCGTCTGCCATCAATAATTGCCGATTCAAACGCTGGATGGCTGGGCTTTGGGTTTGATCTTCCTCTTGATTAAAGAGAGGAAAGTCTTTGATCTCTACAAGTTCTAACGTGAATTCCTTTTTGTATTGCTTTTTGATAAAGTTCAGCAGCTGACGATTGGTGGAGACTTCAGCGGCTGATCCGACGATTCCTATCAATTTCATTGTCTTTACGCTCCTATCTTTTGCGATTAGATGGTTTCCCATGAAAATTCAGCAGCTTCTTTTTGATTGGCGGCATGGGCGTGCTGCAACTGGCTGGTAATTTTTACAAATAAAAGAAAATCGTTGAACAGTCCTTGCAGTTTTTGGGTCTGCTCTTCATCGATCAAGTTGCCTTGCTCGTCAAACGCTTGCAGCGAATGACCTAATAGAAATTCAGAGCTAGGCATGATCCGTGCTTTTAACTCTGGAGAGTCCAGAATCTGTCTTAGATGGGCTTGGGCACGAGAAGAACCTAACGTCCCATAAGAAGCACCAGTGATCATCACTGGCTTGTCAACAAACGGGAAAATTCCATAGGACAACCAGTTCAGGGCATTGATCAACGCTGCGGGTACGGCATGATCGTATTCTGGTGTGCTGATGATCACACCGTCTGCTGCCGTGATTTTTTCAGCAAGCTGGGTTACTTGTACGGGCAACTCCTTTGATTCTGGTTTGTTGAACATTGGAAGATCTTTGATCTCGACTAGTTCGATCTCTGCCTCATTGGCAAACATTTTTTTCATAAATTGCAACAACGTGCGATTGGTGGAACGAGTGGCATTGGTTCCTACGAATCCGATAAATTTCATCCTGTCTCTTCCTTTCTGGTTGGGCTATCTTAAAAGTCTTGCCTGAATGCCTTTAGAGGCAATGACTTCATTTTCTTTGGTTACGATGATTCCTTCGATTTCTGGCTGCTGCTGAATCTCTTGCAAAACAACTGGAATGGGCTTGCCAAACAAGCGCGAAGTCCAGATTTCCCCCAGTAACGATGTCGCTGCAACGATCGTGATGCTCAAATACCCACATTCGATGGGAAAGCCACTCTGAGGATCAATCAAATGATGATACGTTCCTTCAGCGGTGGTCAAGACCCGCTCATAGATCCCCGAAGTGACGACGGTTTGGTCCTTGATTGGCAGAATGCCCAAGGTGTCGGCCCGACCACCCTTGGGATCTCGGATCCCGATCCGCCAATGCCCGTCCGAATGATTTGGTGCAGCGCCGAAACAGACAATATTTCCGCCTAAGTTGATCAATCCATACGCTACGCCACGGGTTTGGCAAAGGGTGCGTAACTTATCAGCGATGTAGCCTTTTGCTAATGCTCCGAGGTCGATCCTCATTCCAGCTTTTTTCAAAAAAACCTTGCCTGCTGCCAATTGGATCTGTTGCGGGTCTGTTAGCGCAAGCAACTCTTTGACCTGCGTCTCTGATACGATGCGGGCATCTTCAAACCCGATGCGCCATGCTTGGACCAGTGGACCGATGGCAATATTCAGCTGACTGTGGGGAGCACAGCTATGGTGTTTGCCGATTTCGATCAGCTGGTACAATTCTGGATCAAGCACAAGCCCCTTTTGTCCTGCCAACTGATTCAGCTGATTCAATTCCGATCGCGGATCATTAGCACTAAAGCGATGGTCGTATACTTTCAGCTGGGTCTCCAGCTCGTCCAGTACACTTTCTGGTTTTGTATGAGCGACTTTTAACTCAATGGACGTGCCCATCCGCTGAATCGTGCGAGCGGCTTCTCTCACTGCTGCCTTCATAAAATCCCTTCTCCTAAAAACGATGCATCTCAAATTATGTTAGTTTTTTCACAATTAAAGAATACTCCCGATATATTTTTTTGTCAACACGATTATATATTTTTTTATATAAGAAAAAACAAAAAAAGCAGTCCCTTCGTCGAAAGGACTGCTAGTTATCAAGCATATGAGCAACAAAACTTTTTTGTCGAAAATATATTTTTATTCGATCGTTTCTTCGACCGCTTTTAAATGCGCCAGTAATTTTACGTTTTTATTGATTTTGGCATATGCTCGTGCATCGTGTAACATTTCCAAAATTGTTTCTTTCGGATGTTGTTCGCGAATGGCATTTTCGGTCAGTTGGGCTGCCGCGCGAGCCAAGTAGTAGGTCAAATGATTGTCAGAACAAATCGCCAACACATAATTCAACAAGGTATCACTAGTTTCCAAATCATCGACTTTGGCATAAAAGACGCCGCAATGAAAGACGATGTTCAACACCCGCCACGTGTCTTCGATCGTTTTGATCGGATAGGTATAAATTTTCTCAAAGACCTTCGTCACATAAAACTCGGCCTTTGCCCATTCTTCTTCTCTGGCATACACCAAACCGATCCCAGTATACGCTAAGAGATCAAACAATTCCTCCGCCGTTTCATTCATCAATAACTGATCGAATTGAAACAGGACATCGGTAATCGCATCTTCATTAAAAATCATTTCAAAGCCTTTTAAATAATCATATTGCGCTTTTAATGCTGGTTCATCGATCAGCTTCACTTCGATTTGACTTAACAATGCAGCCAACTGTTCGTACTCGCTCGTGATCAAGTAGAATTCGGCTTTTGCCAATTCTTCTTTGATTTTGGTCGTTGCGACATTCATGGAAGAAAACAAGTCGACCAATGGCAAGCCGATCCGATTACACAATTTGATCAAAATTTTGAGGGACGGTGCTTGACCGTTGTTTTCAAATTTACTCAAAGTGGCTTGCGTACAGATTCCTTCCGAAAGTTCTTGCTGCGAGAAGCCCGCCTGTTTCCTCGCCTCAATAAATCGTTCAACATTCATCGCCTTGCTCCCTCCCATTGTCGATAAGACACTTTTTTTCCCTAAGCTGTCCTCAACTGCTGGATCAGCTTGTCACAGATGCTGCATTTTTCTTAGAAAAATCACCTTTTGCGATGGCTTTGTCCGTACAATAGTGTCCTTTGTCATGGATCTGACGGACTTCCGCCAATTTTTCTTGGATCATCTCGAGGATCACCATGAGGTTGTCTTCATTGGCAACAAAGTCCAATTGATCCCCATCAATTTGCATTTTCGGACAAACGTCAAAGTTTTCATACCATTCATCGTATCGCTGATTCAACTCTTTGTAATAGTCGTACAATGTCGGATCGTTGGCAATTTGTTCATAGGAACGCCCACGTTTGTTGATCCGTTCAATCATTGTATCCAAGGAAACCTTGATATGAACCATTAGATCTGGATGTTTCAATGGCGCTGATTCTTCCAATTCCCGCAACATCGTGTTCAACAGGTTATCGTATTGTTCGACTTCCATCGGTGCGATGCGACCTAGATCCGCATTTAGATGAAACATCAAACTATCCTCATAGATGGAGCGGTCAATGACATTGTCATCATTGGACAAAGCTTCCCGCATCCCTAAAAAGCTTTTGTTTAAGAAAAAAATCTGCAATAAAAAGGCGTATCGTTCTGGATTGGAATAAAACAATGGCAGAACATCGTTGTCCTCCACGTTTTCATAGAAAGGCTTCGACGCCATTTCCTTCGATAAAAAATCAGTCAAACTGCTTTTTCCTGCCCCGATCGTTCCTGCGATTAATAACACATTCATCATCCTTTATTAAATATAGTCACCGACAAATGCTCGGTGCGCCATCGCTTCAAAATCATACGCTGTTCATGCCGCCAAATCAGTCAAATACGCTTGCACCGACTCCGTCAACATCAAATTGACCGCCGCGGCTTTTCCTGAAAAGCGATCACTGGTTTATTTCGTACGTGTGCTGCGCCGATTTCAAAGGCTGATCCCGGATCGGAGATCCCTTCATGGTCATCCAAAACGGCAACGACGACGTCGGCTCGTGTCAATTCCAGCATGTCTTTTTCGAAAATTTCTCTTGCCCATTCTGGTGTATTGGGTTCAGATGAACCTTCTTGATACAAGCGCGGCGAATAGACCGCCAAGGGCTGCGGGTTTTCAGCTAAACTGCGTTCTACCTGTTTGAGTCGGGCGACTTGTTCGCTTGAAAAAAACGGTCCCGCTAAATAGACATGCTTCATCCTGCCAAGCACTCCTTTCCTGACCCCATCGCAGCCAATCGTTGGATCAACGACTCAACGTCAGATAGGAAAAAAAGCGTTTCGGACAGCTCAGCCCAAGCAAAGCTAGAAGCTTCAAACATTTTTAGCAGCGGCTTCAGTCCATCATTTAAGCCTTCGGTCATCAATACACCGATCGGCTTGCCTGACAATGGCTCAAGAGTCGTAAAAGAGCATACTGCTGACAACTCCTCTAGTGTACCAAATCCACCAGGTAATACAAGGTAGGCATCGCTCATTTCCAGCAATTGTTGCGTTTGTTCCTCCCTCGTATCCGTATAGAACTCAGTATACGTGCTTGATCCAGTGACGATTGGCGGCAATTCTTCTGCAAAGGAACCTGATGGATAGATCCCTGTCACTGCGCCTTCTTTTTCAAAGACCCCTTTCACGATCTCCTTCATCAAGCCAGCCAAAGGGCCGCAATAAACCAACTCGATGTGATTTTTTGCCAAGGCATTGCCGATGGCACGAGCGGTCTTTGCCAACTTTTCCTCATTTTCTAAACGGGTGCCGCAACATACAGTTACTCTCAAAAACAACAGCTCCTTCTTCACTACATCTGCTATTTTACACAATCTCTCAAAAAAGTAAATACTATATATTGTGCTCCATTTAGACAAAAACCGTTCTATTCACTATATATTGTATATAGCCGTTAGTATCTTTTCACTTTTCCTTAAACGTTACAAACCTTGAAAATAGCAGAAAAGAAAAAGTAGAATCAGCTTTCATCGATTGCCTCAGCCCTCTTTCATCCCACATAAAAAAACACGACGCAGCTGGGCTCGTGTTTTTTTATCCATCACTTTTTTTCTCTTGTTCAAGCAAAATTCAGCAAAATACTGTATAAAAAATTTATTTTTCGTCAGTGGCTGCTTTCAGTTTTTTCAACTCCTCTTGCTCGACAAAAAAGGTCACTTCTCCTGTTTCTAAATCGACGGATGCTTTGACTTCAACCCCTTTTGGGAAAAACTTGCTGGCATCGGTCTCGATTTTCAAACGCATCGTTCCATCTTTCAATCCAGCGCCATAGGTCATCGTACGAAAGTTCTTTTTCATTCCTGCTCGCTCCTTTTTTAATAGCTCATCGACACTGCACCCATAAAGGGTACTCAGTTTTAATAAATTCAAACTGTCTGGTACCGTCTTGCCGGTTTCCCAATTTGAGATCGATGTGCGGGTCACTAAAATTTTTGTTGCTACTTCTTCTTGGCTCATTTGCTGTGTGACTCGATGGTTCTTTAGTGCTTCCCCAATCGTCATCTTGGCCTCCTTCTCCTACCTTAACGCAGACCTGCTGTGATTGCTGCTCAAATCCATTGATATTGCGGCATTGTCAAACAGTTTTGACAGGATTTTCTTAAACGAACTCTCCGTGATAGCGGTTTTCTTTCTATCATAGATGAAAAAAGAACAAATGACTAGAAAATGATCTTCTTATTTTTAAGAAAACATTTGGCGAACGACTACATCTTTCGTGACAAAATGTTTCCGAACTATTTCTTGCCCTTCAACGTGAAGGAGTAAAAAGCAGCATCTGCTCTAGTAAACGTGATGAATGATTCCCCCATTTCTCTAAGCAAAGAAGATCCGCCAAAGCACAAAGGGTGCTATCGGTTGCTTCATCATCGATGGCTGCTTGCAGATAAAAAAACAGCTGCAGATTTTCTCTGCAGCTGCTGGCTCCATTTTCTTCCTTTTTTCGATTACTGAGAAACATTGGGGCGGCTCAGTCCATCTCTGGGACAAAGCTTAATTCCCAATGGATAATGCCCGTATAGCTTGTTGCTTGCGGTGTAGCACTGATAGGAACTTCCAGCATCACACTTTGATCCATTGTTTCTCCATCACCAAAACGTTGGATCCATGTCCCGCTGCCTTGTCCCTCTTCTGCTTTTGCCAAGATTTGTCTGCCTGCATTTAGTTCACGGCTTTCCCAGTAGGTTGGGGCGCTGGAGGTATTCGAACTTGTCGTTGCCATGCGGATGTTGTTGAGTAAGAGCTGGACTCCCCGCAGCTGATGGCCTTCCTCACTGACAAACCCTGCTTCATCTAGCCGTGCGCTCAGTGTCCAGCCGGTGGACTCCTCACGCCGATCCGAAATTTGAACATAATTTGGACGTTCTTCACCAGCAGGATCATTCTCTGCATTGCGCAGCTTTTGCGGCAGTGCTGGATAATAGACTTGACTCGAACGAATCGGCACGTGTCCGAAATCAAATTGCGAGATAAAGTCGATACTGATCAACCCTTGGTTTTCAGGAAGAGTCGGACGATTGTCTGGATCAACATCTACATCAGGATTCAGAGGATCTCGAGGATCGACACCGTCTACGATGACGGAGGTCTCATCGCGTCGTCCATTTAAAAATGCCGTTGCCGTTACAACTTCTTGCCCGCGGAAATAATCAAAGTCATCAAATTGGGAAAGATCAAATTCAAAGGAGCCATCTTCTTCGGCAATGACATGGAACCATTCCGTTTCCTCTTCCCCCGTTTCAACGGGTCCAATCACTGGTTCTGGTAAACTCAGATCCCTACTGAAACGAACGTAAGCGCCGGGACTGGTTTCTCCCGTGATCGTATAGGAATTTCGTCGAGAGCGATCATTGGTCAAAGGATCAAGCGCGATCTCGACACGAGGAATCTTCTCAAATAAGAGACGTTGTGCTCGTGAAGCAAAGTTCACTCGAGCATCTTCCGCTACATTGGGGTCTACTGCGGTAACCTTAGTGCCACTCGGTACTCCTCCTGGAGAATTTGCGAGCCCTGGACGAGAAAAAGTAGACTCAAAGCTTAAAATATTTTCCCAAGTATAGGTAGATTCCTCCGTTCTATTGTCACGATTCCACTGATGTATAGAATGATTCCGTGCATCCAGTATCAAATTTTGGAGCAAAGCCGTGTTCCCTGTAAGATTTCCAGTTTTTTGTAAGTTTACCTTTGCCGCATCATTAATATTCATCCTAATAGATGAGCTTAAAGCTTCAAGCCTATGGGCAGTCGAAATCAAACTATGTTCGGGTCTATGACCATCAGAACGAATATCTAAGGTAGCATCTTCCTCGATGGTCAAAACCCCACCCGAATGGTAGTAAATAATATGCTGATTTGTATTTTGATTCACTGCTTCAATTTCAAGTGTACTTCTCTTTCCGAGAGTAAGGCTGCTAGTATTCCCAAGTGGCATCGAAATAAGCGTTCTATTGTCCCAATTATCGCCAATATGAGTACGACCAGGAGAATAAATGCTTACTTTACTATCTTCTAACAAATGGATATGAGAAGTCACATTCGACCAGCCTTGTTTTGATATGGAACCAAAATTATGTTTTGGGTTCAAGTAAAGAATTGAACGTTCCCCAACCGTCAAAATACCATGCCCAGAAAAGTACAAATTAGATCCAGCTGCTTCACCTGCAGCAGTCCCATTAGCAGTAATGGTTATTTTCGCATCGTCTCCAATAATAAGACTCGTATTCGGATTAAGACTCCGCTGAAGATCATAAAAATGAATATTCCCTGAGTTGATCGTGGAAAGTTCAACTGTTGCTCCATCCTTGATCTCCATACTGTTGATTTCAAAATTCGCTTGATTAAGATCATTAATATCCCAGTTACCACGCCCTAGACCTGCGTTATAAGGAGACATTTGATGAGAAGACACATGGCCCGATAAAACAACTGAAGTACTACGAGTATATAACAATTGATTGCCAATATGCGTAACATTGTGATAACGGATCTTTGAACGAGCCTCGTTCGCATCACTTATATTATTGAGTTGAATGGGACCATAGAAATTCCCACTATAAATTTCCAAATTTTGAAGTGTAAGGTCCCAATGGATGTTTTCAGCTGTATTGACTGTTATGTTATTAAAGGCTACCGACACTGATCGAAAATCGATTTTATGTCCTTGTCCGTCGATGATTAACGTTCGAGAAATTCGTGGCGCATTGTGATAGAGGTAAGTAGGGTGTCCATTAGGATTTTGATCCCACCAATGGTCAGTCATTGTAACGTTGCTTAATCCGTCTGCCGGACGATCAGGAGAGTCAAAATCATCTACCAGAAGGATATGGTTATATCTTGTGTCCTGTATAGCTCGCATAAACTCTAACCAATCGCTTACTTCTATCGTCCGAACATCATCCCCTAATAAATACAGATTGCCCGGATCATCGGCATCAAAGGGAAGCGGTTGACTCGTCTGCTCTGTTTGGCCAGGGTCGGTTGTTTCTGGCTGCTCTGTTTGATCATGTACGGTTGTTTCTGACTGCTCTTCGTTCTCGGGTTCTGTTTCCTCTCGATCACTTTCTGGCGCTTCTTCCTGACCTTCCTCACCTTCTGCTGGTGAACCTTGGATTTCTATCTCTATCCGTTCTTCTCCTACCATGACTTCGTAGGTTCCTTCTTCTTCAAAGGTTAGGGGCAAAAGCCAACTGCTCTGAGGTGTTTCGCTAAGTAGCTGCCATTGGTCAGCTTCCACCTGTTCAATCGTCATTCCTTCGGGAAACAAGGAGGGCTCAATCACTGCCTCTGGCGGCAGAACCACCGCCACTTCGGTTACTGGCTGATGTGCCATGATTTCGATGGGGATTTTCTCCCCTAAATAGCCTTGCTTGTTGCTTGTTAAAAATTGAAAATCAACGTCTGTTAAATCAGCCCTTTCTTCCACTGAAGAAAGCTCATCCTCTTCTCGTTCTTGCTCCTGCAGCGCATACAATGGCGCAATAAAAGTATCTCGTAAGAAGGGAAAACTCAACGGAATACTCACTAGCCCAATCACTAGGAGCAGCAATTTTAGCGGCTTCTTTTTCATTTTGTTGATCTCCTCCTTTCTTTGTCTAGGTACTATGATTGTGACGATTGGCTAGTGACTGCTCACAACAACTAGGAAATACAGCCAACGAAATACTCAAAGCCAATACAGTTTTTGCTCCTTTTCTTCGCTTAAGCTGAGCAATGCGTTTCTTATGGATAGCTGCCAGAGGCCCAAGCCTAAACGCTTTTGAAAAATCTGATTTTAGAAGTGAAAAACAGGTGCCCACTCCTCTTTTCCTGCGGAGAAAGATCCACACTCCTTGATTGTCTCTTTAAGTATAATGGACAGCTCCACAGATCAAAAATCAGGATATTCATCAGTCAAGGAAATCCTTGCATGGGCGGCATTCCCTCCTTCTAGATCAGGAAGGTTCATTAAAGCGAAAACGTCCCACTATCGGTTTCAGAAAATCAAAGCGCATACCCTTCGACCTCGTTGCTCCTATACAAAAAAACATCCGTCAAAAGCAGTCAGACTGCCTTTGACGGACGTGTTCTTTCAGTGATTCACTTTTTTTGTGACAACCACCATAGGGGCGAAAAATCGCTTAGCGGTGGATCGTCACTTCTTTTTTGACTTCCACAGTGATGCGGCCATTTTTGATGACCATCAAACGTTCAGGTATATCGATCAGCACATCGGCTTTTCTCTGAGTATCTAAAAGAATCAAATCTGCGCGGTTGCCAACAGCGATCCCATAGTCTTTGATATTTAATGCTTTGGCGGTATTGGTCGTAATCATTGGCAAGACCGTCGGCAAGTCATCGGCGCCGCCTAAATGCGCCACTGGCACAGCCAACATAGCGATTTGGATCAAATCCCCATTGCCATAGGGCGTAAAGGCGTTTCGGATATTGTTGCTGCCTAAGCAGATATTCACACCAGCATCACGTAACTTGCGAATCGGCGTCACGGCACGGCGAACGTTGTAGGCATCGTTTCTAGCACCTAAGTGCAAGTCGGTCGCAGGCAACGGCATCACATTGATTTGGGCTTTGACCATCAAATCGATGACTTCTGCCAGCTGATTTGGTTCCATGGCGTGCAGCGCAGTCAAGTGTCCTACTGATACCCGGCCTTGGTAGCCTTCTGCAATGGTTTTTTCACACAGGTAGACGATCGATGTATCGTCTGCTTCGTCGGCAAAATCTTGATGCAAGTCAATGTCTTTGTCAAATCGTTTGGCGATCTCAAAGATCAAGTCGATGTGTTCATTGGCTGGCGCATCATTGTAAGGAATGCCGCCAACGACATCGGCGCCTTTTTCCATCGCTTCGATCATCATTTTATCCGTCCCTGGGGCTTTAAAAATCCCTTCTTGCGGAAAGGCAACGACCTGAATATCGATCAAGTCGCGGTATTCTTCTTTTAAGCGCATGATGGTGTCAAACCCTGTGAAGCCTTGTGCTGGATCAAATTCGGCATGGGTGCGCACAGCAGTCGTGCCATGTACGATCAGCATTTCTAATGCGCGTTTCGCCCGATCATAAATGTCTTCTTCGGTAAAGGTCGGTTTCAGCTTTGCCGTAACTTGGATCGCTTCTTGCAACGTACCTGAATTATTGGGCTCACGATCGGCGATCAAGGCTTTGTCTAAGTGGATATGGCTTTCGATCAATCCAGGGATCACCACTTTGCCTTTCGCCTCAATCGTTGTTGCTGCTGATTCTTCAATGTTGGGTGCAACTGCGGTGATTTTTCCTTCTGAAATTGCAATGTCTACTAGTTCTGCATCGTCTTCAAGACGTGCTTGCTTGATCAATAAATCCATGTTTTCCTCCTATCCATCAGCCAAACACTAAGCCGATGACTAATAATAATACGGCTGCTAAACTCAACCACTTCACGTTTCCTTTGACTACATCCAGAATCGGAATTTGGAAACCAGAAGATAAAGCTTGCATCGTAATGTTGACAAAACTCATTTGACTGCCGAGGCCAACCCCCATCGTGACAAAGCCAAGAGCTAAGACTGGGAAGCCTAATGAAACGGCAACTGGTAGCACGAGTGTTAAAACGGAGCCGACATAGGCACCTGCGGGAATCCCAATCAAGACACCCGTCAAGATCGCCACGGGAACGACGATCGCTGCGGGGGCATTTTGTGCCGCACCTGCAATTACAGCAAACGTCCCAGTTTCAGCGATTACGTTGATGAAGGCTAAAAAGATCCCCACTTGGAACAAGCGGGTCAAAATATACGTCGATCCGTCCACCATCGCTTCCACCGATTGATTCATCGAAAAGTCGGTACAAACAAAAATCAACGCCAACGTGACCACCATATAAACTAGCGGCGTAAAGAGGACAAAGCCGATCAGGTCATTGATCAACGGACCAAAGATGACCGCAAAAAGCAAGAAGATCGCAGGCAGTGTCGTTTTGAACAACTCGCCATTGCTTTTGTTTTCATACTCTTGGTTGGCTGATTCTTTAAAGCCCAGATGACGACGCTTGGTCCCAAAGAATGCCAATAAAATCGCCAAACCAACGAATAACAACCAAAATGGGCGCATTTGATCGACGTAAGAAGCGACACTAAAGCCGCCTAGTTCAGACACGATACTAGATTCCAAAGAGGCAGGAGAAGTCGTAAAGGAGACCGCTGCCGCTAACGACATCGCTGCGATCAATTCGGGTACCACCCCAACTGCCGCAAATGCTAACGGTGCGATCACCATCGCACTCCCGCCGCCGATCCCAGACATATAAGTCGCTGCTGCCAATAAGATGACAATAAACCCTGCCACATATTCCACTTTTCCTTTAGTCCCTCTTTTGGCTAAGGTTAAGGCCGCCGTATAACTGCCCGCTTTGAAGACCGCCATCGCTACAGCGGAATTGATGATTGGCACCGTAATACTCAACATCGTCGGAATAGCTTCCAACAGTTGCGAATTGGCTTCAGCTAAACTGATCCCGCCAATAATCATCGCCAAGATCCCAGCAATCAAGCCAGCAATGATCATATCTACTTTTTTAAAGAGCAAAACCAGCACTAACACTAATGGAATCAGTACTAGAAATGCTTTGACTCCTGTTGGTGCGACGATCTCATTGATCGCTTCTGCCGCAAACACTGTTCTTTCTGAAAAGATAAAAAGAATGAGAGCCATAAACAGTGAGACGAACGTTCCCTTTTTTTTCATCACATTTCTCCTAACTTATATGAACCTTCATATAATAAATGTTGTGTTGCTATGGGGTGTTGCCGATTGATTTTTCCGCTGATTTTTCTCTGGTGTTTCCCACCTTCTTTCCTCGAAGAAAGGAATCAAGCAAAAGACACCTGCTTTTTCGACCTTTTTCGCCACTTTTTCTTTCTCTATTATAATTCTTGTTGTTAACGCTTTCTTTGGACATTATTCTAAAATAAATCTACGTTTTTTATCCAATTGGCTAAAAGCGCAGAAAAAAGCGCGGCTTGTGGAGAAAAGAGCCTTCATTTGATCCTCTTCCCCTTTTCTCGGAGCCTCGCTTTTTTTAGTGATCTTCTGTTTACGATCGTTTTTTTCCTCGGTTTGTCCAGCGTTTCAGCCGATAAAAAAGCATCAGTTGTTTGCGCGCTCGCTTGATCCGCTGGTAGCGCTTTGGCTGTTTCTTGTAAAATGCTTGATGGTAGTTTTCCGCTGGCCAAAACTGCATGGCCTTGCGGATCTCAGTCACGATGGGTTGCTGATAATAACCAGATTGGGCTAGTTCCTTTTTGGCTCCTTGCGCAAGCACTTCCTGTTCAGCAGTCGTATAGAAAATGATTGGGCGATAAAAATTGCCGCGATCTTGAAATTGTCCGAAAGCATCTGTCGGGTCTGTCACTTGCCAGTACAACTGCAACAAGTCCTGATAGGTGATGATTTCGGGATCAAAAATGATCTCTACCGCTTCGACATGCCCTGTTGTTCCGCTTAGTACTTGATCATACGTCGGATTCGGGACTGTTCCCCCGGTATACCCCGACAAGACGGAAAGAATGCCCGGCTGGTCTTCAAAAGGCTCTACCATACACCAAAAACAGCCGCCAGCAAAAATAGCCACTTCTTGTGCTTTTCCACCTGTTTCGTTCGGCTCCACGGAAACTTCTGCTGGTTGGACTTTGCTTGTTTCTTCATTAATTGCCTTTTTCAGTGCTGACTGGCTGATTGTTTGATAAAACTCTGCGACATTCGGGGTCAGATTGTTTCTCAGTGCCAAAGGACGCAGCGACGCTTCTAGTTTTTCCAAAACCCGTCTGGTCTGTTGGTCTTCAAGGCTATTTGACGATTCTTTTTCGTGTTTGCCTGCTTTTTGTTTGGTCGCCAGCTGGGTTTCCAGTGTATTTTTTGCTTGCACCAGTTGTTCTCGTTCCCACTGTCTCGTGCCAGGATGCAAGATCAAATTATAGATTTATGACAGCCACGCCATCGTTGTTTGCTTCATCACCATTGCCCCTTTGCCTCATGAAGGAGCGACTCTCGCTCCTTGTTTGGTTGCACTGTACCATAGTTTCGCCGATTCGCCCAATTTGATGCCCAAAAAAACGTTCGAGAGAAATCCTCGAACGTTTTTGGCTTTTGTATGGGTTGGGGCGTAATTGGTTCGCATGCATCCTTTGAGGAATCAGCTCAGTATCATTGGTGGGTACGCAACTGGGCATTCATTTTTTTTAGAAACATTGAAGCGGAATGAGATAGGATCGCCAATTTCAAAGAGTGATCAAGAACCACTCAATGCAAATGAACCTTTGCCTTTGTTAGTAAATACGCAATTTTTCTACAATCCGTTTAAATAGTCATCGGTTTTCATCACCGTAGAGAAAGTTTCCAACGCCGATAAAAACGCTCGTTGAACAGCTTCCGCAGGAATTTCGTGTGCTTCAAATGTTAATGCTTTCGTTGCCGTGGCATCAGAAATCAGTATGGGCTGATAACCGAGTTCTTTACTAGCTCTTGTGGTTGAATCGATGCACATATGCGTCATCATCCCAGTGATGATAACTTGTTGAACACCTAAAGAGTCTAACGTCTCTTTTAAATTTGTTTCAATGAAGGAGTTAGGAAAGTGCTTTTCGATAATAATAGAAGAATACGTTGTTTTTAACTGTTCATGCAGCAGCACACCTTTGGTCCCTCGTTCAAAAAAATCAGCTGCTTCTTGATCGTTGATGTGTTGGATATAGATGATCGGGAGTTGCTTTTCGATAAAAGACGCTTCTAGTTTATTTATGTTTGCAAGCGCCTGTTCAGGGGAATGAAGGGCCATTCTTCCTTCTTTAAAATAGTCATTTTGGACATCAATAATTACTAAAGCTTTTTTCATAGAATCACCATTTCTTTTCTTATTTGTTATAATCCAGTATAAATACATATGACCCTACAACAAAGCGTCTCTTGAAAAAGATAAAGTCAATTCACTTTCATTATGAAAGGAGGAACCCTTATGGACATCATCGATGAACAAATCCTAGCTATCCTGAAACACAACAGCAAATTATCGAACAAAGAAATCGGCGAAATGGTCCACCTGACGGGACAAGCCGTGGGCAATCGGATCTTGAAATTGCAAGATGAGGGAATCATTCAGCGATTTAGTATTGTGGTGAATTACCCAAGTACGCAATACATCCGGTTTTTTATGGATTCAAATCGCTATACAGCTTTTGAAGCCTTCGTGAATCAATACAAAGAAATTGAGGTTTTTCATAAAGTTTCAGGTCAAGCTTGTTATCTCTTGGTCAGTCATTTTACAGATGTAACCTTCCCTTTATTTATAGAGAGTCTCTCAAACTGGGGCAGGTATAGTGTAGAAACCTTTGTGGCTGATAAACTCAATCATGGGGATGATTGATGTGCTTGCTAAAGGGTTGTTGAATAAAGCTTTCACTGGAGCGGTGAGAGGGATAAGAAAAAGGGGCAAAACGATTTGAGTTTTTTTCCTTTTAAATGAATTGTTCGAAATTCATTGTTCTAATTATATTAATTAAACTTGAGAAAGCAAAAAGCGAATCAAGTGTGGATTCGCTTTTTGCTTTCATCTAGGATAATAAAAAATATTGATAATTTTTGCGAGAACTTATTTAACACTTGTACCTTGAGTGTTAACATATCCAATCCATGTATTTGTATTATCATATAAGGAATAGAAGGTCTTTCCATTTCCTAATGTATATTTTACTTTAGCAGTGTAACTATTACCATACAACTGACCTGCTTCGAATTTTTTACTAGTCCAATAAAAATTGTTCCACATAGGATAGTTTTTGCTAGTAATCTGTACTCCTATGTTAATATTTTCAGTTCTTAAATCTTCAGTAGCATCAGAATTAATATAACCTATCCATGTGTCGCCTTGATATATAGAATAAAATATCTTTCCATTTGACAAAGTATATTTATATTTTGCTTTATAGACCAGACCACTCGAATAATTTTCTGTACTTCCTAATTTACTCGTCCAATATAGGTTTCCCCAAATCGGATAATTCTTCGTCGCACTGACAAATTTATCAATATTTTCAGCCTTCAAATCAATAACCGCTTCAGCATTGATATAACCAAACCATTGATCACCACGATAGAGAGAATAAAACTTTTTACCATTTGTTAAAGTATAACTAACAGATGTATAGTACACTGGATTATCGGCGAAATCAGAAGTATCGCCTAGTTTACTAGTCCAATAGAGATTTCCCCATCTTGGAAAATTTTTAGTTGCCATAATATTTTTATTCTCGCTTGTAGCGGTTAATTCTTCAACTGCTACAGTATTAATAAATCCTACAAAGGAATCTCCACGATATAGTTCATAAAACGTTCTACCATCACTAAAAGAGATTTGATTTTTCGCATAATAAACTAAACCATCTTGAAAATTAGAAGTATTTCCATTTTGAGAAGTAAATTCTAAGTTGTTCCATATTGGATAATTACTGACCGCCATAACCGTTTTTCCATAAGGCACTGTTTGGTATTCTGATAGATCCATCCGGATGGCAAATGATGGATAGAAACTGTCCCAGATTGGAGATAATTCAACCGTTCTTCCAAAAGTTGGAGCATGAATATACTGATTATTTCCAATATAAATGGCAGTATGACTCGTTTTCCCTCTACTTCCCCAAAAAAGTAAGTCACCTGGTTTAGCCTCAGAGATAGGAATTTGCTTTCCAGCATACTCTTGCTCCCACGTCAATTTTCCGACATCTTTTCCTGTAACTTGATTAAAAACATAATAAACTAAGCCAGAACAATCAAATTTGTCAGGTCCCAATCTATCAGGATTTGTTTGAGTATATGGTTTACCTATATGTTTTTTTGCTTCTGCTACAATTTGCTCTCTTTGACTCAGATTACCGACTGATAATGAACGAGATACGACCTCTCTTGTTAGTTGATTATTTTGAGAATTAATTTCATTGATGAATTCTACATATTCTTCATATGTCATAACTGAACTACGATTATCCTTTGAATAGTCTTCAAAAGTCACCTGCCCATCGTCAAACTCATCTGCTTGTACAGATTGGAATGTGAAATTATGAACAAAAAAACAACCAATTCCTAATAATAAAATACCCCATACACGTTTTTTCACTTTATCTCTCCTTTATATTTTTATCTTAAAAGTATATCACGGTTTTTTCAGTAAATAAAGGCTATAAAGAGATAAATATAGATGAATAAAAACTTCTAAATTTAAAGATTCTGATTCTTCCGAGATTTTTTTTCGTTCTCTCAAAACTATGACGATATTTTAAAAAGGAAATAACAAAAAAATAATTCGATACTGACTCTTCTTATATCCAGCTTTTATATCTTTTAATGTTTACTCCAAAAAGCTTCTACTGGAAGTAGTTTGATTGTTTCATAATCATTTCCTAAAAAGACCTACTTTTCTTCCTATTTGAATGTGCTATACCCTAGCTTCGCAACTTCGACAAGTAAATGCAAAAAATCGTTCGTGTAGAAACACTCGAACGATTTTCGTATTTTCTTCTATTCTATCGGCCTTGTGTTCACGTTTCTTCCTTTTGCAATGTCATGATAACTGGACCTTCTTTGGTGATGGCGATCGAATGTTCATATTGGGCACAATAACTGCCGTCAATGGTGCGTGCTGTCCAGCCGTTCGGGTCCATCTTCATGCGCCAAGTGCCGGTCGTGATCATCGGTTCGATGGTAATCGTCATGCCTTCTTTCAACCGAATTCCTTTGCCAGGTAACCCGAAATGAGGAAAGAATGGTTCTTCATGAATGGTTGGGCCAATGCCGTGAGCAATAAAGTCCCGCACGACACCATACCCTTTTTCTTCAGCGAAGCTTTGGATCGCATAACCAATATCGCCAACACGGTTGCCGACTTGTGCTTGCTCGATGCCTCTCATCAAGGCTTCTTTCGTTACTTCCATCAGCGCTTGATGTTCTGGTGAAATCTCTCCTACCGCATACGTCCAACAGCTGTCAGAGATTGCCCCTTTGTAATCGACACAAAAATCGACTTTGACGACATCGCCTGATTTTAAAACATATTCTGAAGGGAAACCATGACAAATCTCTTCATTGACACTGATACACGTCGCAAATTCATACCCTTCAAACCCGATTTGCGCGGCTGTTGCCCCTGCAGCTTCTATCTGTTGATGGACAAAGGCGTTGATTTGGTTCGTAGTGATACCGGGAACGATTTTTTCCCGTAGCTGTTCGTGAATACTTGCCAAGATACGACCAGAAGTTTTCATTTGTTCGATCTCTCGTGGGGATTTTAATGTGATCAATAGATGATCTCCTTTCCTTAAATAGCCATTACCCTGTTTCTTTTAATAATACACCTCATCTAGAAATAAGCCATGAGAAGGCACTGTTTCACCAGCTGCTTGTCGTACTTTATCGGCTAACACTTGATCGATCACTTCTGGTGGCAGTGTGCCATCGCCAATGGCAATCAGTGTGCCTGTTAAGATTCGGACCATTTTATGCAAAAAGCCGTTGCCTTTGAAGGTAAACCGCAATAGATCGCCTTCTGGTGTGATGGTGATTTCATCGATCGTGCGCACCGTTGATTTTTTTGATTTTTTCAATGCAGAAAAGCCGATAAAGTCATGGGTGCCGATCAACTTCTCAGCCGCTTGCTGCATTTTTTCCAAATCAAGGGGCTGCGGGCAATGAAAACTGGTATTGCGAGCAAAGACCGATGGGATCGCGTTGTTCCAAACGTAATAGCTGTATTGCTTGCCTTTGGCGTGATAGCGTGCATGGAAGCGCTCAGGTACCTCTTCAATCTTGTTGACGACGATGTCTTGCGGCAAATAGCGGTTAAAGAACTGCTGCATCTCTGGCAAACTCATTTGATGGGTCGTCTTGAAATTTGCCACTTGTCCTCGAGCATGCGTGCCCGCATCGGTTCTGCCAGAACCCACGATCTCAATTTCTTCTCCCGTCAATAATTTGATGACCCCTTCAACTTTTTCTTGGATCGTTTTTTCAGAATCTCCTAGTCGTTGCCACCCTAAGTAGCGCTTGCCGTCATATTCAATCGTTAATTTGATATTTCGCATGGTTGTTGCTCCTTTTTACCGATACTATCGGTGGATAATTTTTTCTATTATATTGCTTGAGGTATTTACTTATGATACGGCGCCCCCGTATTGATTCGATACGCGCGATAGATTTGCTCCAATAAGATCAGTTTCATGAGTTGGTGCGGGTAGGTCATTTTGCCAAAGGAGATTTTGGCATCACTGCGGGTCATGACTTCTTGACTCAAGCCTAGGGAGCCGCCGATGACGAAGGTCAGTTGGCTTTTTCCTTGGATGCCGAGTTGATCGATTTGCTTGGCGAAGGCTTCGCTGGTAGGGTTGGTGCCTTCGATTGCTAAGGCAAAGACATATTCGGTGTCTTTGATTTTGGCTAAAATGCGCTGCCCTTCTTTTTCTTTGATTTGCAGCATTTGGGCTTCACTCAAGGTTTCTGGTGCTTTTTCATCTGGTACTTCGACAAACTCAAGCTTTGCGTATGCCCCCAATCGCTTGGCGTACTCGTTGATTCCTTGAACGAGGTACTTTTCTTTTAATTTTCCTACCGTGACGATTTTGATTTTCATAGGTTCCTCCTCGTTATCCCCTTATTTTATGAACATGTGGACAATGCTATCCACAACCTTTTACACACTTTGACTTTCTTTGAAATTCTTCTATCTTATCTATAAAACTGCGACACTTCAAGGGTTTCTTCATCCACCCAACAGAAGCTTTCAAGTTTGTCCACACACTGTGGATAAAAAGACCTTCGCTTCTCCCCAGTTTTGCCTGCTATTTTTATTCAAAAATGAACGGGTTTTGCGAAGAAAATTTCATCGTTTGAAACAGATTCTTACGCAACTTCTTCATATTTTTTTCAAAATCTCTTAGTAGACTAATCTCAGATAGAAGGAATATACTGATTATAACGAATTATTCATTAAGGGGGAAATAGTAATGGCAAGAAAATATGTCACACCAGGCAAGAAAACTTCTCCTGGTTTATTAAAACGATTAGGTATTGGGATTTTAGGCGGTATGGTCGGCGGTTTATTGACCTTCGGCGGTCTGTATCTGGCAATGGGTTCCTCTTTGACTTCAACACCAGAAACCACGACCAACAGCGGGGTCCAAGATTCTAACGGACAAACCCAAGTATCCAATGTAAAACTTGATGTGACTAGCGATGTCACTGAGGCAGTTGAAAAAGTACAAGATTCTGTCGTTTCCATCATTAATCTACAACAAAGTCAAAGCAACGATTGGAACAGCCTCTTTGGTCAGCAAGGCGGACAAAGTGAAGGCGATAGCCAAAGCGACGACGACAGTGCTTTAGAAGCTTCTTCTGAAGGGAGTGGGGTCATCTACAAAATCGATGGCGACGATGCCTATGTCGTAACCAACAACCACGTCGTAGAAGGTCAAGACGGTTTAGAAGTTGTTTTAGCAGACGGTACGAAAGTCAAAGCTGAATTGGTCGGTACTGACGCTTACACAGACTTAGCTGTATTGAAAATCTCTTCAGAGCATGTGACGACTGCCGCAACATTTGGTGATTCAAGTGCCTTGAAAGTCGGCGAACCAGCCATCGCGATCGGTTCTCCTCTAGGCTCTGACTACGCAAACTCTGTGACACAAGGGATCGTTTCTTCCTTGAATCGTCAAGTAACAAGCCAAAACGAATCTGGTGGTACGATCAGCATCAATGCGATCCAAACGGATGCTGCGATCAACCCAGGGAACTCAGGTGGTCCACTGATCAACGTTGATGGTCAAGTGATTGGGATCAACTCAAGTAAAATCGCCAGCACCTCTGGCTCTGCTTCAGGTGTTAGTGTCGAAGGGATGGGCTTTGCGATCCCAAGTAACGATGTCGTTGAAATCATCAATCAACTAGAAGCAGATGGCAAAGTGGTTCGCCCTGCACTAGGTATCCAAACGATCGATTTAGGTTCCATCACATCACAACAACAAGAACAAATCTTGAAAGTTCCTTCATCCGTAACTTCTGGCGTTGTGATCTACTCAGTCAACAATGCAACACCAGCAGAACAAGCAGGATTGCAACAATATGACGTTATCACGAAGATCGATGACACAGAAGTCAGCACAACAACGGATCTGCAATCTGCGTTGTACAAACACAAAGTCGGTGACACGATCACTGTAACCTTCTATCGTGGCGATGAAGAAAAAACAGCAGAAGTAAAACTTTCCGTTGATACGTCGATCAACGAACAATCAACAGACAGCAGCAACTAATCATCAAAACCAATCGAAACAATCAAAAAATGAACTGCCGCAAAAACAGGAAGCGGCAGTTCATTTTTTTAGGCTTTACCGACTGGAAAAGCTTCACCTACAACGGCATCTTGAGGCAGCTCAAGGATGCCTTTTTTCATTGGTGCACCTTCTAAATGCAGTTCTTTAGCAGAGCAGATCATTCCAAAGCTTTCTACGCCACGAAGCGTCCCAGGCCAAATCATCAAGCCATCTGGCATCATTGCGCCAGGTTTTGCGACAACGACTTTCAATCCTTTACGGATATTGGCAGCGCCACAGACGATTTGCAAAACTTCCCCATCCCCGACTTCTGTTTCCGTGATAGATAGATGGTCGCTGTCTGGATGTTCCACACAAGATTTCACATAGCCAACGACGATTTTTGGTTCTGTATCTTCTGGCAGTTCTTCGCTGAATCCTGCTTCTTTGATCATGGTGTTCAATTGTTGGATTTGTTCTTTCGTCAACGTCACTTGGCCACGGCCTTCGATCGTCATCACTTCTGAGATCGCAAAAAAGTTCCAGCCGACGATCGTGCCTTCTTCATTTTTGATTTGGGCAACATTGCCTTTGCGTTCGACGGTTTGTTCTAATCCTTTATCATCTGCTGTGATGGCAAGCAGTGTATCACTGACATATTCTTTGTTATAAGCAAAAATCACGTTTTTTCCTCCTTAGGTACTTACACATTCCGCCCATAATCTTAACAAATTTTTCGGCATCCGTCATGGAATTTCTTTGTTTTCCTTGAAATTCTACTCATTTTCAAAGACAAAAAACGCCTGAGAACTAACTTCTGCTGGCTGGCTTAGGTTGAGGATTGGCGAAGGAGCAGAACCCGCGGCTTCTGAAGAACTTGCTGGTAGAACTACTTTCTACGAAAGAAGGCAACAACAATAAGTTTTCCAAAAAACGGATACAGGAAAAAACTAAGAACCAGCTGCGGCTTATTAACTAAGACGCTGCTTTGCTAACGAGCCGATAAACGCTGGTTCTAAAAACTTCTGTTTTGCACTATTACCTAAGAAGAAAGACAGCAGCGACAGATATCTTCCCTCAAAACGAGCACAAAAAAACCTAAGAACCAGCTGCAGCTCATTAGCGAAAGACGGTGCTTTGCTAACAAGTGAAACATCGCTGGTTCTCAGGAACTTTCTTTTAACCCTTGTCTTCTTTTGCTGCCATCTTCTTTAAGGAAAAGAACACGGCAACGACAAGCTTATTTTTTCCAAAATGACCTTACGCTTTGGTTTCTTCAGGTGATACGATCAGCACATCGCACCGGGCTTCACGGATAACGAAGCTGGCGACACTCCCCATCATGAAGCGTTCCACGGCGTTCAGCCCAGATTGCCCCACCATGATCAAATCGATGTCGTATTGGTCTGGTAATTGAGTGGCAAGGGCATCTTTGATGGAGCCGTAAGCGACGATGCCTTCTACTAAATCAAAATCCACTGATTTGGCGTAAGCTTTGCAGTCGTCGATCAGATTTTTCGCCGTGTCTTTTTCTTGTTCCAAGATGGAACTATCCAAAGGTGCATAGCCCATCATGGTCGGCACTTGCTGATCGATGATCGTTGCGGCATAGACCTTCCCTTGATTTCGACGAGCGACTTCCACTGCTTTTTTGAAGGCAGACATCGCTTGATCTGAACCGTCGATCCCTACTAAAATGTTTTGATATCTTTGTGCTTCCATCTTTTTCCCCTCCTATGCTGATTGTACGCTGGTTAAAAAGGCTTCGATCTCTTCTTTGGTTTTGCGATCCTTGTTGACTAATCGCCCCAGCTCCTTGCCGTCTTCGATAACGACGAGGCTAGGAATACCAAAAATGTTCCATTCAACCGCTACATCCATGTATTCATCACGATCGACTTCGATAAATTGAAGATTTGGAAAGTCCGCTTCGATCTCAGGCAATTGCGGTTTGATGTAGCGGCAATCCCCACACCAATCGGCGGTGAAAAAGAAGACATTTTTGCCTTTCTCCACATATGTTGCTAACTCTGCTAAATCTTTTGGAATAATCAAATGCTCACCACTTTCTTTTCTTTTAGTATACACCTTTCTTTCAGGGACTACCAACTGACATGCTGATCTTAGAACCTCTGCAGAAAAAAAGAGACAACGGGTTGCTGTCTCTTTGCTTTCGTTCGTTCTCGCTTATTGTCCTGCCAAGATCGTATCAACGGTTGAACGATCCAAACCTTTCAAGACTTGAATCACCATTTCCCGTGCCGCTTCATAATCAGCGATACTGAATAGGGTTTGGTGGGTGTGGATGTAACGTCCAGGAACACCGATGACTGAACTTGGGATCCCTTCATTTGCCATGTGTGCCGCACCAGCATCGGTACCGCCTTTGGAAACAAAGTATTGGTACGGAATGTTGTTGCTTTCTGCTGTATCCAACAAGAATTCTTTCATCCGTGGCAACATGATCATGCCTGGATCATAGATTCGCATCAAAGTCCCTGCCCCTAAATGACCAAAGGTGCCATTTTTGGTGACTGTGTCATCTGCAGGCGAGCAATCGACCGCAAAGAACAAGTCGGGTTTGAATTTCGTCACAGACGGACGAGAACCTCGTAAGCCGACTTCTTCTTGAACATTGGCACCAGCAATCAGCGTATGGCCTAATGTTTCCTCTTTCAAGGCTTCAAGAGCTTCTAATACGACTGCACAGCCGTAACGGTTGTCCCAAGCCTTCGAGATGATGTTTTTCCCATTGGCAGTTTTGATGGTTTCCACTTGTGGGACGATCGTATCGCCAGGACGTACCCCAAAGCTTTCTGCTTCTTCTTTTGATTCAAACCCAGCATCAAACAAAATATCTGTGACTTCGACATTTTTTTGACCGCTGCTTCCTCGCAACAAATGTGGCGGTACTGAAGAAGAAACACATGGATAATCGCCTTTCGCTGTTTTCAATGTAAAGCGTTGAGCAGAAACCACATAAGGGTTCCATCCGCCTAAAGGAGTGACTTTGAATAAGCCGCGATCGGTGATCGTCGTCAATAAGAAACCAACTTCATCCATGTGAGCAGCTACCATCACTCGTGGTGCATCTGCTTCTTGGTGGTGACGCAAACCGAAGATGCCGCCTAAGCCGTCTTGTTGGATCTCGTCCACCAATGGGGTCATCGCTTCACGCATATACGCCCGCACGTCGTGTTCAAACCCACTGGTTCCTTGTAACTCCGTTAGTTCTTTGATGCGTTGAAATGTTTTTTCTTCCATGATCATTCGAGAAACACGTATCGGTTGTTTGCTGCCCTAAAGAAACAAAGCTGCTTTTTTTGAAAAAGCAACGCTTGCTGTTGCTGTGTTTTCCAGCAATTTTTGGGTGAAACAACGGATGTGCTCTCTTCCTCCTTATTCCTACTGATATTCTTTATTATAGCGCAAATTTCTATTGTTGGTTATTTTTCTTATAGAATATTTCTAAACTATGGTAAACTATTGTTAAGAGAACCTGTGCTTTCACCGAGATCAAAACATTCGGGAAAACTTACTTTAGGAGGGACATTAGATGGAGAATGAGCATCCATTGCATTATTTTAAAAATGGACTGACCATCGGTTTAGGTCTTGGCTTTGCAGGAGGGATTTTTTCAACGATATGGTTGAAGAAAAGGCAAGCCATGAATGCCGATGATGTCTTAGACAATATAAAAGCGGCGTTTATCAAAGAAGGACCGATCGAAGGTTCTTGGATCAATTTCGAAAAACAACCTTTGCGCAAATTTGCGATCACTTCCCAAGGATATACTGGCGGCATCACCCGCACCGAAGACGGGCAGCTTGTCACCTATGAATTTTTGGCAGATGCTCATACAGGTACCGTCTTAGATATCCAACGAGCAATCGTGGACTAATCACTGCACTTACGACCAGCTTCTTAAGAGGCTGGTCTTTTTTCTTTTTAAGCAGTGCTTTTACTGGAGCAAGGTCGCAAGGTCCAATACCACGACTTCATCGATGCTGCCGCCTTTTTGCCGATACGCCCATGCCCCACTTTCAAACAAGCAGTACAGCTGTCCTTTTTCTACCACGATCTGTTCAAGGTAATGGGGAAACTTGATGCGCCGCAACGCATGTTTGCGGGTCAGCACCGTTGCATCCTTTGAAAAGACCCATAACTCCGCCGACCCTGGTCCAAAGGAACGTGCCAGCAACATGTATTCAGTGGTAAAGGCGATACTTTGGACTTTCGTGGTGGTGACCCTTCTCTTACGAGGCTTGATGCGAGGAGGCGTTTTGCGACCGCTGTCTGAAAGAACAGGCAGCGGATAATTCGCCACCACGCCTCCTTGTTTCAAGGCAAAGGTCCCTGAGACAAGTTCACCGCCATCGGCTGCCAAATAGGAGCTGTGAGTGATGCCTGCCAATTCGATGACTTGCTGATAAGCGATAGGCTGATTGATTGCCAAGGAATCATCTTCCAGCAGTGCTTGTAGAGAAACACACGCCACGCGCCCCATTCCTTTTCCAGTGATGGTTAGCCACAGCATTTGCGTTGCTCGATCAAAGACTAGCCCACCGACATGGGGGCGTTTTGGCAGAACCACCGTTTTCAGATGCCGCCCGCTCGTTCTTTCTATTATATAAAGCTGTGAGTGATGTTCCTGCTGCGAACAATACGCTGAGATGAACAAATAGTCCTCTGAAACAGCCAACCCTTGTGGGGTCATCGCCTGACACTGATCTGCATGCTTGTGCAGCCTCGTTTCTGCTTTCGCCGTTGCCTTCGTTGCCACTGCGGCAGTGGCTTCTTTTAAACCTGGAACCAAAAGGACTGCTTCCCTGTTTGCCCCGGCTGCCAGCCACGCTTGCCGCACGCTGGGATAACGCTTCAGCTGGGCTGCCAGTGCTTGGTTGTGGCGTGTATGTCGTTGCTTTTTCAGCCAGTACACCACAAAAAGGCCAACCGCAAACACGCCCAAAAGCAGCAAGCTCTCTGTTTGTCTCATTGATTGGCCTCCTTGATGAATTCCCTCTTGTCGGCTGATTTACCAGCCGCTTATTGTTTGTCTATTCGTAATAATGCTTAGACTACTTGAACTTCGACATCAATGTTGCCGCGAGTGGCCCGAGAATACGGACAAAAATCGTGAGCTTCTTCTGCGATTTTCTCTGCCTCGGCTTTTTCAACGCCTGGTAACGATACTTCTAAAATCACGCCGATTTGGTAACTACCGTCCTCATGCTGATACAAAGACACTCTTGCTTTAACTTCGGATTCGGATTCGATGTTATGCTCTTTCAGCATATGCTGTACGGCACCGTTGAAGCATGAAGCATAGCCTGCGGCAAATAATTGCTCAGGATTGGTCCCTTCACTATGAAGACCTGGCTTATCGATTTTCAGGTGAAAACTACCGTTTGGTGCTTCAACCTCTCCGACACGTCCGCCTCGATTGATCATCGCTGTTTCATATTGCTTTTTCATTGAACCTCTTCCTTTCTTTTTTTGACCTACTTCAAGTGTAACGACAATTTTCTAATCTGACAAAAGGATTGCTTATGCATCCTTTTAAAAAACAAAAAAAGGCAAACCCAGAAACTCTGGATTTGCCTGTCTATTCAAGGTAGTTCCTACCCGAAATAAATGAATGAAAACAATTGCTGAATGGACTAGCCGTTTGAACGTCCTAAGAAGAATGAAACAACAGCAACTACAATAACCGCACCAATAATTGATGGGACGATTGCCATTCCAGCAAGTGATGGACCCCAAGAACCTAAGATCGCTTGTCCAATAGCTGAACCTACTAAACCTGCAACGATGTTGGCGATCCAACCCATTGATCCACCTTTATTTGTGATAGCTCCGGCGATCAAACCGATAATAGCTCCTACGATTAATACCCATAACCAATGCATATTTTTCTCCTTCTTTCTTTTAAGTAGTTATTACACATATTATGTTACGCTTAATCCCCGTTTTAGACAAAAGATTTGCACTCAATTTGCAAAAATAATTTTCAAACCTTGTTATATTAACGTTTATCAGCACTTCTTAATTATCGTTGTAAGAGCTTTAATTCGTTTTTTTTAGTATTGGTGCATTTTTTGAAATCGTTTTATTTTGTATTTTGCATTTTATCCGCTAAACTGAGGGAGAACCACTCTTATTTTGTCAGATTATTGGCACTTTTCACTCCTCAATCAGTCCTAGGACTGCTATCTTTTCAGTACTTCAGCTATTTTTCATTGGGGGACGTTTCGATCGTTTTCGATTGGAAACGTTTTTTTGAACAAAATTCATTCAATAAAGGAGAGGAACAAAATGAACAAAAAAATAGGGTATTCAATTTTGTCTTTGGCAGCAGTGATGTTAGGGGTCGCTGGCTGCGGCAGTGGTGACAGTGCCAGCGAGAACAAGCAGATTCGTATGTTCGTTTCTGGAGATACCAGTGAAGGCGGCGCTTATTCGAAAATGGCGGAAAAATACAAGGAAGAAACGGGTGTGACTGTCGAAGTCACCGACGTGCCTTATGCAGACTTGCTGACAAAGATCACCAAAGCTGTTCAAGCGGATGATGCGCCAGAAGTCGTGCGGGTTTCTACCGTTCAACCTGACTGGAATGACTATCTGATGGATCTATCAGACATCGCCAGTGAGGCAAAAACATTGGAATCGATGACGATCAAAGATGAAGCAGATGTCGTCAAAGCACTTCCTTCTGATGTCACTGCCACTGGGTTGTTTATCAATACGGATTTGTTTGACGAAGCTGGTGTGACCTACCCCACTTCGGAAGAGGACATTTGGACTTGGGATGAATTTTTAACCGCGATCAATGAAGTCGTTGAAAAAACCGATGCCAAATACGGCATGGTCATGGACGCGTCGGATCACCGTTTACGGGCTTTCACCTATCAATATGGGGGACAAGATTTCTTTTTAGATGACAGCGGTGATTCTTATACGACCGATGATGCTACGAAAGCGGCTTTGCAAAAATTTGTTGATTTGAACAATGACGAAGTGATGCCAAAATCGGTTTGGACCTCTGGAGAAGATGCTTCTGCTATGTTCAAGAGCGGCCGTGTTCCAGCTTACTTTTCTGGCAGCTGGCAGATCGTTGATTTTTCTACCAACATCAGCAACTTTAACTGGCAATCCACCTATTCTCCTTATGAAGAGACCCGCGCGGTCAATATGGGCGGCAACTTCATCACTGGCTTCAACAATAGTAAAAACAGTGAAGAAGGCGAAAAATTCATCAAATGGTTGTACGAAGAAGAAAATTACAAACAGCTTTGTACCTATGCTGGTTACTTACCTGCGGTGGAAGATTTGACGGTCGACTATGAACAAGGCCAGGATGCTTATGAAATCTACAACCAAGAGATCGCAGCCGCTGCTCAACCAATCAGCAGCAAGCAAACCACCGATCAAGTGACGATGAGTATGAAAGGCTACACTGGATTGACAGGGGCTTACCGTGATGCCATCGTGCAAGTGTTAAATGATGAAATTACATTAGATGAGGCAATCGACAAGACGATCAAGGATTACAATGATGGGTTTTTGAAGAAATAAACAGACGTTCAACCACAAAGAACCCATAGTCTGGCTTTTTGCAGACTGCGGGTTCTTTGTTGCTGATACGATCGTCGGAGGAGGAATTTTCTGTGAGCACTTTACAAAAAAACAAATGGCCGCTGCTGTTTACTGGCGCAAGCATCATTTTGTTCATTATCTTCTTTTTGATTCCAGCACTCTTAGGACTTTATTACTCGTTGACGGACTATAAAGGCTTTGCGACAGCCAATTTTATCGGCTTGGCGAATTATCAAGAATTGTTTCAAGACGCCAGCTTTTATAAAGCACTATTTCGTACATTTCGTTATGTGATTATTCTGGTCCCAAGTATCTATGTCGTTTCTCTCGCCGTCGCTTTGATGTTGAATAGTCAGCTGGCGAAAGGTAAATTTTTCGCAAAGATCATTTTTTTCTTACCATGGACCATCTCTGGGATCATCGCTGGGGTTATCTGGAAATGGCTGTTTGGTGAAAACTTTGGCTTTATCAACTTTATTCTAGAGCAAGCGGGACAACAAACTGTCCCATGGTTTACCGACTCGAATGCGGCCTTTTCTGTCATTATTTTGGCTGCCATCTGGGGCGGGACTGCCTTTAACATGCTGCAATTTACTGCAGCTTTGAAAAATATCCCCCGCTCGTTGTATGAAGCTGCCGAGATCGACGGCGCCAACTTTGGGCATAAATTGCGCTACATCACCTTGCCTATGCTGCGACCGACTTCCTTTATGGTCATCTTATTGGCTTCGATCGGTGCCATGAAAGAGTTCGCCCTCGTGCAATCGCTGACCAATGGTGGTCCAGGAACCGACAACATGTTGATCGTGCAATATATCTATACGACTGGGTTTGACAAAATGCGGGTTGGCTATGCCAGTGCTGCCTCCATGGTACTTTTCGTGATTCTTTTACTGTTAGGCTTAGCACAAATGAAGATTGGAGGCGGCAAGAATGACATCTAAGATCATCAAAACCAAACGACCTGTCACAAGAAAGTCAGCGATGTTTTTTTTAACGCTGGCACTGATCATCACTTCCCTGCTGTACCTTTTCCCACTACTTTGGTTCTTATTAAGTGCCTTTAAACCAGGGACTGAACTATTTGCTTATCCCTTGAAAATCATTCCTGAAAATCCAACCATTCAAAACTTTATTGATGCTTGGACAACATTGGATTTCTTTCGTTACTTCAATAATACGTTGATTTCAGCGGTGGTCACCACTTTATTGACGATCCTAGTCAGCGCCGCTTGTGGCTATGCCTTTGCAAAATATGATGCGAAATGGCTGCGTTTTTTCTTCATCTGTATCATCGCCACCACCATGCTGCCGACGGAAGTTATCATGAACCCAACGTTTTCTGTCATTCGTTCACTAGGCTTATATGATAACTTATTGGGGATCATCATCCCTTCCATCAATACAGCAACAGGTATCTTTATGTTCCGAACCTTTTTCGTCTCCGTTCCTGACGATCTGATTGAATCAGCCCGCATCGATGGCGCTTCGGATGGGATGATCTTTTTGAAAATCATGCTGCCGATTGCCCGACCAATCATTATGACACTGGGGATCTTTTCCTTCCAGTGGCGGTGGAATGATTATATCTGGCCCTTGATCGTCTTGAATGATCCGAAAAAATACACCTTGCAAGTGGCGATCCGCAGCTTGGTGGGCGCGGAAAATATCAATTGGACGATTTTGATCGCTGCCTCGGTAATTTCCATTTTGCCTTTGCTGCTGGTCTTCCTCGCCTTTCAGCGCTGGATTCTCGACAGCAATTTAGACAGCGGACTAAAATAAAAAAAGTGCCGACTGCTTCGTCGCACCTTTCTCCTTTTATGGATGAACGGTGCCACAGAGCAGCGGCGCTTTTTATTTTGAAAAGTCTTTTCGTGACAAGTAGACGGCAGTTAAAATGCCGACTAAAATAGCCAAGCCAAAGACGACGATCGTACCGATCGCATTGTCTTTTCCTGGCAGTCCTCCGGTGTTGATCCCCCATAGCCCCGCGATCAAGGATGGCACAGCCACCACTAATGCCGCAGAATCTAAGTATTTCATCAGATGGTTTAGATTGTTGTCCATCATATCAGAGAACAAGCCACCGATGGTTTCTAGCAAGTCGCGATAGATAGTGACCATTTTCATGGCAAATTTCTGCCGCAGCTTGATGTCATAAACGAGTGCTTCATTATCCAAACGATCCAAAAATTCTTTGCGATCCATCAATCGATCGACAGTATGGTTTTGGTCCCGCAAGGTGTGATCAAGATAGACCATGTCTCGCTCGGTATCGGCTAAGTTAAACAATTCCTTGTTTTCCGTCGTTTTACGAGCTGCTTGATCCAAATCATCGATTTGCTTCTTCATTTCCTGCAGACCTTTGATGTAATGGGTGTAGATCATCAACGTCGAATAGGCAACGATATCTTCATACCGTTGGATATCTTGTTCATGCTTTTCGATCAATCGTTTGATCAGATTGGATTGATGGGAGACATACGTAATCAACAGATCTTTGGTGTAGATAAAAGTCACAGGCTCAAGACGGTCTTCGATTCGATCCTCAGTCACTTCCGATAAATCGATCAAGGTGTATAGAATCGGATGATTTAACTTGGTGTTGCGCAAGTATTCCAACCGCGACACTTCTTCCGGTTCATTGGCGCCAATAAAAATATCTTCGGGCAGTTGATACTTATCTAACAAGTGTCGTTGTTCCTCTGGATCTGTACCAGAAACCACCAGCCAATTGTAATCCTCCTCCGAAGATATGCTTATTTTTCGGTCTTCCATTTTATAATACTGAAACATGGTGACTCGCTCCTTTTCTAATTCTCTCTTAATTCCACTATCTAACGCTTCAGGCTTTTTGTCAAAATAAATGGCTTTTCTTTTCAATGCTTTTTTCATTTTGGCAAAGTGCGTTTTATTAGACGAACCTTTCAATTCATGAGAAACTTTTTATGGGCCCAATAAAAAATTTTAGGAGGAATAGTATGTTTCGTCATCAGAAAGAATTACAGTTTGAAGCTAAACCAGAAAAACCAAATCCGTTAGTTGCGAAATACCTTCAAGAATTAATCGGTGGACAATATGGAGAAATGAGTGTTGCCATGCAATACTTATTCCAAGGATGGAGCTGCCGTGGGGAAGAAAAATACAAAGACATGTTAATGGATATCGCTACTGAAGAGCTTGGACACGTTGAAATGTTAGCAACGATGGTTGCACGTCTACTGGAAGGTGCACCTGTGGAAGATCAAGAAGCGGCTATGAAAAAAGACCCAACGATCGGTGCGATCATTTCTGGAATGAATCCGCAACATGCCATCGTTGCAGGCTTAGGACCACGTCCTGCTGATAGCGTCGGCAATCCATGGTCAGGTGCGTATATCATTGCTAGTGGCAACTTACTTGCTGATTTCCGTGCCAACTTAAATGCGGAATCACAAGGTCGTCTGCAAGTAGCACGCATCTATGAAATGATCGATGACCGTGGGGTCAAAGACTTACTTTCGGTCTTATTAGCACGTGATAGCTACCACCAAAATCTCTGGGCAGCTGCCGTGAAAGAATTGGAAGAAAACGAAGGCTCGATTTTAGTGCCGACTACCTTTGACCGCAAAAACGAACGCTTAGATATCGCTTATGATTTCTATAACTTCTCAGAAGGCGACCAAAGTAAAGAAGGCTCTTGGGCGAAAGGCAAAGCCCTTGATGGTGAAGGCGAATACCAATGGCTAGACGAACCAAAAGTCGAAGGAAAAGCGCCAAAACTCGATCAAGTCACACCAAAAATGTATGGCACACCGCCTGAAAAATAATTTGATCAAAAAGAGCAATTGTTTCTGAAACAGAAACCGTTGCTCTTTTTTCTTTGTCTGTTTGAGCAAGTTGGTTACGTTCCTGTCAAAAAAGCGTTAGAGTAGAATGTAGAGAAGAAAAGGAGGAATCATTTTATGAAAGCACCTTTACTGACATTAAACGACGGCAATTTACGCCCCGCAGTGGGCATCGGTACCTATCAGATCCGTGGTGGCGAAGGATTGAGCCAGCTGCAAGCAGCGATCGCCGACGGGTATCGCTTGATCGATTCTTCAACCAATTATGACAATGAAGGCATTGTCGGCAAAGCGATCCGTCGCTCGGGTATCCCACGATCAGAATTTTATATCACCTCAAAATTACCAGGAAAATACCATGGCTATGATGATGCCTTAACCAGCATTCAAGAATCCCTTGCTCGCATGGGGCTCGACTACTTCGATGCCTTTTTGATCCACTGGCCATTACCAAAACGCGGCAAATATGTCGAAGCTTGGCAAGCCTTAGTGACCGCCCAAAAATTAGGCTTGATCCGTTCCATCGGCGTTTCCAATTTTGAACCAGAACATTTGGATGCCATCATTGAAGCAACTGGTGTGACTCCTGCACTAAATCAAATTGAGATCCATCCTTACTGGGTCCAAGAACGGATGGTCGCAGAAAACAAAAAGCGCGGCATCGTAACGGAAGCTTGGAGCCCATTAGGTCGTGGCAGCGATGCCCTGAAAGAACCACTGATCACTGAATTAGCTGAAAAATACCAAAAATCAGCTGGTCAAATCATCTTGCGCTGGCATGTGGATCGTGGCATTTTGCCCCTTCCAAAATCAAGAAACCTCGCCCATCAACGAGAAAATCTTGCGATCTTCGACTTTGAACTAACTGAAGATGAAATCAATCAAATCAATCAGTTAAACAAAGCAGACGGCCGCATTGATGGGCAAGACCCAAATGAGTATGAAGAATTTGAATAAACAATTTCAACTGGAAAAAACACCATAGCTATCTCTTGGTAGACAAAACCTCTCAAAAATCAGCGACCAGCTGCTTTTGAGAGGTTTTTTATGTAACCAAGGCTCCAGTGGTTAGCTTTGCGTGGATCAAAGTCGTACGATCAAAATATTCTTTTTGGCAGAAATTCCCTTGCTAGCAGTTCGATTTTCTTAAAGGTAACAAGCGTCAGCTAGGCGTTCATCACAGCTTTTAATCGAATGTTGGTTTCTCGAAAGAAGGTTGTCCTTCACTGTTTCGACACTTAAAGACAACAGCGTTTCCCCCGTTTTCCTTCAGCTTGAAAGGACTTTCCACATGCCCATCAATGAACGTTATCCCCAAAACTCGTGCTTCTTGCGAGGAGGTCTTTTTCGGTAAATGAAGATGGCGAAACTCAGAATGCCACAAAATAGACCGGCGCCTCCTAGTAGTTTCACGATAGCCGGCAGCCCTCTTAAGCCCATATCTGCCATTGAAGAAACTGTGCCATTTTCATTAATCCTTCCCCAAAATTGGTATATTTGTTGTTCTAAGTGATTTAATCGCCTATCAAGAGGTTTTCTTTCGTATTCAGGAATTGTGGCATAACGTGGTGTTTTTATGTCTGCCAATATAGCTAAACGTGCTTCTGCAAAAATGTTGGGGTGCTCTGCCAATAGTTTTTGGGCTTTTTTTATCAATTCTCTAGGTGTCCCATCAGCAACCTTTACGCGGAAAAGAGAATAACTAGAAGGATTTCTTTCCAAGCGAATCCCATCTATTGCTGTAATTGTTTCATCAATCTTATTTTCTATCAGTTTTTTACTAAGGTAAGTCTCTGGAAACGTTTCAGCATTCAAAAAAGATGTTTCTTCATGCAATTGAAAGCTCAACACATTGTTTTGATACCTTCTCAAAAACAATCCAGGAACAAAACCAACTCGCACCATTTCAGGTTTTAACTCAAAGGAGCGGTTGACAGGTTCTTCCTCACTAGGCAATAAATCTGATGTGGCTAAAGCTATCTCTTGGATCTTTCCATCAGCGATAAATCCATAGGATTCTGAGATTGACTTCTGTATAATCCTTTCAAGCTCTCCATAAGTAGTTCCCTTCAAACGAATTGTTGCAAAATCATTTTTATCTGGACCGGATAGAAGTTCACCACCAAAATATGAAAGTTCATAAAGCAATTTGTCTAAAACCGTTTCATGGTTTGACCCGAATTCTTGATTAAAGCGCTCCCTATCAAGTTGAAAATGGAGCCGATTGTTAATGAAGGTCACTTCTTCACCGGAATACTCTTCCGTCGTTACATCAGCGATAGTCGGCAACGGCGGCTCGGGATTTTCCGATAACCAAAATGACTGATCTATGGGATAATAAGTCCTTTTGTTACTGCTATCGACGGCGACCAATTCAAATTCACTTTCCTGTTGATCAGCAGAAAGAAAAAGCCTCGCCTCACCAAATGTTCGCTCCGTGAACTTTGGCTCCCCCATCGCTCTTTGGTACAAATGCCGATCATATTCACCGTTCACATTGACATAGACTTCTTTCAGCATTTCCCCCGCACTTGGTGTCACTGCATAAATCAATTCTAAAAAGGGAACCATCAATTCTGAATCGGGAAGTTCCGTGACGATTTCCAGCAATGGTTCAGTGAGTGGCTCTGTGGGTTCTGAGGTATTCCTTTCGCTGTTGAGGATGTCAGCTAAGACGCCTTGGGACTGGTCGGTTGGTCCTTCGGCTGCTAATACTTGCCAACTGGTCATATGATAGATGGCAAGAGCAAAGAAACACAGACTAAAGATTTTATAGATGGGAAAGATATTTTCAAAAAATTTCTCTTCGGTTGAATTTATTTGCGCAGCGACTTGCATTCACTTTGCTCCTTTCTTCTTTGGAGGTAACAGAATTCTATTAGAATTTAAGAATGGCCAACGAGAATCAGTTTTTACCTGATTGTCTATTCCTTTTCCGTCTTTCTGCCCTTTGACAAGCAAAAAGTTCAAATATAAACACAATAAAGCCGATAGAACCAAATCCTATCACTAACGCCATGCTGACAGTCACGCCGTGCCAACCCATACTCGTTAACGAAGAAACTGTGCCGTTCGGGTTGATGATTGCCCAGATAGGGTAGTTCCTTTCTTCAAAGGTGCTCATAACACGCCATCGTCGTTTGTATTCGGCTGTGGTATTATAGCCATAAAAATTTTGCCTTCCTCTGATTATTACATACCCTTTTGAAAAGACTTCGGGATAATTCGTCAGTAGTTGTTGCCCTTTCTTCACTAAATTCCTTGGTGTATTTCCTCCTACAGCTATTTGCACATAAGGATAAGAAAGTCGATTTTCTTCTAAACGAACGCCATCAATCGCTGCAACAGCTTCGTCGATTTTTTCATTTATCAGTTTCTTACTGAGATAAGTTTCAGGAAACGACTCGGGATTTAAAAAAATGGTTTCTTCATGCAGCTTGAAACCTACCACGTTGTCCTGATATCTTCGGAAAAACAAACCCGGTACCCAGCCGATTTTTAACATATGCCGTTTAAACTCAACCGAGCGATCGACGGGTGCTGCTGTTTTGGGTAACTGATCCGCCTCAGCTAAAGTCATCTTTTCGATTTCTCCATCGGTAACAATACCAGAAGTAAATGTTTCTAAATCACAAAAGAATCTATTAAGCTCTCTATAAGGAGTTTGCTTTAACTGAATCGTTACTCTCTCATTCTTGTCTGGTCCAGCAATCAACGCCATGTCATAGTAAGAAAGTTCATCCAACAGCCGATCTAAACTCGTTTCGCCGTTTTGCTCGTTTATTCCTGTAAGTATCTCGTCATTATATTGGAGATGGAGACGATTATGTACAAAAGCTATCTTTCCTTCATAACGATCAAGTATTGATATGTCGGCAATAGTCGGCAACGGCGGCTCGGGATTTTCCGATAACCAAAATGACTGATCTATGGGATAATAAGTCCTTTTGTTACTGCTATCGACAGCGACTAATTCAAATCGGCTCTCCTGTTCATCGGTAGAAAGAAAGAGACGAGCTTCACCGAATGTTCGCTCCATGACCTTCGGCTCCCCTATCGCTCTTTGATACAAATGCCGATCATATTCACCGTTCACATTGACATAGACTTCTTTCAGCATTTCCCCCTCACTTGGTGTCACTGCATAAATCAATTCAAAAAAGGGAATCATTAATTCTGAATCGGGTAGCTTTGTGACGATTTCCAGCAATGGTTCAGTGAGCGGCTCTGTGGGCTCTGGGCTATTCCTTTCGCTGTTGAGGATGTCGGCTAAGATGCCTTGGGACTGGTCGGTTGATACTTCGTCTGCTGGTGCTTGTATGCTTGTAAAGTGATAAGTGGCAAGAGTAAAGAAGAGCAGGTAGCAGATTTTCAAGTGGCGAAAGAGTTCCCTAAAGACTCTCTCGACGATTGATTCCGCATAATCAATGAATTGCATCTATTTAACTCCCTTCTTTTATTGATTTGAGATACGCACCACATCGTATGCTGTATCAGATTCTAATTTGTTACACATTTGGAACCAAAAGGTTTACACAAAAACATTCTCTACCTTATAGAAATAAATCATTGCCTTTGAAGCACACCTTCGTAATGAAAGGAAATTCATTTGTCCTTCAACGAATTTCAACCCCAAAACTCGTGTTTCTTGCGAGGAGGTCTTTTTCGGTAAATGAAGATGGCGAAACTCAGAATGCCACAAAATAGACCGGCGCCTCCTAGTAGTTTCACGATAGTCGGCAACCCTCTTAAGCCCATTTTGTATATGGATGATACTGTGCCATTCCTATTGATGGTCGACCAGATAGGATAGTTCCGTTCTTCAAAGGTGCTCATAACACGCCATCGTCGTAGATAGACATCTGGCACACTATGAAGTTTTTGACTTTCTCTGATTATTACATACCCTTTTGAAAAGACTTCGGGATAATCAGTTAGTAGTTGTTGCCCTTTTTTCACTAAATTCCTTGGTGTATTTTCTCCTACACCTACTTCCACATAAGGATAGGAAGGTCGATTTTCTTCTAAACGAACGCCGCCAATCGTTGCAACAGCTTCATCGATTTTTTCTTTTAGCAGCGTCTTACTGAGATAAGTTTCAGGAAATGACTCTGGATTTAAAAATGTGGTTTCTTCATGCAGCTTGAAACCTACCACGTTGTCCTGATACCTTCGGAAAAACAAACCAGGTACCCAGCCGATTTTTAGCATCTCTGGTTTGAATTCTACAGAACGATTGACAGGTTCCTCTGTCCTCGGTAATCGTTCAGCCACTGCTAAAGTCATTTCTTCAATTTCTCCATCGGTAACAATATCCTCAGTAAATGTTTCTAAATCACAAATAAATCTATTAAGCTCTCTATAAGGTGTTTGTTTTAACTGAATCGTTACTCGGGCATTCTTGTCTGGACCAGCAATCAATACCATGTCGTAATATGCAAGTTCATCAAGCAAATCATCTAAAAATTTTTTGGCATTCACTTCATTTTCTTGCACGAATTTCTCATTATTCAATTGGAGATGAAGCCGATTATTAATAAAGGTCACTTCTTTCCCATAATAATCTTCCGTCGTTACATCAGCGATAGTCGGTGATGACGGTTCGGGGTTTTCTGACAACCAAAAGGGTTGCTGGATGAGATAATGAGTCCTTGCATTACTGCTATCGACGACGACTAATTCAAATCGGCTCTCCTGTTCATCGGTAGAAAGAAAGAGACGAGCTTCACCAAATGTTCGCTCTGTGACCTTCGGCTCCCCTATCGCTCTTTGATACAAATGTTGATCGTATTCGCCGTTTACATTGACATAGACTTCTTTCAGCGTTTGCCCCGCACTTGGTGTCACTGCATAAATCAATTCAAAAAAGGGAATCATTAATTCTGAATCGGGTAGCTCTGTGACGATTTCCAGCAATGGTTCAGTGAGCGGAACTGTGGGATCTGTAGTATTCCTTTCGCTGTTAAGGATGGCGGCTAAGGTGCCTTGGGACTGGTCGGTTGGTCCTTCGGCTGCTGATACTTGCCAACTGGTCATATGATAGATGGCAAGAGTAAAGAAAAACAGACAAAAGATTTTATAGATGGGAAAGATATTTTCAAAAAATTTCTCTTCTGTTGAATTAGTTTGTCCCTCGGCTTGCATTTGCTTTACTCCTTTCTTCTTTGGAGGTAACAGAATTCTATTAGAATTTAAGAATGGCCAACGAGAATCAGTTTTTACCTGATTGCCTTTTCCTCTTCCGTTTTTCTGCCCTTTGACAAGCAAAAAATTCAAATATAAACACAATAAAGCCGATAGAACCATATCCTATCACTAACGCCATGCTAACAGTCACGCCATCCCAGCCCATACTCGTTAACGACGTAATTTTGCCATTCGGGTTGATGATTGCCCAGATAGGGTAGTTCCGTTCTTCAAAATTACTCCTAACACGCCATCGTCGTTTGTATTCGTCTGTGGTACCATAACCATAAATATTTTGCCTTTCTCTGATTATTACATACCCTTTTGAAAAGACTTCGGGATAATCCGTCAGTAGTTGTTGCCCTTTTTTCACTAAATTCCTTGGTGTATTTCCTGCTACCCCTACTTTTACACTAGGGTAAATGGGTTGATTTTCTTCTAAACGAACGCCGCCAATCGTTGCAACAGCTTCATCGATTTTTTCTTTTAGCAGCGCCTTACTGAGATAAGTTTCAGGAAATGACTCTGGATTTAAAAATGTGGTTTCTTCATGCAGCTTGAAACCTACCACGTTGTCCTGATACCTTCGGAAAAACAAACCAGGTACCCAGCCGATTTTTAGCATCTCTGGTTTGAATTCTACAGAACGATTGACAGGTTCCTCTGTTTTTGGGAGACGTTCAGCCGCTGCTAAACCGATTTCCTCTCTCCCCCCATTGGCAATCACATCATACGTAAATAACTTGAGATCAGAAATTAGTCTACCCAGTTCCTTGTACGAGGTTTGCTTCAACTGGATCACTACTCGATCATTTCTGTCTGGTCCAGCGATCAGCTCCATATCATAGTAGGAAAATTCATCAAGAACAAGGTCAAGCATCGTTTCGAACCCTTCATCATTTTTTTGCGTAAAACTCTCACCGTTCAATTGGAGATGGAGCCGATTATTAATAAAGGTCACTTCTTCCCCATAATAATCTTCCGTCGTTACATCAGCGATAGTCGGCAACGGCGGTTTAGGATTTTCGGATAACCAAAATGACTGCTCAATAAAATAGCTACTGACAGCACCACTACTATCGACGGCGACCAATTCAAATTTACTTTCCTATTGATCAGCAGAAAGAAAAAGCCTCGCCTCACCAAATGTTCGCTCCGTGACCTTGGTTTCTCCTATCGCTCTTTGATACAAGTGCCGATCATATTCGCCGTTTACATTAACATAGACTTCTTCCAGCGTTCCCCCGGCACTTGGTGTCACTGCATAAATCAATTCAAAAAAGGGAATCATTAATTCTGAATCGGGAAGTTCTGTGACGATTTCCAGCAATGGTTCAGTGAGCGGAACTGTGGGTTCTGGGGTATTCCTTTCGCTGTTGAGGATGTCAGCTAAGACGCCTTGGGACTGGTCGGTTGGTCCTTCGGCTGCTGATACTTGTATGCTCGTAATAAGATTGCTGGCAAGAGCAAGGAAAATCAGGAAGAAAATTTTGTAACTGCGAAAGAGTTTTTTTGATTTTAATGATTGCTTGTTTTTGTTCATTCCATTCATTCCTTACGTACAAAATCGAACTGTTATCGTTAATAAGGTTGATGCATATGTTTCTAAATTTTCACAATACTCTTTTTTTCCTTCGGTAAACAATTATTCCAGACGTCAAAGTGACACAAAGCATCATAATACCTAACATCACTTTCATAGTTATGGATAACCCTTTTAAGCCTATTTCAATCAAAGAGGATACAGTACCATATTTATTGATAGTCGCCCAATAACGATAGACTTCATGCTCAAACTCAGGCAATTGTCTTCCCTGAGTGTTAACTTCTGGTATCCCCACACTAGATGATGATTCTATATCTGTAACAATCATTAGATAGGATTTCTCAAAAACTTCCGAATGATCCTTTAGTAGTGTTTTGGCGTTTTTTATTAATTCTCTGGGTGAATGACTAGGTAGGCTCACACGAACAAAAGGATAATTTCCTTCTAAATGAACATTCCGAATATTCATATTCGAAAATAGCTTGGTTCCACTAAGATCATTTGCTTGGTTTCCATCTATACGAACGCCGTCAATCTCTGAAACGACTTCATCGATTTTTTTATTGATCATTTCCCTACTAAGATAAGTTTCAGGAAACGATTCTTGGTTTAAAAACGAGGTTTCCTCTTGTAATTTAAACCCTATCATATCGTGCTGATATCTTCGGAAAAACAAACCCGGTACCCAGCCAATTTTTACCATTTTCGGCTCTAATTCACCAGAGCGATTGATTGAAGAATCTTCCCTTGGAATCAGTTCAGCTGTTGCCAAATCGATTTCTTCAATTTTTGCATCAGTTATTAAAAAATCAGAAAAAGAGGGTAAATCGTTAATAAGATGATAAAGAGATGAGTAAGAGTTTTGCTTCAAACCAACTGTCACAGAGCCGTTTTTATTTGGTCCAGCAATCATTTCAATATCATAGTAAGAGAGTTCATCTAGCAATTGAAGAACCGCTGATTCATTCTTCATCCTGTCCTCTTGATTGTAATGACTACTACTTAATTGAAGTTGAAGTCTGTTATTAATGAAAGTCACTTCTTCTCCGTGAGAATCTATCGTTGATACATCAGCCGTAGACGGTAACGGCGGCACAGGATTTTCTGCCATAAAAAATGATTGCTCAATGGGGTAGATGGCACTTAGATTGCTACTGTCGACGGCGACCAGTTCAAATTTACTTTTCTGTTCATCGGTAGAAAGAAAGAGACGAGCTTCACCGAATGTTCGCTCTGTGACTTCAGGTTCTCCCGCTTTTCTTTGATACAAATGTCGATCGAATACGCCATTTACCTTAACATAGACTTCTTCCAGCGTTTCCCCCTCGCTTGGTGTCACTGCATAGATCAATTCCAAAAAGGGAACCATTAGTTCTGAATCGGGTAGCTCTGTGACGATTTCTAGCAATGGTTCAGTAAGTGGCTTTGTGGGTTCTGGATTAATTCTTTCGCTGTTGAGGATCGCGGCTAAGGTGCCTTCCATCTGATTTGAATCAGTGTCTGAAACTTCGGCTGATTCTACAGATAAAATAAAAAAGTGACTGATAGTGAAACAAAAAAGTAAAACACAAAAAACTAGACATAAGTGATTTTCTCTAACTACGTCATTCTTACTTTTCGAGGTTATTCGTTTATCTGTTTGCATTCAATTCGCTCCTTTCATTTAAGGATTTGGAAATATATTAAAAATGTCCATCAAATGATTACTTTTCACTAGTAAAAAAACTAATTGATAACCATTTGATGAACAACAAATTCATATTCCTTAAAAAGAACTCTATGCTGCTAAACGTTCAGACTCCACATTGGTCGTCTGAAGATTTTGAGCAATAGTATCTGAAAGTTCGATTTGCAGCTTTTGGATATCTTCGTCAAATAGCTCGTAACGAATTTTTTCAAAGATTTCTGCTAATTGCTGGAAGTTAGAGATGTGGAAGAATTCCCCACCTGTTACTCTTACAATGTTGTCTTTTTTCGATCTTCCTCTCTACCTACTCCATAAGCTGCTCCTTTCTAATCAACGGTTTGTAGATTTTTTATTCATTATTTGTTGTCTTGCTGTAGCTCCCAAGCTAATTATACCGAGCGAGAAGTTAAACAACAATCGTTTTTGCAGTATTTTATTCATATTTTAGCTATTATTTTATATATTTTTATTTTTAAAGACCATTATTAAGTAAAAATACATAATTCTAGTTTAAGCCATCTTTGCTTGAATCGCATTTTCATCCCTATGCTCCGGCCCTTTTCTAACAAGTAAGTAAAAAAAGACATTCTCTCGCAAGGAGAAAATGTCTTGAATGGTTTCTTTGACCGTCTTATTTCGCTAAGGAACGACTAACTCTTGACCTACAGCTGATAATGGATCGCTTCTTGGTACTTTTCAAACAGGGACTGGTTCAATTCATCCCCGCCATCTAGGTTCGCTGAATAAAAAATCGGCGGATAGTCGACACCGGCTTCTTTTAGTTTTTGGCAAACTTCAACGATGATCGCATTTAAGATTGTTGCGCCGACTACGGTGGATGTGGGGCCGACTTTTTGTTCGACGTCAGGAATCGTACACGCTGCATCGCCAATCTCCCCATGATTGTCGATGACGATATCCGCCGTTTCAAACAAACGCAAGCCTGAAGTATGGCGGCTGGTGACTGTTTTCGAATAGGTAAGGTTCGTTAATGCGATGATCTTGACCCCCTTTTCTTTGGCATGAAGCGCCATATCGATGATAACTGGGTTTCGCCCAGACACCGAATGCAAGATCAGCACATCACCTTCTGTAAAGGGTTGGGTCGCCGCCAAGGCACTACCGTAGCCTTCTAAGCGCTCCATTTTACTAGTGAAGGTGATTGGGCTGCGATCAAGCATCAGTTCTCTTCCAAAGATCGCGTTGATGGTGATCATGCCGCCTGCTCGATAATACATCTCTTCAGCTAAGATCCCAGCGTGACTTGCGCCAAAAATGTAGATGGCTTTTTTGGTCAAGTTGGCTTGCGTCAGTAATTCAATGGCTTGCTCAATCGCTGGTGCTTCTTTTTCTTCTACAATAGACAATAGTTCTTTTGCTTTTTCAAAGTATTGAAACATTTAAACCCCTCCAAACAGCTTGCCGATCAATTCACCAAGGATACCCCATAGAGATAAATCGTTCCCACCGAAAATCAAGATCCAGTTTTGAATCGTCGTTGAGAACAACGCTGCAGAGATCCCAACGAGTGCTACCATAACGACAGAAGCTGTGATCGTACCAATAATGGCACCTCGCAAGCCCCCTTGTCCTTCGCCAATCACCGCAGCACCGCCACATTCAAAGAAGCTGGTGATAACTAAAGGAACGATCAAAATGCCAAAGACATTGGTCGTATTGGCAATGACCACTAAAATCGTTGAGGTGATCATCGCCACGATAAAGCCGATGATTACAGCATTTGGACGATAGTTGAACAAGATGGGCACATCAAAAGCTGGTTTCGCTCCAGGAACGACTTTTTCTGCGATCCCTTGAAAGGCGGGAATGATTTGGTTGATCAAAAGACGTACCCCATACAACATGATCAATAGTCCTGCACCGAAGTTCAAGCCAGCATCAACCGCAAACATCACCAAGTTGCCCCCTTCAGGAACTAATACGGGCGCAATCAAACCGATAACAATATTCATCAAAAACATCACTAACGCGCCAGTAATCGATATTTCACGGAAAAACGAGAGATTTTCTGGCACTTTCAAATCTTCCGTCGATTTTTCTTTGTTTCCGACCCGTTTTGCAACAAAGCCTGAAACCAATGACAAGATCCCCGTTGGATGACCGATCAAGAATGAATCATCGCCTGTGGCATCCCACACATATTTACGCATGATCCATGGCATGAAGGACCAGTAACAAGCAGATAGAACCGCCCCTAAAATCAACAATGGGATTCCGGTAAGCCCGCCTTCAACGCCCCCAGCGACGATGACAAATGGGAACCACCACAACATGTGACCTGTGAGGAAAATCGTCTTCACAGGTGTAAAGCGAGCAATCAATAAATGAATGACAAGTCCGAAAAACATCGCTAATCCTACTGTTCCGCCGTATTCTGCCGTAAAGGTGATGTCAGAGAGCCCATCTGACACAGCAACGCCTAATTGGGTTTGAACCGCTGCATTGATCGGTGCGATCGTTCCCACTAACATATTTACCCCAGCCGTCAATGCCACCATCCCGAAGGAAGCTGTTAAGGTTCCTTTGACGACTTCTGCAAAAGGTTTTCTTTGTACCAATAACCCAATCATGGCAATGATCCCCAGTAGGACTGGCGGATTTTTTAAAATATAATCCGTGACAAAATTCATGATTATCCCTCTCTTTCAGCTAAAAATTTTTCCATCTGCTGTTTGACTTCTTCTTTATCCATATACTTTTTGATTGGATAAACGGGTGCTTTCACGGATGCTTTTAACTCATTCAATAATTCATTACTCGTAAAATAAACATCTGCTGGTGTCGCTTTTGCCGTCGATAAATCAGTATTCTCGGCAGTTGCCGTCAACCCTAACTCTTTGATCACCTTGTCGATCGTCATCTTCAATACCATTGAGCTTCCTACACCAAATCCACATACTGCTAAAATTTTCATATCCTTTTCCTCCTATTGGAATAATTGACAAATTTGTTCCCGATCGCCATTTAATATCACGTTGTATTTTTCTTCATCCATAAAGATCGCCATGATCTCTTTCAAGCTTTCTAGATGGCTTTGGCTATCTGCGGCGGCTAAGACAAGAAATATCCGCACCGGTTTGCCCTCAAGATCGATGGGCTGTTTCGTTACTAAAAGGCTCATACTTTGTTCCAAAACCCCTTCTCCAGGACGGGCATGCATCAGCGCAAAGTAATCCGCCAACACCATGTAAGGACCATTTTCTTCCACGCTTTGAATCATCGCTTCGATGTAAGCTGACGTGATCAGCGCTTCATCCAGCAAGGGCTGGCTGGCTAATTTTACGGCTGAGCGCCAATCTGTCACTGTCTCATCCGTTTGTATATGCTTTTCAGGCAAAGAATCCTTCACTTTCATTCTGATTTAACCTCCAACATTTTTGATAGGAACCATTCTTTGTTTTCGATTCCTTGCATGATCAATTTCATCATTGGTTCCACCTTTTGCGTCTCATCCTCTCGGATCATCAATAAAATAATGATGTCGGCTTTTTGGTTGCCCCATTCTACTGGCTGATCCAAAAGCAAAATCGAGATGGCTGTTTTTTCGACATAATTCGGATTGCCATGAGGGATGGCAAAGCCATTATCTAAATAGGTTGATTGTAGCTGCTCTCTTTCAATGACGGATTGCTGAAACTGCGCTTTTCGTTTTTCATCACTAAAAGGGGTTTGTTCGATCAGAAAATTGATGGCTTCTGTTTTGCTGGCAAATCGCTCGAAAAAGACGGTTGGCTGGATCATCGATTGGGCTTGAAGAAGTAAACCATTTTGATCGACCTCCGCCTCATTATCGATGACTAAATCGATGTAGTGATTCATGATCCGCTTCATGTCGCGATTGGTCACCATAGGCGAGATCCGCACCACAGGTTTTTGAATCCCGACAAGATCGATGGTTGAAATAATAAAATCGATCGCCGAGATGTCCATCTGCTTTAATTTTTCTACTGAAACGGTTTCGATACTGTCGATCTCTGGCAGAATGCGACGAATTTTCGCAGAGACAAACGAGCTAGTGCCGACGCCATTGGGACAGACAAAAATGATTTTGTTCATGCGGCGCATTCGCTCGATCGCTGCTTGAAAATGGATCGTGACAAATCCGATCTCATCATCAGAGATCCCCACTTGATACGCTTTCAAAAAATCATGGAGCGAGAACCAGACCACGCCATACAAGGCAGGATAGTTTTGTTTGATTTCCTCTAACAAAGGGTTGATGACTGTGGTTTGCGCTTCGATCCGCAACAGCAGTTGATACAGATGGATCGTCACATCTTCTTCCAATCGATTGTCTTGGGTCAAGTCGGTGCCTAAGCCTTCGCTGATTTTTTGAATCAAGTTGCGTACTTTTCCCCGAAAGACGAAAGGAACTTTTTCACTTTTCATAAAAAATTTCAAGCCGCTACCGACAATCAGGTAGGTTAGATATTGCACTTCTTTTGGTGAAAATTGATAAATGTGCTGTTCTTCGATTTCTTTCAGTAGCTCATAGACTAACGGATATTTGTCGAACTCCAAAAACAGTTTCCCCACTTGGCGATTTTCTTCAATCACTAAGTTTTCCGCATGACTCGCCCGTTCGATCAGCAGCACGATGGAAAGGACGATACTTTGGATATAGCTGTCGGGCATTTCCACTTGTTTTTCCACTAACGCTCGACGAAACGCCTGATTTACTTCCTGGTATTTCTCAGGTTCCACCAACAATGAAAACGCCGCTGGTTGATCCAGCATCATTAAGCAAAAGCGTTTGAGCACCCGATGGATCTGGGATTCACTTCCTTCAAAAAATGTACCTGAATTATCAAATCTCAGGCGCAAGCTTTCTTTTTGAAACAGTTCTTTTAAATAAGAAATATCTTTTGCAATACTGCTGCGGGAAACGAAATAATCCTCTGCTAACTGCTGATAGCTGAGGTGCTCGCCAGCAATCAACCGTTTAAAAATCAAAATCCTTCGTTCCGATGTCCCCGAATAATTCATTTTCATACGCTCACCCTCTACCTCTATTTTATTGCTACTGTAACAAATTAGAAGGCTAATTGTTAGATTAAAGAATGATTAAAAGGAGTGTACACTTTGATTTTCAAGGCTCCTGAAGGCATTTTATAACAATTTCAAGGCGCTTTTTTTCACAATCTGCCGCCTTTCTCTTATAATTAAGCTAGGATTTATATAGGAGGAGATAACATGAAATGGCGTGGGGGTAGACAAAGCAGAAATGTCGATGATCGAACGGGGCGATCATCTGGCTCAGGCGGGATGTTGGCTGCTGGTGGCGGGATCGGTACGGTGATCATCGCTGTTTTATTTTTCCTGTTTAGCGGTGGTGATTTAAATTCGCTGCCGGATGTCTTGGGTGTCAGCGGTCAAGCAGCCAATTACCAGACAGAAAATGTGGGCACCAGTGAGTACACGGAGGAAAAAGAGTTTTCCGCAGTCGTATTCGGCTATTTAGAAGATTATTGGCAAGACGTTTTTCAAGAGCGGCAAGAAACCTATCAAGACCCGACACTCGTATTATTTACGGGAAGCGTGCAGTCGGCATGCGGCTATGCCACGTCACAGGTTGGTCCGTTTTATTGCCCAGCAGATGAGAATGTGTACCTTGATCTTAGCTTTGCCAATGAGCTTTCCGATAAATATGGCGCAAGCGGCGACTTCGCAATGGCCTATGTCATCGCCCATGAAGTCGGTCATCATGTGCAAAATGAGCTGGGAATCACCCAACAATTGGACAAAATCCGCCAACAAGTTTCAGAGAAGGAATACAATCAGTACAGCGTTCGTTTGGAACTGCAAGCTGACTACTTAGCTGGTACTTTTGCGAAATACTTGCAAGGCGAAACCTATCAAGGACAACCGATCTTAGAAGCTGGCGACATTCAAGAAGCAATCACAGCTGCCAATGCCATCGGGGATGATACGCTGCAAAAAGAATACCAAGGCTATGTTGTTCCAGATAGTTTTACGCACGGCACATCGCAGCAACGCGTGGACTGGTTTAACCGTGGCTATCGTTATGGTGACTTAGCACATGGCGACACCTTTAATGTCGATAGCCTTGACTTGAGCAAGTAGCTTCAACTAAAAAATCACTCCGAAACAGCATGAACCGCCTGCTGCTTCGGAGTGATTTTAGGTTCTTGTTGCCCCTTCAAGCCTTTTGGTGAAGGGACGCTTTACGCTTTCTTAACTTTCGCAATGATTTTTTCGCAAAAACGTGCCTGCTTCGTCATACTTTTTTCACATTTCGAGACTATTATATAAGCATACCAACAAACAACCCTAACACTTTTTCATTTTTACTCCTTTGCCTGTCAGTCCCCGCTGACAGGCTCTTTTTTGTCTTTTGATTGATATACTCAGACCTGCAAGTCTTTGCGCTCATAACGGGAAAAGGTGCCAAAGAAACAGATGATACCGAGCAGCAGTACCCATAGGACTGATGTGGCGCCGTTATCCATGAGTTGGACGGGTAATGCCATCCGCACGGGTGAAAGTCCTGCCAGCCATTCCAATTTATCGTAGAGTTCCCCCACGATGCCGAGCAAATACAGACCGAACACGCAGCCTAAGCCGACGCTGGCGGTTTGTTTGCTGGAACGCAAGATCGTGGATAAAAAGAAACCTAGACAGAGGAAAAAGACTAAGACACCATACTCGGCAACGAAGATTTTGCTGATTTCTTCAATAAAAGCGGACAGGTCATCTTCAGGTAGTTTGAACAAAGCAAATGAGGCCAGACTACTGCCATAGGCAATCAGCCAAAAGCCAGTCAGCAACAACAATCGAGCGAGGAACTTCCACCCAACGATTTCTCTGCGGCTAATAGGCTGAGCATATAAATACTCGATCGTTCCTTCTGATTCTTCAGTGATCAGACTGTTCAAGCCTAAAAGCATCCCATAAATACACGCAGCAATAAATAAGTATTGAAAGTAGTACCCGAAAAAACCTGTTGGAGAAACCAAACTTGAGGGTCCTGTCAGTTGGATGTTAAAGATGCCTAGTAATTCTGGGCTGAAAGAGCCCAACATCTGGTCTAACGACGTTTTCATTTCTGGCGTAATCATTTGAGGATAGATAGCCGTAAATGCAAAAATGATTGCTGCAAAAAGGATCGCCCAGACTAGCCAGCCTTTGAAGGTATTTTTAAGATCGATTTTCATTAAAGTCATTTTTGAGAACCTCCTTCATACAGGAGCATAAATTGCTGTTCAAGGGTTGGGTGTTCGATCGTGAACTCTTTAATGGCAGGATTGGTTAGAAAATGTGCCAGCTGATTCATGTCCCCTTGATAGAAAAAACGCACGGTATGTGATTCCTGAGCAAGAACCTGTACATTTTCCAAGCCGGCTAATGAGAGGCTATCCTCATTCGTGAGCGTTACAACTTTGCCGAAATTTTCTTCCTCACTCAGTTCTTTCACGGTGATGATCTGTCCTTCACGAATAAAGGCGGTCCGGTGGGCATAGCTCTGAATTTCATGCAGATCATGACTGGATAGAAAAATCGTCATCCCCTGTTTGTTTCTTCTGAGAAGCTCTTCAAACAGCCGTTTTTGGATCAAGGGATCTAAGCCATTGGTCGGCTCATCTAAAATCAACATTCTCGGTTGTGCAATCAAGGCGCTCGCAAGCCCGACTTTTTTCTTGTTGCCCAAAGAAAGTTTTGCGATCGATTTGTTTGGATCAATTTGAAAAAGTTCCATCAACTCCTAAATCTCTTTTTTTGGCTGCTTGACTTGATGAAAATCTGCCGTAAATGCCAGCAATTCTGCTGTCGTCATTTTTGAATAAAACCGTACATCACTGGAAACATACCCAGTAAACGTTTTGATTTCTTTGGCTGCTTGTTGGCAATCTCGTCCAAAAATCGCCGCCTGTCCTGCATCTGGTTTGATAAAATTCAACAATACTTTGATGGTCGTTGATTTTCCCGCACCATTTGGTCCGATAAAGCCAAAAATCTCTCCTTCTGCCACTTGCAATGATACATTCTCGATGGCGTACTTCTTGTTGTATTGTTTGCTTAGTCCGTTGATCGTAATGGCATCCATCCTGTCCCCTCCTTGTACTGCTTTGATGCCATCAGTGTAGCCTTATTTCGTGTTTCCGTCAATCAAAGATCTAAAAGGCTTCCGCTGGAATGTTTTACGAAAATCATCAACAGATTGACACACTTCTATTGCTTTCTCTTCCTATTTTTTTCACATTTTCCCGCTATTATTAATACATACCAACAAACAACCCTAACACTTTTTCATTTTTACTCCTATCCCGCCAGTCCCCGCTGGTGGGCTCTTTTTTTTTATCGGCAAAAAAACGCAGACCTAGCAGCAACTGACTTTAGCAAATGTAGCACTCGCTAAAGTCAATTGACTGACTATCCTGCGTTTTTTGGCTCGATCATTTCTGGGACGGATGAATCAATTCTGAATCATCCGTCCCACTTTCATTATTGACAATGCGTCCGTTTTTTAAGTTTTCATGGGTTGATTTGTTAACGAAACGGATTGTAGAAACGTCCGCCATTAAGGACCATCAAGGACAATCCAACCGCTACGATCAAGCAAACGACAGCAATCGCCAAGAGATCTTTGCCTTGGATCGGCTTAGCTTTCAGCCAAGTACGCTGCTTATGCTTGCCAAACCTTCTTAGCTCCATGGCAGCAGAAATATGGTCGATCCGTTCCAAGCTGGAAAAAATCAAAGGAATCGCGATCGCGACATTGCCTGTCACGCGTTTGCGCAAAGGTGCTTTTTTAGAAAGCTCCACGCCCCGTGCTTGCTGCGCTTTGGCAATGGTCCGAAAATCCTCTTGAATATCAGGGATGTAACGCAAAGCCAGTGCGACTGCATAGGCGATCTTGTAGGAGATCCCGATGCGGTTGATACTGGACGCCAACTCACTAGGATTGGTGGTAAACAGGAAAATCAACCCTGGGGGAATCGTGACAAAATATTTGATCAACAGATTCAGCTCATAAAACACTTGCTCTTGGGTCAATGTATACCGACCGATCCCTTCAAAAATCACGTGGCGCGTACCGTAGATCTCCACCCCATATTCTGGTGCGAAAAGATAGACCGCCACCAAATTCAAAAGCGAAAAGAAGATGATAAATTTCAACACAAAAGCGATATCTCGGTAGCGAATTCCAGCACTGGCAAATAGAAAGACCGAAAACAATGCCAGTCCAATAAGAAAACGCGTATCATAAGAGATCATCCCGATAACGGATAGCAGCAAAAAACAAATCAGTTTTGCGGCACCGCTTAGTTGGTGGATCCACGTTTTGCGGTCAAGATAGCCGATTAGATTACTCTCCATCGTGTCCCTCCTTCTCGCTGGCAATAAAGGCGGCAGTAAAAGCGGCGGGATCTGTCAGCTGGTTAAGGGTCGCCAGTGTGTACAAGCTGGTTTCTTTGAGGTTCGCGGCACTCACCACTTGTTTGTCTGCTAAAACAACTTCTGGCGGTGCGCCCAGCAAAATCGTTCCTTGCGTCAAAACGATCGTCCGCTGTGTATACTCCAACATCAGGTGCATATCGTGGGTGATCATAACGATCGTTAATCCCCGCTGGTTCAACTCCTGTAAGAATTGCATCATTTCGGTGTAATGGCGATAGTCTTGTCCTGCTGTTGGCTCATCCAATAAAATGAGTTCAGGATCTAAGACGAGGATCGCTGCAATGGCGGCTCGGCGTTTTTGCCCATGACTTAGTGCCGACAATGGCCATGAGCGAAACGGATAAAGACCACAAATTTTCAAGGTCTGATGAACTTTTTCTGTGATTTCAGCCTCTGGGACATTTCGGTTGCGCAAGCCTAAGGCAACTTCGTCAAACAGGAAGTTTTTTGACAGCATTTGATTGCTGTTTTGCAAAACATACCCGATTTTTTGCGCTCGTTCTTTGATGGAATCATTGCCCATGTCTGTTCCTTGCCAAAGCAACTTGCCAGAAGTCGGTGTCAAAAAGCCGGTAATCAAATGGGACAAGGTTGATTTTCCTGCGCCATTATGCCCGACCAAACTAATCATTTCTCCTTGATGGATGGTAAAATCCAGTGCCTGCAAGATTGGTTTGCCCACTTGGTAAGAAAACGATAGATTCTTCGCTTCCAACAACGGCGGCTGGTGGCTAGGAAGCGCCGTTTTCGGAAATTTTTCTTGAAACTGAGTCAGTTTTTCAGCAATCTCAGATGATGCAAATGCTTCTACCGCGACCAAATCAGCAGCGTCGGTCACGGGAACGCCCGCTTTTTTTAAGGCGGCTAAATACAGTGGTTCACGAATGCCGACTTGCTGCAGCATATCCGTTTTTAATAGTTCATTCGGTGTACTGTCGGCAAGGATGCGGCCTTCTTCCATCACGATGATGCGATCGACAGCGGCGGCTAACACTTCTTCTAAGCGGTGTTCGATGATGATGGTGGTAAAACGCTTCTCTTGATACAGCTGGTCGATCATTTTGATGGCTTCCACACCTGTTTGCGGATCCAAGTTGGCTAGGGGCTCATCAAACAGTAGAATCGGTGTTTCATCGATCAAAACACCTGCCATTGAAACACGCTGCTTTTGGCCACCCGATAATTCCTGCGGTTTTTTCGCCAAATGATCCATTAAGTCGGTCTTTTCAGCCCAAACGCGCAGCGCCTCTTGCATCACTGCTTGACTGCGCTGATCGTTTTCCAATGAAAACACGATATCTTCTGCTACGGTCAAGCCTACAAATTGGCTATCGGTGTCTTGCAGCACCGTGCCGACGGTCAAAGACAGCTCATAGATGGAAGCTTGTCCAAAATCATTGGTACCGATCGTCAATTCTCCAGTACTACTGCCTTTGTCGTTTTGCGGAATCAAACCGTTCAAACATTTTCCTAATGTACTTTTGCCAGAACCGCTGGCACCGACGATCAGGACTTTTTCTCCTTCATAAATCGTTAGATCGATGTTTTTCAAGGTCGGTTCCACTTGTGCATCATATTGGAAAGAAAAATTCGTAAATTGAATGATTTTTTGTTTCATTTTTTAGCCTTCACACATTTCTTTGGTTAGGATTCCTTGCTCAAGCTGCCTTTTTTGGTTTTGGTTTGGGCATAGGCTTTTAGCAGGATCACTCCGATTATCCCAGTTACGACTGCATTGGTCAATCCCGCAATGACTCCTTGCGTAAAGACTTTGTTCGCTGGTTCGCCATAGATCAAAATATCCCCGATCGGGGCAATGATCACCCAGACAACCAAATTTGCGATCGTTTCACCGATCAAGAAGGTCCGAATTTCTTTAGCGCCAAAGGTTCCTTGCTGGATTGGAATCCAACGAGTCAAAAGTCCGAAGAACACCCCTAAGATCCCAGAGGCGGCGATCCAAGACCACCATGGACCATAAGTCGTCAAATCTCCTAGGGCATGCCCGATAAAGCCCGCTAAACCAGCAACGATTGGACCGTAGACAACGCCTAATAGCGCCAAGAAAGGATAGGCTGTGGCGATATCCGTATTTGGAAAACCAGTCGGGATCGTGACGAAACGTTTTAAGACGAAAAAGACGGCAGCACCGATACCGATTGCAACAATGTGTTTTACTGTAAATTTTGATTGATTCATTTTTCATTTCTCCTTTTTTTGAGGGTAATTTTCCAATTCGTGCCAGTCCCGATTTTATAGGTTTCAGCAAATGAAGCCAAGTTGAGCCCTAAACCAATATTCAATAGGGAATTGACATATAAGACAGGTTCATTTTCCGACACTTGCGCAAAGGAGCGTCCGAAACGCACTTCTTCTTGATAACGCAGTGTATCTTGGTAGTAGATACTGACGAGCAGCGGCTCATTGTATTGGACCTGCCATTGCTTAAAGAACGTATGGGGAATATTCGTCCACAACGAACCAAAGCGGATATCGAGAATATCGATCGTACCAGTAATCGTTTCTGCTGTTTGGCTTGGCTTTTCAATGGCAAAGACTTGGATCGCTTCTTTAGGTTCGGGTGTTCCTAGCTCATCAAAGCTGATGGCGCCACTGGCGAGACGCGCGGCGTTATACATATAAACATCCCGACCATGAAACGTATGGCTTTCGGCTGATCCGGCCAACCGCTCAGTTGCCTCATTGATCACCCGTAGTTCAGCGATTCCGATATAAGTCGCTAAATAGGTTAGGGTGCCATTATCTGGCGTCAAAACCAACTGCCCGGTCGCTAGCTTGGCAACCACGCTTCGTCGATCAGACCCTACGCCGGGATCGACCACTGAAACAAAGACCGTTCCCGCTGGCCAATAGGTGACGCTTTGTAGCAGACGATAGCTGGCATCATGAATGTTGTATGGCTCGATCTCATGAGTCAAATCAGCAATGATCAGCTCCGGTGCCACTTGATAAGCTACCCCGTACATCGCATTGACCGCTCCATCTTGCAAACCAAAATCGGTTTGAACCACTAATTTCTGCATTTTTCTCTCCTCCCAACAACCTTTCTCCTTTTCAACAAAACCTGCGCTTGAAACAGCTGACCGTGCAGACACAAAAAAAGCCCTTAGCCAAAGCTAAGGGCATCACCTGCGGTACCACCTTAATCTGCAAAACCTTCACAGGCTTCACCTCATTCAGTACCCGAAAACACTCGGAGACTGTCGCTTGTTAACGGGGCAACCGTATTTTCCTAATTAGTCAGAAAATCCGCTCCAAAGTCATTTTCAAATCATTCGTTGTCGTTCCTTCTCACCTACCGGAACTCTCTGCTAGACAACTACCTTGATTCTACTTTCTTTTTCATCGCGTTTGCATTTTGTTTCATTTAAATTATCAAAGCTTGTGCCTTTTGTCAATTCTCTTTTAAGAAAAAATTCAAACAGAAGGCATAATTTGTCAAAAGATTCACGCAATTCCTGAATTTCGCTCGAAAATTCTTCATGTTTTCTCGGTATGATACTTGTATACCAACAAACAACCCTAACACTTTTTCATTTTACTCCTTCCCGCCAGTCCCCGCTGGCGGGCTCCTTTTTGTCTTCTGA
>NZ_JACVUH010000016.1:0-68624 GCF_016516865.1 Enterococcus sp. S53
GGATAGTGAAGGTAATCCACTGTCTGGCGCAGAATTCAAAGTTGTAGATAATAAGGGAAAAGCCATTCAAGAAGGCCTTGTTTCAGATGAAAAAGGAATCGTATCAATCACAGAATTAGCACCAGGGGACTATCAATTTATAGAAACAAAAGCACCAGAAGGATACATTATTAATCCAACAGCAACAGATTTCTCTATAAAGTACTCAATAGAGGGACAACCCGAAGTAGTTATTGCAAGTGAAGGTTTTGTAAATTATCAAGGATCTGCACAATTGTTAAAAACGAATAGTGAAGGTAACCCACTGTCTGGCGCAGAATTTAAAGTTGTAGATACTAAAGGTGAAGTGATTAAAGAAGGAATAATTTCAAATGCTGACGGAATAGTATCAGTAACAGGTTTAGCATCAGGTGATTACCAATTTATTGAAACAAAAGCACCAGAAGGCTTTATCCTTAATTCGACAGTAGTCAACTTCACGATAAAAGCAGAAGCAGCAGATGAACCCGAAGTGGTTGTAGCAAGCGAAAGTTTTGTAAATTATCAAGGATCCGCACAATTGTTGAAAACAGATAGCAAAGAAAACCCATTGCCTGGTGCAAAATTCAAGATCATCGATAAAGAAGGAAAAACGGTTATACAAGATATTGTATCGGATGATAAGGGGGTTGTATTGGTAAAAAATCTGGCACCAGGAGATTACCAATTTATTGAGACAAAAGCGCCTAGAGGATATGTGTTAGATGAGACACCATTTGAATTTACGATTGTAAGCGAAGCGCTGGGTGAGCCAAGCTTAGTTGATGTAGGAGAATTTGAGAATAAAGCAATTTCTACAATTGAAAATTCGGAAAAAGGAAGTAGCCATGATAAAAAACTTCCCAAAACTAATGATCAAGATCTAGTATGGATGGAAATCTTAGGCGTTATTATATTGATATTTATAGGAATAATTGTTTATTTTCGTCAAAAAATTAAACTGACATTATAAATAGTTGTATTCTATAATGACAAAATCTAGTTTATAATAATATTATAACTAAAATTAACTCAAACGATTTTCTTGTATTAAAATTTAACTGTTGTGATTATTCATTTTGAGTTTCCTTCAAATTATGCTTAAATATTCGGAGTGAGTGGTGGAAAGATGTTAGCAGAAACAATTACAAAACCCGAAGAGTATTTGCTTTATTCAAACAAAATACTACTAAAGGCGAAAATAACTGATAGCTATCCTAAAATTTTTGAATACTATTGCGAGCTTTGTGAACAGTTCAAAGCGATCTTTTATGATGATGATAATCTTTTTCTTAAAATGGGAAAGTTGCTCAGTATTGATGCTGAAATACAAATGATTTTAGAAATTGTTGAGTCCTCACAAAATGAGGTGTTAAAGGGTTTCAAAATGAGCGAAGATCAAATCATTCAAATGATTAAGTGCGACAAAAAATATTTTTATAGAGAACTAACTGGATATACAGTCAAAGATAATCCTAGATGGAGTTTGATTTATTTAAGTGAAAATTAAATAAAATTGAAAGATTATATTTCTTTGAAAGTCATATAGAATTTAGTAAAGTAATGTATAATAATGGTTTTACAATGGAATGAATTTTTAAATGCAGAAACATTTTAAGAGGAAATTGGTCATTAATTAAGAATTGATACAACCGTGAAGTAAAAAAATTCAAAACAATTATTTTCATTAGGCGGTAGTGTCTTTTATCAGGTAATATAGATTTTTAGAATTCAATATGGATTTCATTAACATTCAATAGTTACACATACAGGTAAATATAGTAAAAGCCAGTCGAAGAGAAATCTAAATTACACGATGAGATTAAAAGTGCAGTTAAAAATTTAGATTTGGAAGAGCTTCAACATATTGCTGAAGAAGCACATAAAGATTATCCATATTATAAAGCAGTAAAAAATTCTATTGAAGTTTCAGTACGAGCAGTTCTTTATAATGCAGATAAAGAAGAATAAGTATAAAAAAAATGTTCACTGATGATCTTACATCAGTGAACAATTTTTTTATACTAACTACAATTTAAAGAGCAACAATTTAGATGTTTTATAGAAACAATATCACCTTCTAAAGAATGCATTGTTCAAAGAAATAACTTTAAACAAATTTTTATTATCATATCCTCAAATAGATTAAGAATTTCTATCAGAAGTGGCGAAACGTCTTGACCTCACAGAACAATTAATCGGAAGAATCACGGTTAATCTAGCATTTAATGTAAGAAAATATAAAGAAAGGGAACAAACAAAAATTGAAAACTACAAAAAAAAGGATCTGCTTCTTATTTAATGATGAATCCAAGAATACTTGGGAGATACTTAACAAAACTCACTAGGAATAGTCTAATGAAGCAGCCACTTCTAAATTTAATTAAGTTAACAAACATAACTGCACTAAGAAAATAACGACTAGAATGAAATAGTTAAGGATTAAGGGAGAAGTAAGATGCGTCTCCCTAAACTAATCACATCCTTTAATTTCAAATTTTGAAATTGCTAGATAAACTGCAATCATACATTCTTGGTATTCCGTTGGGTCAGATAGATTTTGTTACAAATGAAACTATAACAAAAGTCATTATTTTAGAATAAGAAAATACGAATCTTATTTTAAAATGACAAAATGGAGGTGTGTTGTTGAGCGAGAAAATATATATTGAATACAATAATGATATTGAGTTCACTGAAGAATATGTTAAAGTAAACGGTAAAAAAATTTCTAATGAAGAAAAAAAGGACAATGAAACTTGGGAGCAAGTCGCTATCAGGTTGAGAGGTGAAGCCTTGCAGAAACACTTAAAACGTCAATATGAAAATACAATCGTTTTGACTGGTGCAGGAAGTTCTTTTGGAGTTGGAATTGGTGATAAAAAAGGAAAATTAATGTCGGGTTTATGGGAAGAAGCGGTAAATAAATTCGGTTATTCTCATTTGCAAGATTTTTGTAATAAAATAAATTTCAAGGAGTTTAAACCTAAAAATGAAACTACTAACTTAGAATTCCTTCTTACACATGCTCAATTATATCAATATGTTACTGGAGATACAGACGTAGAGGAATTTATAAAGCAACTTAGAAATATGGTAAAAGAAAGTTGCACACTTAAGTTACCAAAGAATAGCGTACATCGCAAATTCTTAAGAAAGCTAGCAGCAAAGAAAACTAAGTATGCAAGACCAAAAGTGTTTACGTTGAACTATGATACGTTATTTGAACAAGCAGCTGAAAAGAATGGATTTATGATTATTGATGGCTTTTCTTTTAATTTTCCTCGAAAATTCAAAGGAACAAATTTTGATTTAGATGTGGTAACTAGAATAACTAATAAAAATGTTTTGGAGGATAACTTTGTTCCGAATGTAGTTCATGTTTATAAACCCCATGGCTCAGTAAATTGGTTAGCTAAAACAATGAAGTAATTATTAGCGATGAATCCGAAGACCCACTTATGATTTATCCAAGCTCTAATAAGTATGAAAGTTCCTATCAACAGCCTTTTTTTGAAATGATGAGCAGATTTCAGCAAGAAACTAGAGCCAAGAATACACTACTTATAATTGTTGGATATAGTTGTGGAGATGCACATATTAATGCCATGATTTATGAAGCATTAAGTGTTAACTCGAGTATAACAATAGTATTCGTAGCTCCGAATATAGATGCTGAGGATCAATATGAAGATTTAAAAAAAGAAGTATCTCAAACCGGGAATGTAATATTGACTAAGCAAACATTTGAGGAATTTGTAGATAGTTATCCGTATTCTGAAATTTACTCATCGGCTAAATGGGGGAGTTCGGATGAATGAAAAAAATCCATTTGATAATAACTATTTTATTGGATATATTAGCCACGTAAGTCCTCAATTTGTCAAGGTTCATTTCCCATCATCTACTTTGCTTAATAAAACGATTTTTTCTGGAGAAGAATTTAATGGTGGGTTAGTAGGAAATTTTGTTACTATTGAAGCAGAGAATGCTGGATTTATTGGCAAAATTTCAGAAATTGACTTACCTGAAAAAGAGAGACTGACGTTATCGGAAAAATCATTTCAAAATTCGGATTTTCATCCAACTGCTAAAGTAGAAATTTTACTTTCTTTTGATTATTTTAGTGGAAATGCGCAACACACTTTGAATGCTTTTCCTAATATAGGAGCTAAAGTTTTTGTTTGTCCAAGTAGTTTTATTCAAAAATATGTAATGAAATTTGGGCAAAAAAATGATTTGGATGTTCCATATATTAGATTAGGCCATTTAACATCTAATTCAGAAACTGAGGTTTGTGTGAGTCAACAGGCATTATTTAATCGTCATTGTGCAGTAGTGGGAACAACTGGTGGGGGAAAAAGCTGGACTATCGCAAAATTAATTGAAAGTATGATCAATAACAAGTCTAAAGTCATTTTGTTAGATCCTACTGGAGAGTATGCGGCTATAAAAAAAAGTGTGCAATCTGTTGCTATAGGAAAAAGTGCTTTTTTTCCATATAGAAATCTAACAAAAGAGGATTTATTCTTTTTAATTAAACCATCTGAGGGTGTACAAAAACCTAAGCTACTTGAGGCAATACGTTCATTGAAAATAGTAAAAATATATCAAGATAAAATTGACAAGCCAAGTACTAGAGATCAGATAAAGGATTTTATTGACATTGAATCTGGACATCTTAAGAAATCGAAAAAGATAATAAAAAGTTTTGAGAGATATCAATTACAAAATTTTGAAGTAATTGAGTCAGAAGATATCAATATCAATATAAAAAAATTAAGCAAACAAATTATCTATGAGTGTATCTATCCAACAGATAATAGTGACAGCAAGCTTTTTGGCCCAATTAGTGAACGTGATGCCAATTTTTGTTACGGACTATCTTCTAGAATAACTAATCTGGTAACTACGAAGATATATGATCTTTAATGATACTCAGGAAAAAGAAGCTAACCTGATTGAGATTATTGAAGGATTTCTTTCTGATGAACAGCAGAAAAATTTTTTTCTTAGAATAGGATTTGAGGGTTTAGGTTATGAATTTCAAGCACGAGAAATCTTAGCAAATGCAATTGGGAAATATCTTTTAAAACTAGCAAGAAATCAAAAGTTTAAAGAGAATCCTATTGTACTTGTTTTAGATGAAGCTCATCAATTTTTGAATAAAGTGATCGTTGATGACTATTTTCAATCAGCTAGCTTGACTGCTTTTGATCAAATTGCAAAGGAAAGTAGGAAATATGGACTATTTCTCTGTATATCTACACAAATGCCAAGGGATATCCCAGTAGGAACTTTATCTCAGATGGGTACTTTTTTAGTTCATCGCTTAATTAATTACAATGATAAAGAAGCTATAAGGCAATCTTGTTCCTCTGCCAATTCAGACATTCTAGCTTATCTTCCTGTTTTAGGAGAAGGTGAGGCTATTCTAACTGGAGTAGATTTCTCTATGCCGTTAAGTATAAAAGTTATACCACCCATAGTAACACCTGATTCTAGTACTCCATTATTTAAAAAAAGTAATTAAATTAAAATTTTTTCTATCTGCTTTAAAATTAACATTAAGGGAAAAATTTCTATTCAGTTGCAGTTTCAGCTCGCAGTATTTTATAAAATTGACACCATTACTTTCAAATGTTTTGAACATCATTTAATTTCTAGCAAATCCAACCAGGTCTTAAAAAATCTCTTAAGGTTTCATAGTTTTCAAAACGTTAATTGGGGTCGTTGCGAATTTATTCGCTTACGAATACAGTATGTGATGGAGATTTCTCAGAAATCGAGTACCATTCAATTAAAGATTAGAGACACTTTCGACTTTTGGAAAGTGTCTTTTTTGTTTTTTATATCAGAACAATAAGGGATATCTATTAAAATTCAAGTAGTATCTCTTCTTATTACTAGGGTTTCTTGTCAATCGCCAAACTTCTTTAAGCATGAATTCAATATGAAAAAAGTAACAAGAAACCCAACCATATATATAAATAAGAAGTACTCAAGAAAAAGAAATATCCTTGAGTACTTCTTATTTTTTTATGTATTGGCATCTTACTTCTTTCAAAATCTTCTCAAATCGTCTTATGCAACGATACTGCTATCCTATTTTCGAGATAACTGTTCACTAATCAAACGACTCGTCACTTCAAACGCCGTAGTGATGTTCTTTCGCTCTTCACTAGAAAGTACTTTTCCTGAGAAGGTTAAGTTAGGTTCTTTTTTTAGAAAATCAAGAAACTTCGACATTTGTTTAGAAATATCTTTTTGACTGCTATTTCGATAGTCTAAGAAATTCTTTTGTAAATCAGGGATAGCTTCGGTTTGATTATCAAGAATTAAATCTGTAGACACATGAAATATTTCTGCTAGTTTTAAAATCTCAGTATCTCTTAACGGTCGCTCGCCTCTTTCAATTCTGCCGAGAACATTTTTATTAAGGTTCATTAGCTCTGCCAGATGCGCTTGAGAATAATTTTTACTTTCTCTGAGATTAACCACATTTTCCCCTATTCTTGAGGGTTCGTATAAGTTCTCTTGTTGGGACATAAATTCTGCACCTCTCATACCTGTTTTATAAAAGCGTATCACAGAATACAAAATAGGTATGTTTTGTATATAAAATAGATTTTACTGTTTAAACATCTATTTTGTTGTGATAAGATGAGTTGTATACAAAATAGATACTATTTTAATTAAATCTGTTATAGGTTGAAAATAGAAATGAGACTATGTGCTGAGAAATACATTCGATCAATCTATTTCCATGGGAATCAGCTGTTGCCAGTTACTTTTTTATCATGAGTTGTCAAATCAATCAGATAATGCAAGTCCATATACAACACTAATTTTTAAACTTACCAAGGAACTTCATGATTAAGGTAAAGTTCAATAGAATATGCTCATAGTCACGAACTGGAGAAGAGTTTCATCACACACCTAAGACTTTCCTAACAGCACCAATGATAAAACTTTGATCGATCATAGTAAGTGAAAGAGAAAGGAGGAATTTTATAAACGTTACCACTTGATTTCCAGACAAAGTTTGCGAGAAAGGCTTAGGCTTTAGTTGATTTTCAACCAAACAATTATAAGGAGGAATTTATGTGAGAAAAAGATTTTGTTTACTAGGGGTAGTTTGTTTTGTCAGTATCCTGATTCTATCTGCCTGTTCCAATGAATCAAATCATGGTGAGTCTAATAGCAATGATGGGAAAGTTTCGCTAACCATGACAGCCTGGGGAAATCCAGCAGAGCAAGAAGTATATCAGCGAGCGATTGATGCCTATATGAAACAAAATGAAAACGTATCCATCGAACTTATTCCTGCTCCTGGGGATACGTATGCGCAGCAATTACTCACGCAGTTGCAAGGAAGTCAAGCTCCTGACTTATTTTATGTAGGGGAGGTACAAATGGCGCAACTGATTGCGACTGGACGATTGATTGAATTAACAGATTTCTTGGAATCAGAGGATAGCTATGTCAAAGTTGATGACTTTGCCTCAGGAATCTGGGGACCTGCTCGAAGAGGGGAGCAAATCTACGGTGTTTCTGTCGATTCCAATCCAATGTTGTTGTATTACAACAAAAAAGTGCTAGAAGAAGCAGGACTTGATCCTAACGAACCGCAAAAATTATATGAATCTGGAAATTGGACTTGGGATAATTTCCAAAAGATAAATGAGACGGTCACTGCTAATGGAAAATATGGTCATGTCCTAGAAAATGGTGCACATCACTACTTCAGTTGGTTGTGGTCAAATGGTGGAGAAATGTATGGGGACGATGGTTCGTTTATTTTACCTGAAAATGAACGAGGAATAGAAACCTTTGCTTATTTGACGAAAAATGTAGTTGACGGGAATTTCACCTATGCAGGGGCTTTGCCAGAGGGGCAAGGTGGGGACGCCATGTTTATGTCCAACCAAACAGCCTTTGTGTCAGCGGGACGGTGGTTTACACCAATGTTCAGCGAAAATGAGGCATTAGAATTTGATTACATTCCATATCCTACTAACACAGGTGAACAAATCGAGCCTAGCTTTATTGCAACCGCGTATTTAGCGGTAGGTGATCATTCAAAAAATAAAGAAGAAGCGTTGCGCTTTCTATCCTACTATACTTCGGAGCAAGGACAACGGGATCGGTTAGAAGATGAGGGAAATGCTGTTCCTTCTGTGACGACAGCAGATGACATCATTGAAAATGCCACGATACCTGAGCATGCCAACTATTTAATCGATGCAAGAGATATCGGTAAAGTAGAAGATAAACAGGCATTGGTTCCAGGACTAAGTGATCAATTAGAAAGTATTCTGGATCTACTCTTCTTAGGGCAGTTAGATCTTGATGAAGCTGTAGTACGCTTGGAAAAAACAGCCAATGAATTGATCGAAGCCAATCAACCGTAGCAATATTTATTAGATGAGGAGGTGGTAGAATGAGGAAAAGCACAACAAAATGGGCCTGGTTATTTCTAACGCCACAATTAGTGGGGCTCATCATTTTTTCTCTGATTCCAGTGGCAATAGCAATTGGCTTGAGCTTCATGTCATGGGATGGATTTGGTGCTCGGACGTTTGTAGGGATTCAGAATTATATCAATCAATTTGCCAATCCTGATTTTTGGACAGCAACATACAATACATTGCTCTATACCTTATTCACTGTTCCGATCGGTCTGAGTTTGGCGCTGGTATTAGCGGTCGTTTTGAATAAACGTACTGGAAAAAATGTGTATCGATTGTTCTTTTTCATGCCGGTTGTGACAAGCTCAGTCTCTGTGTCCGTCATGTGGATGTGGATTTTAAATGGTGATATTGGGATATTGAATCAGGTATTGGGGATGATCGGTATCCAAGGACCTAATTGGCTGACGGACACTCGGATCGTGATGCTATCTATCGCTATGTTAAGCATCTGGTGGCAACTAGGGTACAACATGGTAATTTTTTTAGCAGGTATTCAAAATATCTCCAAATCCTATTATGAAGCCGCGGAAATGGATGGTGCCAGTAAGTTGCAGCAATTTTTTAAAATCACCTTACCGATGCTTTCACCAACGACATTCTTTCTATCCATTATGGCGATCATTAGTTCGTTTCAAGTGTTTGACCAAGCGTTTGTTCTTACTCGAGGTGGTCCGGGGAAAGCCAGTTATACACTTGTTTATCACATTTATCAGCAGGCCTTTATTGATTTTCGCTTTGGGTCAAGTGCAGCAGGCGCGGTTATCCTGTTTGTAGCGATTTTGGTTCTTACATTGATTCAATTTTATGCGCAAAAAAGGTGGGTTCATTATGAAGAATAAGAAAATTAGCGTAGGCAAATTGTGCTTACACGGATTACTAGCAATCGGTTCTTTTTTGATGGTCTTTCCTTTTCTCTGGACGATCGGCAGTTCCTTAAAAAATATGACACAGATTTTTGCAATACCACCTGTTTGGTTCCCGAATCCGATTGTCTGGCAAAATTACCTCGATTCATTGCAAGCGATGCCTTTTGGTCGCGCCTATTGGAACAGCTTCTACATTACGATCATCGTCGTTGTTAGTCAGCTTTTCACTGGATCGATGGCTGCTTATGCTTTTGCAAAATTGAAATTCAAAGGTTCCGAGGCTCTGTTTCTGCTATTTTTAGCGACAATGATGATTCCTAAGCAAGTCACCATGATTCCATTGTATTTGATTATGGACAAGTTAGGCTGGTTAAACACGCATTTGCCATTGATCATTCCTGGTGCTTTATTTAACGCCTTTGCAGTTTTTTTATTGAGACAATTTATTCGAGGAATCCCCAAAGAATTAGAAGAGGCGGCAGTGATGGATGGTGCGAGCATCCCGCGTATTTATTGGAGTGTCATATTACCATTGATCAAACCGGCGCTTGCAGCCATGACGATCTTTATCTTTATGAGCACGTACAATAACTTCATGGATGCATTGATTTATCTTTCGACGCCTGAAAAATTCACGGTTCCTTTGTTGCTAAATAACTTTAAAGGACTCTATGTGACAAATTGGTCTTACATGATGGCAGGTGCCACGATTTCGGTGATTCCAATTATTCTGGTCTATTTGTTTGCCCAACGCTATATTATCGAAGGAATCACATTGACAGGGATCAAGGGATAGATAAAAAAGGATGATTAATAAGTGAAAATCAATCAACTGGCACAGTATCTAGAGTGGGTAATGAGATTTGCGTACCTCAACATTCTCTGGTTAGGGTTTACCCTTTTAGGGGTTGGTCTCTTTGGATTTTTTCCAGCTACGATGACTAGCTTCATTCTGTTAAAGAGCTTCATCGTTGATGGTGAAACCGAATGGACAGCGCAGGACTTCTTTATTTGCTATAAAAAAGTATTTTTTCGTAGTAATAAATTAGGATGCATCTGTTGGTTGATTCTCGGCAGCTTAGGGATCAATTTTCACATAGTTTTAACCTCCGAAGAGCCGCTGTTTATCGGTTTACGCATTCCCATACTATTAGCGATTATTGGTACTTTATCCATGCTTGTCTATGTGTTTCCTATCAGTGTTTATTGGGGAAGATCGATGTATCAGACCTTTTTTTCAGCAGGATGCTTTGCACTGGCATTTCCAGTTCAAACAGCTAAGGTCTTGGCTTTGCTTATTCTCATAGCGTGTATAGGGTTTCTTTTTCCGATGTTTCTGTTGTTCTTTTCTGGAAGTGTATCAATGTATCTAGTGTTGAAAAATTATGTCTTGCTACAGATAAAAATAGACAAACAATCGATGGAGTGAATGTTGCCAATAGGAAAATAGAAGATTGATTTTTCGAGAAAATATGGAAGAGATTGAGAGGAGCAAGTATATGGTTAAAATTACATTTATTGGTGCAGGAAGTACGATATTTGCAAAAAATGTGTTAGGGGATGCGATGCTGACCCCAAGTTTATCTGAGGCTGATATTGCATTATACGATATCAATGAACAGCGGCTTAGAGAATCAGAGCTAATGTTGAGAACGATCAATAAAAATGCCAATCATGATCGGGCAAAAATCCGAACCTATCAGAATCGCAAAGAAGCTTTAACCGGTGCAGATTTTGTCATCAATGCAATCCAAGTAGGTGGCTACCAGCCATCTACAGTGATTGATTTTGAGATTCCCAAAAAATACGGTCTAAGACAAACCATTGGTGATACCATGGGGATCGGTGGGATTTTCCGCGCCCTACGGACATTGCCAGTGATGCTAGAGTTTGCAAGAGAAATGGAGGAGGTCTGCCCTCAAGCTTGGTTATTAAATTACACCAATCCAATGGCGATGTTGACGATGGGTATTTTGAAAGGAACGAAGATTAAAGCTGTTGGACTCTGTCATAGTGTGCAAGTTTGTGTGTCAGAGTTGTTTAAGCAACTGGGGATTTCAGAACAATATAATGCTGACGAATTTCAATGGAAGATCGCCGGGATCAACCATATGGCTTTTTTACTGGAATTGACAAAAGACGGGAAAGATTTTTATCCAACAATCAGAGAACTAGCAGCAGCAAAACCACATCCTCATCAAGATTCGGTGCGTTTTGAACTGATGAAACGTTTTGGCTATTACATCACAGAATCCAGTGAACACAATGCAGAATATCATCCTTACTTTATTAAAAATTTGTACCCAGAATTAATCGATAGTTTCGATATTCCGCTAGATGAGTATTTGCGCCGCTGTGAAAATCAAATTAGTGACTGGAATCAGATGAGGGAAAGTATTGTTATGAATGGGGAATTAACCCATACTCGCAGTAATGAATATGCGTCATACATTATGGATTCAATTGTAACTGGTACTCCTTCTGTTATAGCAGGGAATGTTTTGAATAAAGGCCTCATAACCAATCTTCCTGAAGACTGCTGTGTTGAAGTCCCCTGTTTAGTGGACAAGAACGGCATTCAACCAACCTATGTAGGTCAACTGCCTACCCAGTTAGCAGCGTTAAATCGAACAAACATCAACGTACAAGAATTAACAGTCGAAGCTGCATTGACATTGAACCGGTCGAAAATCTATCAAGCAGCTTACCTAGATCCGCATCTCTCTTCAGAACTCTCGCTAGAAGCAATTACTTGCCTAGTGGATGAATTAATTGAAGCCCATGCAGGTTATTTACCAGAGTACAAATAGAGAAAGTTCGGCTTTAGTCTATTGTTATGTCACTGGAAGTTTATAAAAAGAAGCGAACTCAAAAATTGTAAAATAATTTTTGGGTTTCACTTCTTTTTTGTTGTTATATTAAGAGTTATGGCACAAAGATGTTCACCTAGTTAATGAAATATTTTTGTCCTTGCGTAGAAAATGATTCAACACAAAAAGTCGTTCAATAGAAGACCTGAGAAAATTTAAACGAATCTTTCTTTTAATATAAAGCTGAAATGATACGAAAACAAGGGGTTTGGTTTCATTAGCCCAAAATTGATGATAGAATGCTTTAAATGATTCGTCTGTCGATCTTGAATAACCCTGATTTCCCCTAGTTACGACAGATGACGAAAAGTACTTAGAATATAAGCTTCTTTTGATATGTAATGTTATCTAAGGGTATGAATTACTTCAAATTTTGGACATCGACAGAAAGAGGGCTAAAAAGCTTATTATTTCAATGTGTAGTAGATGCGGGGTTCAAATCTAAAAGAGTGGAATGTAAATAACCCTCACTCTGGTGGGCTCCTTCGCCGGGTGGCAGGTCAAATCTAAAAGAGTGGAATGTAAAGATGCTTGTTGACCGCTAGTAACAACTGTGTGATCTTGTCTAAATCTAATATAATGGAGCACCAGCAGCGTTCAATTAACGATCGACTGAATCATCACAACATCACCCTCCAAAAAAGATGGAGGGGCTGGTCACTTTTTCAGCTCAAAACAAACTTTCATCACCAATTCCCTCATTATAAACAATGTAATCCTCCAATAAACCTGCCATCAACCCAAAAACAGTCGTCCTTCCTTCTCAATCAACTCACACGTCCATTTATCTTCAAATAACGATGCCATCTGTCTTGCTTGCGCAAACAAATCCGTATCTTTGATCGCAAAACTTTTTCGAGCAGTGGCTAACAAATAGTAATCATAGCGCTTGCTCTTTTTTGCCAATAGAAGGGCTTGATCCGCGGCTTTTTTCGCCTCTTGGTGTTGCTGTTCTTGCAGATAAAGCAAGGCAACATTCAAATGAATCGCACACTGTAAAGGTACAGTATTTTCAAGTGCTTCGTATTTTTTTAGCTGTTGGATCAATTGGCGGGCAATGACGTGGGCGGTTTCAACTGGAAAGAGGTATAAAAGGCAATTGATCAATTTGATATCATCAAGAGTCCAATTGGAATAGGTCTGAAGTGCATCCCAGGGAACCGTCAAAAGAACTTTGGGCAGGCAAGGAATTTCTTTTTCTGCATTCGTTGAGAGCGCTGTGAGAGAGTCGATTACATACAACAATAAGTCAATGGTTTTACTGACGGATGTTCTTTGGAAAAGTAAACATTATTCTTTCAAAGCAAGCAATGCTTTTAGATCCTGGTTGGAAAACAAAGAGAAAAATTGATGCAAGATTTGTTGTTTTTCATTTAAACGGTATCCTTGGGCGATGTAAAAAAATTCATCAAAACCGCAATCGATTCGCGCTAAAAGTTCGATAAAAAGGGTAACGGAGGGCGTTAATTTTTCATTTTCAAATTTAGACAAGGTGGTTCTTGAAAGCAGGTCTTTACAAACTTGCGCTTGCGTGATGCCACGGCTTTTTCTGATTTTACGATACGTGGTTCCTAACTTATTCATAGGCGCCTCCTTGAGCAATGTGATTATAGTGTACATAAGATAATTTTGCTCGTCAATCTGGTATAGTAGAACTATTAGACAGCTAGGCAACACCAGATAGAGGAGGCACGAACAAAAATGAATCAGACAAAATAAAATCCTTTACTTAGCAAATGGCGATCAATAACTAGAAAAACGAGCAATCGTTATTTCTAAGTAAAGGTGGAAAACAAATGAAGAAGAATCAGGGATTTACCCAATTGATCATTGGCCAAACAGTGGCGAATGTCGGGGATACCATTTATATTGTGGCAATTATCAGTTCTATTTTTAGCTGGACGGACTCTGCTTTGGCAGCGGCGCTTGTCCCAGTGCTAGTAACAGGAGGTGGTGTCATTTCCGGCTTTCTCGCACCGGTCATCACGAGTTATTTTCGCTTAGAACAAGTGCTGAAGGTCAGCCAGATGTGCAAAACAGCCTTACTCTTTTTTATGACCGCGTATCTCTATTTGAAAGCTGAAACGATGAATCTATTGGTTTTATATTGCCTTGTCGCATTGATTTCGTTTTTGGACGGCTGTTCAGAACCAATTAGTCGTGCCTTGATCCCGAAATATGTGGAAAAGCATCGCCTCGTCAAAGCCAATGGAATATTCAATTCGATGCTTCAAACAGTCAACATCGGCAGCTGGGCGATCGGAACCTCCTTGCTTCTGGTATTTTCTGTTCATCAGTTGGTTTTATTAGACAGCTTTCTGTTTCTAAGCGCCTCGATAGTATTAGCGTTTTTGCCCAGAACGACTCGAGAAAAAAACGAAAAGCAGCCATTAGCGCACCAGTTGTTTATCGGTTGGCGCTGGATTATGAAAGATCCTCTTGTTCGGGTGATCGTTGGCATGGACATGCTGGAAAGTATCGCCAATACAGCCTGGGTGTCTGTGATTGTGTTAGTATTCGTCCGAGAAGTGATGCAGGCACCTGATGCTTGGTGGGGCTATATCAACGCCACTTATTTTGTTGGCGCGTTGCTAGGAAGTGCGTTGGTGATGCGATTTTCCGAGCGGTTTGATAAAAACAAACGAACAGCGATTGTAATGGGCGCTATTTTAGGCGGACTGATCACAGTTGCCGTTGCCCTATCAGGCGACCGCTTTTTGATTCTAGGATTATCCGTTCTAATCGGGCTTTTCTCCCAGATCAAAAATATCCCACAAGCCTCATTAATCCAACAAAAAGTAGCAGCCGATCGATTGGTTGCCATCTACGCTGCCTCAGGCATCTTAAATTCCGGTGTTTTTGCTTTATTCACCTTGTTGATGGGACAGGTGGCAGATGTTTTTGATGTACGGTGGGTGTTTGTTCTTTCCGGCAGTTTATTGCTTCTAGTGGGGCTGATTGCAGGGAAGCTTAAAATCAGTTAAAAGTAAGAAGATAGTAGTCAAGAGAAACTCTTTTTTACGAAGATTTTATAAGATGAAACTAGCTTTAACGATTAGCTTAGATAAGGGCACGTACAGGAAGATGAAAAAGTAATTACAGCTAGTTAGGAACAGTCCCTGACTAGCTTTTTGTGTGGTGATCTAAACGTTCTTACATCGAGAATACAATGATTATTGTAGATTTGATCGGTCGCTAATCACAGATCATTCATATGCAAAAGCATTTCGTAGCTGAATGTTGAGATTGACTAAGTATGGGGCTGCTATAGGAGGAAAGCGCAAGCATCTCTATATAAAACTTGATTACTTGAAAGAAAAGCTTTGTATTGATTTGGAGTAAATTCACAATTTTTTTGAATATCTTTAGTTTTCCAAGATTCCCCTAAAAAGCTCATCTAACAGCTCTTAACCTTATATACATTTACATATCTAACTCTTATCTTTTCGCTTTTAGTTAGTTAAAACGCAAAAAATAAATGTGAATCCGAGCTATTTTTAAATAATTAACTAGATAATCTTCCGATTGGAACGGTTAAACAGTGAATGATTGTTAGAAAAGAGATTAGGGAATGCAAGTTGTGATAAGTAAACTCATAAAAGAAGAATGCTAGAAAAGTAGAGAAAAATAGGATTAATGAAATAATCGAGATCCTTATTTTTTAACAATTTTCGAAAACCATAAATGAATTGAAGGAAGCTTAGTGTGGGTGAAAGAATAATTACAAAAAAATATTGACTTAAAAAAATGGCTATGGTAATCTATAAACGAAAATAGTGGGAACGTTTCCAAAATGCATCTTCGTTAAATTTTTATTTTTTTAAACAAAAATGGAAACGTTTCTAAAATATATTGGGAGGAGATCGAATTGGAAAAGACATTGGGACCAGGTGGTGAGATAAGGGCGGTACAACGGGATAAAAAAAATATCTCGAAGTGGGAAAAATTAAAGAAACAGTTGCGGCGTGATAAGTGGATGTACTTGTTGCTCTTACCAGGTATCATCATGACGTTTATCTTTAAGTATGTGCCAATGTACGGTGCTGTGATTGCATTTAAAGACTATAATCCTATGCTAGGAATTTTGGAAAGTCCTTGGGTAGGACTAGATCACTTTAGGGAATTTATTAGTTCACCAAATTTTACGCTTTTGCTGAGCAACACATTAAAAATTAGCATTTATGGTTTATTGTTAGGTTTTTTTCCACCAATTATTTTAGCACTGAGCTTGAATCAAATTATCAATAAAAAAATAAAACAGAAAATCCAGTTGATTCTATATGCGCCGAATTTTATCTCAGTAGTTATTATCGTGGGGATGCTGTTTTTGTTCCTATCCGCAAATGGACCTATTAATGGGTTAGTAGAAAAGGTTACGGGGCAACCAATTATGTTCATGTCTAATCCAGCTTATTTCAGAACGATTTATATTTTATCGGGAATTTGGCAAGGAATCGGCTGGTCATCCATTCTTTACACCGCGACGCTGGCGGGAGTCAGTACCGATTTATATGAGGCAGCAAATATCGATGGGGCAAATATTTTACAAAAGATTTGGCATATCGATTTGCCGGCATTGAGGCCTGTGATGGTGATCAGCTTCATCTTGGCTGCCGGCGGTATTATGAATGTAGGATATGAAAAAGCCTACTTGATGCAAACTTCAATGAACATCCCTGCCTCAGAAATCATTTCCACTTATGTATACAAAGTCGGCTTGCAATCAGGTGATTATGCCTACTCTGCTGCTGTTGGTCTGTTCAATATGATTATTAATGTCGTTTTATTACTGATTGTCAACAATATAACCAAGCGGCTAAACGATGGTCAAGGCTTGTAACGAAAGGAGAAAATTATGAATAGTGCTTTATCAAAAATCGACCGTCAAATCTTATGGCTGAATCGAGTGATTGTAACTTTTTTAGTCGTCATCACCATTGTTCCGCTGATTTATGTACTGGTAGCTTCTTTTATGGACCCAGCTACTTTGATCAATAAAGGTATAAGCTTCAATCCGAAAGATTGGACAATACAAGGATATCAGCGGGTACTTGCAGATGACTCCATTTTACGCGGTTTTATAAATTCGTTGTTTTACTCTTTTAGCTTCAGCTTATTGACTGTATTTATTACGATGATCACTGCGTATCCTTTGTCTCGACCTAACTTGGCTGGGAAAAAGATTATTATGACTTTTTTTGTCATTACAATGTTCGTTGGTGGCGGCTTGATACCTACCTATTTATTGGTAAAGAACTTGGGCATGTTAGATAGTGTATGGGCGATTATCGTACCAGGTGCTATAAATGTGTGGAATATTATCTTAGCCCGTACCTATTTTAGTGCTTTGCCAAAAGAACTTTCTGAAGCTGCTACTATCGATGGGGCCAATGACTTGCAAATACTGTTCAAAGTCATGCTTCCATTGGCTAAACCAATTATGTTCGTATTGTTTTTATATGCCTTTGTTGGGCAATGGAACTCATATTTTGATGCCATGATCTATATCAAAGATCCCGACTTACAGCCGTTGCAACTCGTATTAAGAAATATTTTGATCCAAAACCAACCCTCACAAGACATGGTGGGAGCCAATACAGCCATGGCAGAAATGAAACAAATTGCTGAGTTAATCAAATACGCAACGATCGTCATTTCTAGTCTGCCATTAATCATAATGTATCCTTTCTTCCAAAAATATTTTGATAAAGGTGTTTTAGTTGGTTCTGTTAAAGGATAAGCATTGTTCACTATTTGTATGAATAAAAATTATAAAGGAGATTTTAAGATGAAAGCAAAATGGATGCTGCCAATCGTTTTTACTTCCGTACTAATTTTGGGGGCTTGTGGAGGCTCAAAAGAAAAGAGTAAATCAAGCCCTGATTATGAACTAGAAAATGTCTCTTTTCCATTGAAAGAAAAAGTATCTTTAAAAATGATGTCTCAAAGTGCCCCTTTGGCTCCCAATGATCCTAATGACAAATTGATTTTCCAACGGTTAGAAGAAGAGACCAATCTCCATATTGATTGGACAAACTACAGTAGTGATTTTGCCGAAAAAAGAAATTTGGATATCGCTAGTGGTGATTTACCAGATGCCATCTTCAACGCCGCTGCAGGTGACTATGATTTATTAAACTGGGCGGAAAGTGGCGTTATTGTACCGATTGAAGATTTGATCGAAGATTATATGCCAAATCTGAAGAAAATTTTTGATGAAAATCCCGAATACCGACAAATGTCTACTGCACCTGATGGTCACATTTACTCTATGCCTTGGATTGAAGAATTAGGCGAAGAAAAAGAGTCGATTCATACAGTAAATGGGATGGCTTGGATCAACAAGGAGTGGTTGGATAATTTGGGTCTTGAAATGCCGCAAACCACTGATCAGTTGATGACTGTGTTGGAGGCTTTCAAGACGCAAGATCCAAATGGTAATGGTGAAGCAGATGAAATTCCTTTTAGCTTTATTAACAATGGAGGAAATGAAGACTTAAAATTTTTAATGGGGGCATTCGGTCTAGGTGATAATGATGACCACTTAGTCGTTGATAACGATGGCCAGGTACAATTTACTGCTGACAAAGAAGGGTATAAAGAAGCTATCAAATATTTCAATGAAATGAATAATAAAGGTCTTATTGATAAAGAGGCTTTCGAACAAGATTGGAATACGTATGTTGCCAAAGGAAAAGAACATAAGTATGGCGTGTATTTTACTTGGGATAAAGCAAATATCACGGGTGCAGATGATAGTTATGACGTCTTGCCAGTCTTAGCGGGACCAGATGGAACGAAACACGTTACTCGTACGAATGGCATGGGTTTCTCAAGAGATCGTTTCGTAATTACTAGTGCGAATAAAAACTTGGAACTTACAGCTAGATGGATAGATAAAATGTATGAACCGTTACAGTCTGTCCAAAATAACTGGGGAACTTACGGTGATGAAGCACAGGCCAATATTTTTGAATTAAAGGATGGTATGTTAAAACATTTGCCTTTAGAGGGGACAGCACCGGGGGAACTAAGACAAAAAACCGAAGCTGGAGGACCATTAGCAGTTCTTGATTCTTATTACGGCATAGTCACTACTATGCCAGATGATGCGAAGTGGCGTTTAGATTTGATGCATGACACGTATTTGCCATATATTACAGAAGACAATATCTATCCGCGTGTCTTTTTAGAAAAAGAAGAAACAGATCGATTAGCAAAAATTGAAACAGATATGTGGGATTACATCTATCGCAAAAGAGCAGAGTGGATCACCGGCGGTAAAATCGATGAAGAATGGGAAGAATACCTTGCTGAATTGGAACGTGTAGGTTTGGAAGAATGGATTCAAATAAAGCAAACTGGCTATGATAATTTTTTGAAGGGAGCACAATAAGTGTTAGTAGAAGAAACGGCGATTTTGGATAAAGCAAATCGATTTATTGAAATGATGCGAGGAAAAGTTAACCCTCAGTATCGACAAAACTATCATTTTTCCGCACCCATTGGGTGGATAAATGACCCCAATGGGTTTATATATTACAAAGGGCATTACCATCTCTTCTATCAATACTATCCTTACGATAGTCGATGGGGGCCTATGCATTGGGGACATGCGCGTAGTAGTGATTTGGTCCATTGGGAAGATCTACCAGTAGCGTTAGCCCCAGATCAACCTTATGACAGCGGCGGGTGTTTCTCAGGAAGTGCAATTGAAAGAGACGGAAAACTATATTTATTTTATACAGGCTGTCAAGAAATTGATGGTATTAGCCATCAGCATCAATGTTTGGCGGTCTCTGAAGATGGTATTCATTTTAGCAAATACAATGGTAATCCTGTGGTAGCAGAAAAACAGCTAGGTGAAAATGGGCTGATACAAGAATTTCGTGATCCTAAAGTAATTGTTCACAACGATGCTTACTATATGGTAGTAGCTACTAAATCTACACAGTCTACTGGTAGAATAGTGATGTTTCAATCGTCAGATTTGTATACTTGGCACTTTTACTCTGTGTTGCTAGAAGGGACTTTAGAGCAAGGAATAATGTGGGAATGTCCTGATTTATTCCATTTAGACGGACGAGATGTCTTAATCATGTCACCGATACAAATCAAGAAGAACGGACTGGAATATCATAATATCAGTTCTACCATGGCTTGTATTGGTGAGGTAGACTGGGAAACAGGTCAGATGATAGTTGATAATTTCCATGAAATGGATTTTGGAATGGATTTTTATGCACCACAAACAACAACAGATCCTAATGGTGGACGGGTGATGATTGCTTGGATGCAGATGTGGGATCGTACATTGCCTACACATGAGTTAGGCCATCTTTGGGCAGGCTCTATGAGTTTGCCCCGAGAGTTAAGAGTGAAAAAAAATCGATTGGTACAAAAACCCATCTCAACTGTATATAGTCATTTAGTTTATCAACAAGGCAGTGAAAATATCGCAGTGACTGACACATCAGTCGTATTTCGAAACGCACTGTCGGATTCTTCATATTTACATCTAGTCGCAGATTTGGAGAAAGCAGAAGTTTTTACAATTGAATTACTGCGGTCTAAGACGGATTGTCTCAAACTAACTTATGACACTGCTAAACAGGTTTTTGAATTGGATCGTCAGAAACTAGGAAGAGAGCTTACAGGGGCGGAAGAAGACCCTCTGAATGTCCGAAAAGTTGAAGTACCTTTGATTGATAATCAGCTCGTTCTTGAGATTTTTAGAGATACCTCATCAGTTGAAGTCTTTATTAATGGGTTAGAAGTTATGACGGCTACTTTCTATGAGCTGGAAAAAGCTCGAGATATCTTGTTTCATTCGATTGGAGAAAGTCGTATTCAAGCTTTTGAAACAGCGAGTGTGAAATAAATGTTTGATTGCTTAGGCGATGTATCAATTATTTAATAGGTTTTGAAGGATAATGTTTTTAGAAAAGAACAGATAGCTAGATTTCCCATGGCTTTGCTATTAGTATTTTGAAAAAATTAGTAATTTATGACAAAATTCATTATACTAAACTTGTGCAGAAATGTGAGGGATCAACTATGAAAGCAACAATGAAAGATGTCGCAAAATTAGCAGGTGTCGGAGTAGGAACTGTTTCCCGGGTATTGAATAACGGTTCTGTTAAAGCTTCTACTAGAGAAAAAGTTGAAGCAGCAATGACAGAGTTAAACTATCAACCAGATTTTTATGCCCGGGGGTTAAAGATGAAGCATACGAACACGGTTGCTTTGATTCTACCCACTGTATGGCATCCATTTTTTGGCGAATTTGCCTACCATGTAGAAACAGCATTAGAAAGACAAAACTACAAGCTTTATTTGTGTAACTCCAGTGGGAATAGTGAAAAAGAACAAGAATATATCCAGATGGTCAGCCAAAATAAAGTAGACGGCATCATTGGAATTACTTATTCAGATATCGATGAATACATTTCGAGTAATCTGCCTTTTGTTAGTATCGACCGTTATTTCACTGAAGAGGTGATTTATGTGACCGCTGACAATGCGGCCGGTGGACGTTTGGCTGCAAATGAACTTTATCGCCGAGGATGTCAGAATGTAGCATATATCGGTGGGTACCAAGAAACACCGAATGAAACGAAGAGTCGTCGAAAATATTTTGAGATCGAGTGCCGTCAACTGGGGATTTCCTATAAAGCGTTAGATATGTTAGAACCTTTAGACCATCTCTCAGAACGTGTAACAAATTTTTTGTTAGAGAATCCCGATATCGATGGGATTTTTACGATCAACGATCCGATGGCATTAGCTGTCATTGGTATGCTTGAAAAAATAGGGAAAAACGTACCAGAGGATGTACAAGTTATCGGATTTGATGGTCAAAAGATGACAGAAGGAGACCCTTATCTCGTATCAACGATTGCCCAACCTACAAAGCAAATGGCGGAAGTGGCAGTGGCAAAATTAATTGCTGTCATTAATGGAGAGACAGTAGAAAAACGTACCGTATTGCCGATTGAATTTGGCGAAGGTGGCACAACGAAACCTTTAGTGAGAAACGATTTTGCTTAGTGCAAATACGTTTCTTTTTTTGAAAATGAGTGAATGAAAGGTGTAGATAAAATGTTATATGGTGGAATAGAAGCCGGTGGAACAAAGTTTGTCTGTGGGATTGGTAATGAACAATTACAAGTGATAGAACGGAAAAGTTTTCCTACCACAACACCAGAAGAAACGATGAAGCAAGTGTTTGATTTCTTTGATAAGTACAAAGGAAATATCGCATCAATTGGTGTAGGAGCATTTGGGCCTATTGATATTCAAATCGAATCAAGAACTTACGGATATATCACCAACACACCGAAGTTAGCTTGGCAAAATTATCATTTTGTCGGAGCTTTGGAAAACGCCTTGTCGGTTCCCATCTATTGGACTACCGATGTAAATGCTGCTTGTTATGGAGAATATATGGCAGGTTATGGAAAAGGTAAAAATAGTGTTCTGTATTACACCGTTGGTACTGGTGTTGGTGGTGGTGCTGTAGTGGGTGGGAAAATAGTCGCAGGTTTCAGTCATCCTGAAATGGGACATATGCTCTTACAACGTCATAATGAAGATCAATTTGAAGGAATCTGTCCTTTTCATCATGATTGTTTGGAAGGGTTAGCCTCAGGACCCGCGATTGAAAAGCGCTTTGGAAGAAAAGCCCAGACCATTTCATTTGATCATCCTTATTGGACGATTGAGGCAGATTATCTTGCTCAGTGTGTGTATAACACAACGTTACTATATGCACCGGAAGTAATAATTTTAGGTGGGGGTGTAATGAAACAGCCGCAACTACTCGAGTTGATTCGCCAAGCGTTTAAAGAAAAAATGGGTTCCTATGTGGATACCCCTGTTCTTGAAGAATACCTACTAACTCCAATGCTTGCTGACGATGCAGGTTTGATCGGCTGCTTAGCTTTAGCAATAAAGAAGTTGGAACAATAGCAGCATGTTAAAGAACGTGTGAGAGAGTTTTTATAGTAGTTAGGATAGATAAAAAGGTTAACTAAAATGTGAGTTAGAAAAAAGGATGGCTAATAATAGATGTTCATATATATTTTTTGCCTAATCGAATGTCGCAAATAAGAATTTTTTCTTTCGTTCTCGTCTTCAGTTATATTGTTGTCTAGCTGCCTCAAAATTACTTCTTAGTGCTTGGTTTTTTTCTATTAGCCCGAGCAAAGAAAAAGGAAACAGAATGTCTTATTAAAGCCAATTAGGCCTACGCCTAATTGGTTTTCTATATTCCTGTGCTAATTGTGTTTGGGTGGATGAATATCCTTTTTATTAATAATAGTGACGGTGTAATGAACGGTTTTGCTAACGGTAAAATAAGTATATCTAATTCAACTTTCTACTAACGCGAACATCCTTTGAATTTGATTTACTAAAAGCTGGGTAGCTTCTCATCAGTCATCCTGCCCTATTCTCAACAAGTACCTGCCTAATGCCTTCTTCAAACGTTGTGATCTTAAAATGAGGGAATGCCTTTTTGAATTTATCAGAGACAAAAAGATTATCCATCGTATATCTAGGTAATAACTCACTTAGTTCGCGCGCGTTTTTACTGAATAGCGTAGCAAGTTTAAATTGCCACAAAGGAATGACGCGGTATTTCAATGGCTTGCCTTCAATTTTTTCGGCGAGATCGATCATGTCTTGGAAACTATGAGGTGTATCACAGGGCAAATGCCAAGTCTGGCCATAGGCACTAGGCGTATTTCCGATAAGGGCCATGGCCCGGCTAGCATCAGGTGTCCATATAAGTGTGCGTAAAGTGTCCTTATTGACAGGTATTTTGACGGGAGCATTGTGGACTATATTGTTTAAGACGAGTGTATTGGTAATGCTCTGGGTCTTGCCTGGTCCGTAAAACTCTGGGGCTCGACAAATCACCGCATCTAAACGGCCACTTTCCATCTCGGATAAAACCAATTGAGCCATTTTAGAGCGTACGAGGGACTTCCTGCCTGCTGGAGAAAATGGCGTGTCTTCCTTTTGGGGTGTACGATCCTTTGGATACATATAAGTATTATCAAAAAAAACCAGTTTGCTCTGTGCTTCTTGGCAAGCGCGGATGACATTTTCTGTGATTTTCATAAAATTGGTTTCCCACAGCTCAGCGTCCATCGGTAACCCAACAGTGAAGTAAACAATCTCACTATGTTCAATCGCTTTCTTCGTTTGCGAAAAGTCCATCAAGTCTGCGGAAACGAGCTGGTCTGTAGGATTGATTCTTTGAGGCTTCCGGCTAACTAGTCGAAGCTCATTTGTGTAATTTTTGTATAGTTCTGTTGCTAGTTCATAGCCGATTTGTCCATTGCTTCCTAAAATTGTTTGCATGACTGTACCTCCTCAAGATATAGTTTTGCTACAGCACGTACAGAAAAAGGATTTTGGCCAGTGATGATCCGCCCATCTTTTAGGGCAAATGCTTTATAAAAGCGTCTTTTTTTGAATTGAGCGTTTCTTTCTTTTGCGGCGGTTTGATTAAAGAAAGGAACTTTGTTCATTTTCCCGGCGAGAAATTCTTCTGTTTTCGTAAATCCTGTGATTTTTTTTCCAGAAATCAAAAAGCTTCCTTCTCTATCTTTTATATTTAGTAAACCAGCGATTCCGTGGCAAACAGATAAAATATACCCATTATTTTCATAAATGGCTAAAGCGAGTTCTTGCAGCTCTTTATTATCAGGAAAATCCCACATGACACCATGCCCTCCGGTAAAATAAATCGCATGGTAATCGTTCGGATTTATCTCTGAGGTTTTTTTCGTGTGAATCAAGCCGTTCTGAATGAAATTTTCTTCCAGATAAATGTTCATAATGGCTTGATCTATATATTTCATGCTTCTTGGATCTAGAGGAACAAAGCCTCCCAATGGACTTACGAAATCAACGTCAATCCCTTGTTGGTAGACTTCATCTAGAAACTCGGCACTTTCTCCTAACCAAAGTCCGGTAGCTTCGTTCGTGCCAGCATATTTTTGAATGTTTGTTTCAACAACTAATACTTTCTTCATGATTGGTCCCTCTCGTTCATAATGTGAATGACTTTCGTCAAAAAAGATTGGAGTTTCTTTATTTCTGTTTGCTCGTGATCGAGATAGTAATAATTTTTTGTTCCTTCTTGTCTGAAATTCACGATTTTGGCTTCTTTCAAGATTTTCAAATGATGTGAAATGGCGGGTCTAGATAAATTGGTGGCCTCTAATAAGGAAGTGACCTGTAAGCCAGCACAATTTTCCGCTTCTAGCAACCGAATGATGATAGCTTGTCTTTTTTTGTCACCTAGCGCGATTAAAAAATCACTTAACTCAGAAAAATCTTGTTGCAGATTGGCATAATCTATCATAATTGTCTCTCCTGTATGGTTTAAAAGTTTAAACTATTAAACCATAGAGAGAAGATTTTTGCAATGAAAGAAGCTCGAGAGCATTCCTCTTCTTCACCATCGCTAATGAGATTAGAATGTTTTGTAAGCAAATAGATAATAATGGAAAAGCATAAGAGCATTTGATCCTTTTTTTGTGTTTAGAAGCAGCTTATTTTTTTATGAAGTGATTAAGAGCCGTGTGTTGCTCATTTTTTGTTGTTGTGTTATGTATGTAACATCTAGACAAAAGACGTAGTGAGATATGAGGCGGAGAATATGAGAGACTTACAGTTAGCATTTATCAGTAATCGCACAACTAAGCGCTTATTTCGAGTTTTGAGTGTGATGGAACGAGATCGTTTATTTACAATTGGTGAAATGGCAGAAAAGATGCAAGTCACACAACGCACAATTGCAAATGATCTCAAGTATGTGAAAGACTATTTTGGTGATTGTATCACCCTAATTTCGGGGAATAGTGGCTTTCTTTTTGAAGAGAAAAAACCTTCCGTGTACCAAGAAAAGAAACAAGATTTGCTAGAAAATGAGTGTTTATTTGAAATCATCGGTCATATTTTTCAAGGGGAATTGATGGATATTGACGAGTTGGCCCATCATTATCATTTTTCTGAGAGCACGTTTCGACGGTTGTTGGGTCAATCGAACAAAATATTGAGCAGTTATCGGTTAAAATGGGTGTCGAATCCATTGACAATTGAAGGGAGCGAAGCGGATTTACGGAAATTCTTCAAAGACTTTTATTACGAAGGGATTGATACTGCCCATACCCTTGTTCCCGACCCCGCATTGCATGAGTTGGTCTTAACCCAGTTAAACAACAAACTAGGACAATATGATATTGGCTCTGGAACAACACCAGCTGCTTTTTACTATACTTTTTTTATTGCAATCAAACGGGCGAGCCTTGGTTTTCCGATAACAGTACCGAAATACTTGATTGAATTAGCCTACAAAGGAAATAGCTTCTCCCTCCTGTATTCTTTAAAAGACGGAATCAACAAGCTTTACGGCGTAGAACTAGCGAAGGAAGAATTTGCATGGATTTATTTAGTTACTATTTGTAAACGTACCTTAGATCGAGAAGCATCGGAGGAAAAGTTCTACCAGCAGTTTCATCAAGGATCAGAAATTGCCAAACTTACGGAGGCTTACTTACAAGAGTTTGAGCTCACAAATGAGAGCTATGCCAAGATAAAAATTTTCTTGCAATCCTTCTTTTTGTCTAGAAAAGTGAACTATGCGTTAGCTCCTGCATTGAACAAAGAGGCACAGGACATCAAAGAATCTCTCATGCGTTCTGACAATGAAAACTATCAACGGAATTTACGATTTTTAAAGAAGCATCAAAGAAAAGACTTTTTGGCTGCGCCATATCTTGAAGATATTTGTGTGAGTTTAACGATCTACAGTGATTTGATTTTTGATTTTTATTCACCGACAAAAAGAATTTATTTTCTTTTAGAAGGTGATCACTTCATCTGCCAACAGATTCGAACTCGTGCAATGCAACAGTTTGGTACAAAGCACACGTTGACCTTTTTGCCATTGCAACATCTGACACAAGAAATATTAAATGCCGATCATATTGATTTGATTGTCACAAACTATAATCGGTACCTCTTAGACTATATTATTGAAACAGATTACTTGTTATTGAAAGCTGTCCCAGATGAGCATGACTGGCGGAATCTGGAAAGAAAAATCGATCCGTATCGAAAACCATTTCTCTAATTCCCGTACACTCGTTAAAAGTATTAACGAGTGTTTTTTTTTCATTTATTTCATCCGTATATGAAAATATTGATTCCAATTTGACCAAAAAATCAGGTAACCTTAATCATGTAAGGAAAAGGTATGCATACAAAATGACAAACGAAAGTACCAAAAACCTTCGTTTTTTAGAACGATTGTCTGTTATGTATCCTCTTTTTCAGAAATCCTAATCTAACAACTTTTTCTAAGACAACTGATAAATTCAGGTGTCTTTTTTGTCGTCAACCCAAAAACGAAGAAATTTGAGACATTTTAAGGAGGTATGAATGATATGAAACGGGTAATATCTATTGGCTTTCTGGGGAGGTTTCTTTTAATCACTGTCTTATTTCTATCCCATGTCCCATTTCAATTAGTAAATGCATCAACGGAAGTTTTTGACAGCTTAAATGATTTTGAAAGCGAATCGTCAAATATCAAAGAGGGGGAAGAAGAACTTGATGAGAGTGAAAGCGAACCTGAAAAAGCTAATGAAGGTAGTCGCTCAACCCAGTATCGTATTGATTTAATTGCCAATCCACCAAGAGGAGGTACTGCTATTAACCTAGCTACGAACTCTACCGTAATTTGGGGTGACGTAGGAATGGGGGTTGGTAATGTTACAGCAATTCCTAATACAGGTTATCACTTTGTTGAATGGGAGGTTGTATCCGGACCAGTCAACTTGCTGTCCCCAACTAATTTATTTCCTGCTTTAATTATGGGGGCGGGTAATTCAGTCGTTCAGGCTATGTTCGCTCCTGTGCAAGGTGGAAACATTATAGTAAAGCATGAAGATGCCGAAGGAAATAAATTAGTAGAAGATGAAATTCTAGCAGGCTTATTTGATGAAGAGTATTCAACAGAGGCATTAACAATTGAGGGGTGGAATGTTAGTCGAATCCCTAGTAACGCATCCGGTACTTTTACCCAAGAGGAGCAGGTTGTTCTTTATTTATACGAAAGGTACGAACCGCAACAAAATTTATGGGGCACCGTACCTTGGGGATATGACGAAGAAGCAGAATCTATTATTTTATACGGAGGAATTGCAGGTTCTGTAACAGAAGCACCTTGGAGAACGTATACTTCCGTTAAACAAATTACTATTGAAAATATCGTTGTATTGCCAGAAAATTCTAGAGGATTGTTTTCTTCATTAAACAACTTAGAAACCATTGAGCATGCTGAAAACTTAGACGTTTCAAATGTAGAAAATATGTACAATATGTTTGGTGCTGCAAGATCCATCAAACATTTAGATGTTAGTCGCTGGGATACCTCAAATGTTAGAAATATGAGTTTTATGTTTAACCAAACGCAGTCATTAAAGGAACTGGATGTGAGCAACTGGGATACTTCTCAAGTAACAAATATGCAAGCTATGTTTCAAAATGCAGAGTCTTTAACTACGCTAGATGTAAGTAGTTGGAATACCTCTCAAATTATAGATATGAGTTTTATGTTTAGCCAAACGCGGTCATTAAAGGAGCTGGATGTGAGCAACTGGGATACATCTCAAGCAACAGACATGCGAGCCATGTTTCAGGGAAGTTCATTAACTACACTAGATGTAAGTAGATGGAATACCTCTCGAGTTACAAATATGGGTTTTATGTTTAACCAAATGCAGTCATTAAAGGAAGTGGATGTGGGCAACTGGGATACTTCTCAAGTAACAAACATGAGAATGATGTTTAATAACGGAAACTCTTTAACTACGCTAGATGTAAGTAGATGGAATACCTCTCAAATTACAGATATGGGTTTTATGTTTAACCAAATGCGGTCATTAAAGGAGCTGGATATGAGTAACTGGGATACTTCTCAGGTAACTAATATGCAGAGTATGTTTGGTAATACTAACGCATTAAATAGAATAACATTAGGAGAACAATCTATTTTTTCTGCTGCTGCAAACTTACCAGCAATCCCAAGTACTGAACAATATACTGGACGCTGGACGCTAGAAGAAAATTTGTCGGGTGATGGTTCGGTTATAACTTTTGAAAACTCAACTGAGTTTATGGCTAACTATGATGGTAGTTCCCCAGGAACCTATATCTGGGAGCGAGTAGCTCCAGAACAGCTTGTCGCAAGCATTGATCGAGTAAGCGATCAGTCCCAAACTATTACTGGATATGCAACAGAGTCCGTAGATGAGTTGACTATTAGTTACCAAACGACGTCTGGAGATAAGGTAGTTCTTGAAAAAGATGATCCTCGAATTGTTTGGGGCGATTATCAAGAGTCAAATCAACATGTCCGACAGTTCCAAATTGATTTGATAGGAAATGAACGTCTTGAGACCGAGACAAAGGTAACGATTACAGTTTCGAAACCTTCTGTTGTCACGACTGGTGATAGAACGGAAGAACAAACAGTCATAAAAGGAATTGATTATCGAGCGAATAACCTCACTTTAGACCGTTTCAAAATTAATGAATTAAGCACGCAAGAAGAATTAGATGCCTTGATCCTTCAAGAAAGTCGCGCGCAAGCCGCAAATGTGTTGTCGGAAGCGGATATGACGGATGACTTTCGCATCGTAGAAACGGATCTTACACGAGGAGTGGACGAAGACGGCAGCTACTTCGCTGTTCTTGAGGTGGGAAATAAAGCTTACCAGCTGATAGTCGGTATCGATGTGACATCAAAACTTGAGTATCTGCGGGTGACAATCCCGACCAAAATGGTCTTTGAATCCTTATACAATACGGCGGAATCGAATCGTAATTTTGAAAGCCAAGGATATGAGATCCGCAATCAATCGCCACTTGCTGTGGATACCTATATCAATCAATTGGCGATCGATGATCCTGCCGGAATCGTCTTGTTAGAAGAGGGAGAAGATCCCCTCGATTACGCTGAAAGCGAAGAGGAAGATCCAACTCTTACTTATGACGATATCTCAACCCCGCTGTTGCGATTGAACCTAAAAACGGAAGAAACCCAGATCCAACTCTATGAAACGATGGAAGAACAACACTTGGTTCGCTTAGAAGAAAGAAGTCGCGTGCCGATTTCCTTAACAGGGGATTTCTATGGGGATTACCCGCAATGGGTCGTTGATTCAGAAGCCGATCAAGGCGGGTATTATGAAGACTTGCTCGTACCGAATTATCGCATCGTCTTACGCTTTGTCCCACGAGACTAAAAAAGATCGTACCAAATGGGAAGGAGGTGAATCCATTGGAGCAAACGAATCAAACCGAAAACAAAAAACGACGGAAATGCCTCTGGTGGTTGTTGCTATTGGCAGTACTTGCCGGTGGACTCGGGTACTATTTCTATCAATCAAAAGAAGCGGTTCCGTTGATCAGTGCAGACCTTTTACCTGAATCTGGTGATGCCACCGATCAGCGATTATCTGAACGGGCGCAGGAAATTGCAGATGCGAATTATTTTACCCTGCAAATCAATCCAGAAGCCATTTTTGAAGATGGTCAAAGCACGGGATCCATCGAGATCGTCAACCCGGGCACCAATGTGTACCCAATCGCCGTGGATATCTCTTTACTGTCGAGCGGGGAAGTCATCTATTCTTCCGGTGCGATCCATCCAAATCAATTTGTTGAAAATGTTGCCTTGGCGACACCATTGGCAAAAGGCGAGTATCCTGCCAAAGCCACCATCAATATTTACGACCCTGAAAGCAAAGAAAAACAAGGGGTCACTGAAGCTGAATTAACGATTATCGTTAAGAATTAAAAAAAGGAAAAGTGAGGAAATAAAAATGAAAAAATTTGTAGCAGCTATTCTAAGTACAGCAACGATCGCAGGAGTAATCGCAAGCGGCACCACCGCTTTTGCGACACAAACTATTGAGGGACGTGAAGGCGATACGTCAGGAGATGTCCAAGTAAACGGGATCATCGGATCATTCGATAACACAACCCCTGGACCAAATCCCGATGATTTGAACCAATGGATCAATGTAACGATTCCAACGACTGCTTTGTTCTACACCACAGAAGAATCAAGCCACAAAGAGATCGTTTCGCCTACGTACACAGTGACAAATAACTCAGCAGTTGGTGTGATCGCTTCTGTTGCAGGTGTTGATACACCATTGAATATGTCTGAAGTAGACTTGTTAAACATAAACGGGATTGAGTTGTTTGAAAACGGCACACCAACTGTAACAGAAACAGAATTGTTTACCCTTGAAGGCAACCAAGGAACGAATGAAGGGACGTTTGCGTTCACTGGTGAAGCAACACCTGTCAATGCATCAGAAGAATCAAACCCAAGTTTCAAATTGGTCTTGAGTTTTGCGCCGGATGTAGAGGAAGACTAAAAACTGAAATCCCAGTAAAGAAGGGATCTATCGTATGAAAAAACGAAAAAGAATCATTTTTTTCATCGCTGCATTACTGGCTCTGACTGTCTGGGAGCTATCAGAAACCATTGTCGCAGAGGCGACAACAGGGCAGGTCACTGTGACTGGTCGAATTGGTGAAACAGCGAAGAAAGAGGAAGAAGCAGACGGTGACAATAAGAAAACGATCGTCGCAGATGCTTCTCAAATCGGACAAGGAAAATTACCACAAACAGGTTCGTCAAACACAAGCAGTTTGACCATTCTTGGGTATGCACTCATAGTATCTTCTATCTTATTACTATTGAGTAAAAGCAGACACATTTATGGAACGACTGATTACTATAATTAGTGAACAAATAAGTGAGTAGGCAGAGTATTCTATAATTACTTATGCCCTATCAGAACACCTCGATGGAGCTGATAGGGCAGTTTTATTTAATTGTTATAAAAAGGAAGGCAAGATAATAGCGTTTAGCTGATACAAATAAAATTTTAGGAGAAATACATAGAAAGAGGGGCAAATGAATGGACGGTGGAAACAACCACGAAACCTTTTCTTACTACTTCAATTTTGAGAAAATAAAAAAAGGTATTGAACGTGAAAAATTGGAAGCATATTGCGAAAAACACCTAACTGAATTCGGTCAGCTGATTGAATCGATTTCAAAAGATAATTTCTGGGAAGTGCTCCCAAAAATTCTAGGACTTGATGCAAAGATGAATCTAGTTTTAGAATTATCTCGATTCGACGATTTCTCAGCAGATGAGATTATTAGAATTACTGAGAATGATTACAAGACATATTTCAAAGAAATCTGTGGTTATGATCTAAGTGTAGAAAAGAAGAATTCTATCGTATTCAATGTGTCATAGAGTTTGTATAAATAAAAATTATCTTAAAAAAGGCTTCAAAAAAATTTTTTGAAGCCTTTTTTTGTTTTCCGCAAGTATTAAGATTAAGAACTAACGCTACTGTCTAATGACATAGTTAAGGGAAAACGTAAAGGTCTGTGTTAAAGCTAAACCTTAAAGGAAAAGATAGGAAAAAACGAATAATTTGGAAGTTACTATTTTTCGCTAATGAATTTAGACAGCAATATTATGGAGATAAAGGAATCACGATTAAGAAAGTTCACGATTGATAAAAACTTGCTAATAAATGAAACTAATTGACCTGTTCTTTCGTCATACCCTATAGAACAACGAAAGAGAGGAAATACTATGAGAAAAAAATTATTGTTAATAGCTATATTCTGTGCATTGATTCTTACGTTAGTAGTGGGTGTCACGTATAAGTACCTAATGAGTCAAGTGTATGGAGAAGAACAAACAAATTTTGAAACGCAAGTCGAAAAAACAATTAAAACTGCATTTTTTGATCGTGATATCACTCAGATTGAAGAATCAAAGAGTGGCGATAATCAATACAATAAATATTACCTGTACTATTCTGCGACTGAAAATAAAAATATTATAAAACAATTGGAAGCTCAAACTCAGGTTGCTTCGAAACAATTGAAGGATTCTCGGTCAATGGTGCTTTCCTATGTCAATGAGGAAAAGGTGAATGATGCCCTTATTAATCGACATTTAGTAACAAAGGAATATATTTGGGATGATAAAACAAAGTCTTTGAAATATTTAGGTGAAATAAAAGAACTATCTGAAATACTCTTATCCAAAAATCGAAATGAGCCTCGATTAAAAGATATTGTCAACGATGAATCAGACTTGCTTGCGATAAACAGAGTTGTACAAGAACAACTACTTAGTACTCGAACTAAATTAAAATCAACAATTGATGAGGAAGAATTAGATCAAGTGTTAACATATGACTTTTTAAGCAAGGATAGTAAGATAACCATTCTCCCTCACTCAATACAAATCGCTTTTGATAAAGAGGTCTTAGGGTTGACAAAGATGAATGTCGACATTGAAAAAATTCTGCCTTTTATTGATCCAGCAATCGTTTCTGATAATAATCTGCCAAAAAAATCCTTAGACCAAAAAAGAAACTATGTCGCACTCACCTTTGATGATGGACCTAACGATACGTCTACGAAAAAATTACTAGGAGAGTTAAAAAAAGAAAAGATAAAAGCGACTTTTTTTGTTTTAGGTCAGATGGTTGATAAGAACCCAGAGGTCGCGAAAAAAATAGTGGGAGAGGGGCATGAAATTGGCAGTCATTCATACACTCACCCAGACTTAACTCAAGTAACTCTGGATAAAGTCAAAGAAGAAGTACTGAAGACTGATAAGGCAATATTTCATGCTACAGGGGTATTGCCAAAACTCTTTCGACCACCTTACGGAGCAGTAAACGGCGCCGTTGCCAAAACCATCGGATTGCCTATTATTCAATGGAATGTAGACTCTGAAGATTGGCAAGTCAAAAATAAAGATTTGATTGTAAATAAGGTAATTGATACTGTAGAAAATGGATCAATCATTTTGATTCATGATATCCATGAACGTTCCGTAGAATCCATTCCAGAAATGGTAAGTCAACTAAGAAAAAGAGGCTATGAGTTTGTGACTATAAGCGAATTGCTCTCTTATGGACAAAAACCACTAAATCAGTATTTTGGTTTAGCTGACCAAAGAGAAATTAAATAGCAGTCTTTTCTAGTCCCTTGGAGAGTTGTTGAAGGAGTGATCTTTATTTTTAAGAATAGAAGTCAAACAAAAAAAGTGCGCTATTATGAGCATCTACTAGAAGAACTGATAGAAGGTAAATATGATCAAATGTATCGAATTGCCTACAGTTATGTTTATGATCATGAAGATGCTTTAGATGTCCTGCAGGATAGCTTTCAAAAGGCGTTAAAAAGCTTTAGAAACACAGTAGAAATTGATAATTTTCAAGCATGGTTCTATAAAATTTTAGTAAGAACCGCGATTGATCAATGGCGAGTGAAGAGACTAAGACCATTTGGGTTAGCCTTTGAAGAAACTATAGAACTAAGTCATTTTCGTTTCGATCAAAGTGAATTTCTTGAACTAAAGGAAATTCTAGAGAGAACGCCTAGTCCGGAAAGAGATATCATCATTTTAAAATATTTTGATGGATTTACCTTGCAAGAAATTGCTCAAATACTTAATTTAAATGAGAATACGGTGAAAACGAAGATGTACCGTTCTCTTGTTCAATTTAAGCATCTTTTAAATTAGAAAAAACAAGATATGAAAAGGAGAATGAGCGAAATGAAACAGCACACGTTTGATGGAGAAAACCAGGAACAATTAAAGCGTGAAATAGTTGCGCGTTTTCAAATAGAAAAGGCAAAGGTATACGAAGAAAAGAAGCGAAAAGTACTTAGAAGAGGAGTCGAAAGCGTGATCTTGGTGGTTTTTAGTTTTTTGATTATGCTTCAAAATACTACCTTTAGAGGTTTTGCATCAGAAATACCTATTTTGGGTGATTTGGTATCAATTATAACTGGGGAAACGCTTCTGTTCAGTCAAGAGGAAGCAGAAATCACTATTGATGTGCCTAAGATAACAGAAGAAAATCAAGTGTATTCGCAATTAAATGAAAAATATCTCCGCGAAGGACAACGAGCATATCAAAGTTATATAGACGTAATAAATAAGGTGGACGAAAAACAAATGTATGTCAGTGGTACCTATGATGTGAAAGTCAATGATAATCGATTTTTAGTAATCGACCGTACGTTTGAAGAGACAGTGGGGAGCACCAATGTCGAACATCGATTTGATACATTCGATAAAAAGAACGAGGTCTTATTATCATTAAAGATGTTATTTAAAACGGAAAACTATTTAGAGGTGCTGGCTCAGGAAATTGAGCACCAAATGAAAGAGCGGATGAGAGTAAATAGCGATATCAAATATTGGGTTTTAGACTATAATGATACAAATTGGTTGGAGAATGATCCGAATTTTTATATTAATGAAAATCATGAACTAGTTATTTCGTTTGATAAATATGAAGTTTCGGCTGGATACATGGGGACACAAGAGTTCATAATACCTACTACAGTATTGAATCCGATCTTAGTTGACGAAAATTTTTTTAATTAGATCGATAAATCAGTTTAAGCTTATTCAGAAAATGATTTCTGGCTAAGCTTTCTTTTTTTCGCTAGCAAGAGCGGAAAATAAAGCCTACTTTTCTAATTGGCTTTGATACCATGAGGGGAAAAAATCGATGAACCCAGAGTCTCTTTTATACACGTTTACTACAAAGGCAATAAAAAGTACCTTGTTGTCTGCTTTTGTGAGTAACTTTTCCACAGTGTGGAACTCCCTGAGCCTTACTACCATTATTGGAATTGAAAATAATTAGAGATCTAATTATTAGGTAGCGAATCTTTTTATTGACTTTCCTTTTTAACCGGTGTATATTCTTTTCGAATAGTTAGATATCTAACATTTGGCGAAGGGGGAGTCGTTTTGGAGGAACTGATCGTTTCGAATTTGATGCGTTCCATTATGAATAAGTCACGGGAATCGATGGAACTGCGTATAAAAGACCTGGATATCAGTCAGCAGCAAGGAAGAATGATTGCGTATATCGCACAAAATGAAGACAAGGGATTGATTCAGAAGGATTTGGCCCAAGTGTTTCAACGTCGTGATGCCAGTATCACAAGTATGCTTCAAGGGTTAGAAAAAAAAGGGTATATCGAACGCCGCATCCCAAAAAATAATGAGCGGCAAAAAAATATATACGTTTTGCCCAAAGGAAAAGCGTTGATTGATCAAACCAATGAAGCTTTTTATGCGGCAGAAAAAGAACTGGTCCAAGCACTGAATGCAGAAGAAGTCGAAGAACTGACTCGTTTGTTAAGAAAAATCGATCAAAGTCTATGAGCAATAAGCAGTCAATCACTGCTTATTGCCTTAAAGTTAGAATTCTAACATTTAACTATCTAATTAAAGGAGGAATCATCATGGAAGAAGTCACAATGAATGAATCTAATATTTACTATTTAAGCGAAAGTCCGGTGCGAAAGGCAATTGCCCATTTATCGATCCCGATGATGGTTGGTATTTCAACCACGACGATCTATAATTTGATTAATGCTTATTTTATTGGATTGATCCATGATACCAATATGATGTCGGCGATTACCTTGGCGATGCCCATTACGATTTTGTTGATGGCCGTTGGGAACATGCTAGGTGTTGGTGGAGGAAGCTATATCACACGACTACTAGGAAATGGAGACACTCAAAAGGGCAAGAAAGTTGCCGGCTATGCGTTTTACTCGAGCATCCTGCTCGGTGTGATCATAGGGATTGTCGCAGTAATTTTCATGGATCCGTTTATTCATTTACTAGGAGCAGGTGGTCAGACATTTTTGTATACAAAACAATATTCACTGATTTTGTTTGTTGGTGGAGCATCGTTCATTTTAAATTTTGCTTTGGAACAGTTGGTGCGTTCAGAAGGGGCATCAAAAGAATCAATGTATGGCATGTTTGTCAGTGTTGCAGTGAGTATCCTACTTGATGCATTATTGATTCTCGTCTTTAACCTACATGTGATCGGTGCAGGGCTATCACTGGTGATTGCGAATATCGCTTCAACAACGTATTATGTCTGGTTCCTAGAAACGAAAAGTGAGACATTGAAGGGCTTTTTAAAGAGCATGAAACTTTCAATCAAAGATCAGCTAGAAGTTTACAAAATAGGAATATCCGAGCTGTTTAAATCAGCTTTCATGATCGTCACCACATTATTATTGAACAATTTTTCTGCTGAATATGGGGACAATGTTGTGGCTAGCTTTGGTATCGCTGTTCGAATCACGCAACTACCGGAATTTTTAACAATGGGTCTATTTTTGGGCGTCATACCGTTATTTGCCTACAGTTTCTCTGCCCATAACACGAAACGAGTGAAAGAAGCACTGAAAGAAGTATCTTTGTGGATAGGTGGGATCTCCATCCTTTTTGCATTGATTGTGTATTGGTTGCGAGTGCCTGTGCTGGGGTTATTTACAAGTGATCCTCGTGTGATCCAAGTTGGCTTAACGATTTTAGGGGCACAGTTGGTTTCTTCGATCTTTAATGGTTTCTCTGGTTTATTCACGGGCATCTTTCAGGCATCTGGACTAGGTGCTCAGACCGGAGTGATGTCCACGATTCAAGGAACATTCTTTATTCCAATCGTTTTAGTGCTTCATCATTTCTATGGATTGGATGGATTGATTTGGTCAATGACGATTACAGAAGGTATCGCGTTTGTTGCGGGTGTCTTAATGATGATTCCTTATCTAAATAAACTTAATAAGGATGACCTGCCCGCCATGCAAAACAGTAGCATATAAGAATCAGGTACGTTTGAACTATTGGTTTCTGGATGAAAAGATAGCGAAAGGTTTCTTTTCGAATCTCGGGTATGGAAAGCTCAACGAAGTTTGCTTTGTTGGGCTTCTTTACTTGCTATTTATTTTCTTTGCATTAAAGTAAGAGGAGATGTTCATTCTGTTATACTTACAATTGAAAAAACTTCATTCAAAGATCAATGATTTTTGAATGTGTTGATAGAAGAAAAGTGTCTAAAATGAACGATATTATCAAAATTATCAAGCGATTGAGGAACCTACTATGCAAAAAAAATTTTATAAAGTTGTCTCTGTCTCGAATAACAGTCGTCTGTTTGCGATTTTAATGGCTTTTTCAGGCGGGGCATTAGATGTCTATTCTCACAATTACTTTCATGGATTAGTTGCTACCCAGACGGGGAACATTATTTTGATGGCTTCGAATTTATCCCAATATAATTGGCAGCAAATGCTGCCTAAGATCGTATCGATCGTTTTGTTTACGGTAGGATTTTTATTAGGTATTCTTCTAAAGCGCAGCAATTTCAGTCATTATTGGCGCAGTTACACCATGCTACCTGTTATTTTATCGAGCTTGATCATTCCATTGTTGTCTCAAAACTTGCACCTTTTTAAAATTGGTCTGCTTGCTTTTGGCAGTGGCTTGCTGATGCTGACGTTTACTGGAACGCAAATCGAAGGAAATCCTTATACGATCATGATGACCTCAGGCAATTATCGGAAAATGCTAAATGAATGGTATCTGTATCTGACCTCACGGAATAAAACGTCGCTTCAAAAACGCAATGCCCATAACTATACGATCGTCGTGCTCTCATTTGTCATTGGTGCTTGTTTACTAGCCTTTGTCAGTCTTGCTTTAAAAAAATATTCAATTTGGATCGTAACCTTCACGTTTCTGCTGGCACTTTTTATTGAAATCCATCAAGCGAAAAAGACGATTCGATAGTCAAATAAAACCGTCAGAGGGACTCCTTCTGGCGGTTTTTCTTATAAGCTGAAAGAGGAATATTTTTTAGAATGTCCTCACAGCTCCGCAATCTTCCGTACGGTATTGATGGTTCGAATCGTAATCTGTTTGCCGACGCTGGTGCTGGCTGTTTTTTTCCACCAATTGGTTTTTTGATAGTCTTTGCGGAGGTAAGACCAGAAGACGACGTCTTTGTAAGGGAAAACCTGTTCAAGCTCGGCATTCGGAGCCCCGAGTTTTTCAGATAACATCTCGTAGGTCAGCGAAGGCATCAAAAAGATCAGGTTGTCATAGATGGTTTTATCTTCCGTTCCTGACCAGTCGGGCATATGGGTCAATCGTTCCTGCAGCTCTGATTGGCGAATGATATAAATAGCGATATCAAAGGAAAAGTCGCGTTTGACCATTGCTTTAATCGTTTCGGCAAGGGCTTGTGGATCATCCCCTTCACTGGAAAAAATCACATTGCCGCTATTCAAATAAGTGACCACATTGCTAAACCCCAATTCTTCAAAACCGGCTTTCAATTCTTTCATAGAAATTTTGTTCTTTCCACCGACATTGATGCCTCTTAATAAAGCGATGTATCGTTGCATGGATAACTCCTCCTTTAAACCCCTTCTTTTAGCTGATTATAGAATGGATGGAGCGGAAGCACAATCCTGGCTTCTCAGCTACCCAAAATACGTGAGCGAGAAACGACGAATGCAAGCTTATTGGTGGAGTGGCTATGGCGCATGTATTTCCGCGCTGCTGATTAGTAAAAACGAGGAAACAGCCTGGAAATGATAACAACCCTCACAAATCTGCTCAAGCAAGCGAATTTGTGAGGGGCACTTTCAGTCGTTTTCTCTGTTTCTGGCTTTGTTGCTAATCCACCGCAATCTTCACAGACACGGTCTGTACGGGGACATCATAAAAGGGATCTTCTCGTCGGCCTAAAAAGTCTTGGGCTTGTTGAGGGAAGAGGGCGTACATCAGCACGTCTTCTTCGCTTTTGGCATACTCAGCGATTTCTTCCCGGAAGGCTGGCAGTTGTGGCGCCAGTAGATCAGCTGGTCTAACGGTGATCACTTCGGCATCTCCGATGATTGTTTCTTTGATTTCGTCGCTGATGGGTGCTGGCGATTGACCGTAAAGTCCTTTGACGTAATCTTTGATCTCACTTGGGACAAGTTTGTAACGTTCTCCTGAAATCACATTCATCAAGGCTTGGGTACCGACCATTTGCGACAATGGGGTCACTAGTGGCGGATAGCCCAAGTCCGCTCTGACTTTTGGTACTTCTGCTAGAACTTCTTCATACTTGTCTTGCAATCCTTGTTCCGTCAATTGGCTGAGTAGGTTTGACAACATGCCGCCAGGTACTTGATAGATCAAGGTTTTAGGTTCGATATCTTTGACTTTCGGGTTCAGTAGTCCTTCTTCGCGGAAACGATCACGAACGGGATTGAAGTGTTCCGCGATCTCAGTGACTTTTTGCAGATCAAGTCCCGTAGTAAAGCCGCAATCTTCTAAGGCGATTGCCACAGATTCGGTTGCTGGCTGACTGGTGCCGCCAGCAAAAGAGGAGATGGCGGTATCAATGATGTCTGCACCGGCTTCCGCAACTTTCAAGTAAGTCATCTCAGCGATGCCGCTGGTGGCATGGGTATGGACTTCTAGCGGTAGATCGACGGCATCTTTGATTCGGCTGACCAGCTCGTAGCCGGTTTGCGGCGTCAAAACGCCGGCCATATCTTTGATACAGATGGAATCGGCGCCGAGGTTTGCCATTTTGTTGGCAAGGTCAACGAAGTAATCCACGGTATGGATTTGGCTAGTAGTATAAGAGATTGCCGTTTGACAGTGTCCACCGGCTGCTTTTGTGGCGCGGATGGCGGTTTCTAAATTGCGAACATCATTTAAGGCGTCAAACAAACGAAGAATGTCGATGCCGTTTTCGACCGATTTGGTCACAAAGTCAGCAACGACGTCATCGGCATAGTTTTTGTACCCTAAGAGATTTTGTCCCCGTAAGAGCATTTGCAATTTGGTATTTTTCACTTCTTTGCGGATCGCCCGCAATCTTTCCCATGGGTCTTCATTTAAAAAACGCAGACAAGCATCGAAGGTCGCGCCGCCCCACATTTCAAGGGCATGATAGCCTGCTTGATCCATGGTTTTTAAAATCGGCAGCATATCACTGGTAGGCATTCGCGTGGCGATCAGACTTTGTTGGCCGTCCCGCAAGACGGTTTCGGTAAATTGGATTTTTTTCATTCTTTCACTCTTTCCTGAATGATTTTACGGATCTGCTGCTGCATATCTGCTACGCTATGAGTTCTAGAACGGCCACAAACTTTGGCATCTTGTTCACAGACGTAGCAGCTTCTTGCCGGCAGACCGATTTCGGTGCGGCTGATAGGTAAAAGCTGGTCTTGGTTTTTGGCTAAGACATCCAGATCCACCAATCGACCATAAGGATGATGGGTCTCAATCTGAACCATCATTCGTTTTAGTTCATAAGGATCTGTGGGCAGTACGAGATAATATTCCGGTCCAGTTTCCAAACTACGGTAGAGGTTTGCCAGTGGAATCAGTTCCTTGACGGCCTCTTCGATTTCCGTAATGAGTTCTTCAAAAACGGCGGTCAATGGGGCAGAATTTTTCACGGGACCGGGAATATTCATGGTGGCAACAAGCAATGCTGCTTTTTCATCCGCAGCGAGAAGCTCCCGTTGAAGGGAGCTTCTATTTTCTCGCGCCTGCAGCATATCGGTTAGCGTCACAGGGTTTCCTGAAAATAGGGCATCAGACATTTTTGACCACATCAATGATCGTGCCATCGCGGTATTCGATCAAAGCGACGGTTTTTTCCCCGTACTTGATTGGTTCGGGTTGACCGACAATGCTGTAGGCTTTTTCTTTTAGCTCTTCAATGGTGTGTTGGGGAATATCCAATGCTTCAAAATGGCTGATCAGGTCTTCGCGAGCAGGGTTGATGGCGATCCCGATTTCCGTAACGACGACATCAATACTGGCGCCTGGCGTGACGATCGTGTTGACGGTATCGACGATCGTTGGGATCCGTCCCCGCACAAGAGGAGCAATCACTAAGCTCATTTTGCACGCCATACTGGTATCTGAGTGGCCGCCAGAGGCACCGCGGATCACACCGTCAGAACCGGTGATGACATTGATGTTGAAATCCGTGTCGACTTCCAGTGCGGAAAGAATGGCGGTATCCAATTGATTGATAAACGCCCCTTTGCTTAACGGTGAGGCATACATATTGGCATCGATCTCGTAATGATTGGCGTTTTTCCCTAGCGATTGCGCGGAAGGATGATCAAAGTCTTGGACATCGATCAGTTTTTCCACTAATCCTTCTTCTAACAGTTCCACCATGGCATTGGTAATGCCGCCGAGGGCAAAGCTGGCTTTGATCTCATCTTTGATCATCGCTTCGCGTAAAAAACGAGAAACGGCTAATGCGGCACCGCCTGTTCCGGTTTGGAAGGAGAAGCCTTGTTGGTAGTAAGGCGAGCTCGTGATGACCTTGGCTGCATACTCAGCAATCAGCAATTCCTTTGGATTTTTGGTAAAGCGGGTCGCACCTTTTGCGATCCCTGCAGGATCACCGATGGCGTCGACTTCCACGACATAATCGACATCCGTTTGGGGAATGCTGATTGGGGTATTTGGAAACGGCACAAGGGTGTCGGTGATGATCACGACTTGGTCGGCGTATTTTGCATCGACCATCGCATAGCCCAATGAGCCGCAAGTTGCTTTTCCGACGGTACCATTGGCATTGCCATACGCATCTGAGCTAGGCGCCCCTAAGAAGGCGACATCGATGTGGATATCGCCGGCGGCAATCGCACGAGCCCGACCGCCATGAGAACGGATAATGACTGGAGCATCCATAATGCCTTCGGAGATTGCGGCACCGACTTTGTCCCGCAGTCCGCTGGAGGTGATATTGGTCACGACGCCAGATTTGATATGTCCGATCAATGGTTCATGGACATTCGCGATGGAACTAGGGGCAATCGCAAGATTCTTGATACCCATTTTTGCGATCTCGTCCAAAACGAGATTCATGATAAAATCCCCTTCGCGAAAATGATGGTGGAAGGAGATCGTCATGCCGTCCGTTAACCCTGTTTTTTCAATGGCTTCACGAATACTGCCCAAGACCTTGCTTTTGCCTGGCAGGACTGGCTCGATCTTGCGACTCGCTTCTTTGTAGGCATGGATATTGGCTGTTTCATTTTCAAAGACCCCGTATTGGGTGGCATAGCATTCAGGGATGTCTTTTCCTGCTTTGTTTAACACCATAATTACACTTCCTCCTCGGTAATCAATTTCGCTGCTTTGGCAAGGGCGATCACGCGTTCCGCTCGCTCAACGATTGGTTTATCGACCATTTTGCCATTCAAGGAGATCACACCAGAGCCTTTGCTTTCGGCTTCGCGAATGGCCCAGATCACTTCTTTGGCCTGCTGGATCTCGGCTTTTGAAGGCGCATAGATCCCATTGACTAGGGGAATCTGCCGTGGATTGATCACTGATTTTCCGTCAAAACCAAGCTGTTTGATGCGGGTCGTTTCAGCGATAAAGCCATCTGTATCATTGATATCAGAAAAGACAGTATCGATGGCGGCGATTCCCGCAGCTCTAGCTGCATGCAAGATCATACTGCGGGCAAACAACAATTCTTGCCCATCTGGGTAGCGACGAGTCTTCATATTGGTGACATAATCTTCTGCCCCTAAAGCGATCCCGATCAAGCGCTCGGAAGCTGTGGCGATGTCTCGGGCATTTAAAACGCCTTCGGCCGACTCGATGGCAGCCATCATTTTGGTGGTTCCTACCGGTAGATCATTGTCTTCTTCTACTTGTGTGATCACAGTGGCAACGTCAATGATGTCTTGGGCGGTTTCGGTTTTCGGTAGACGAATGACGTTGACCCCCGCTAGGACCATCGCTTCGATATCAAGGGCACCCACCGTGTCGAGGCCGTTGATGCGTACGACGGTTTCGATGGCAGAATAGTCAAAGGTTTTTAAGGCAAAATGCACCAGTGTCCGAGCGGAGTCTTTTTCATTCAAGGAGACTGCATCTTCTAAATCAAACATGACGGAATCGGCGCCATACAATGGTGCATCTCGTAGCATGGCAGCGTTAGCTCCTGGTACAAACATCATCGTTCTTCTTAAACGTTCCATGTGTCGATCTCCTTCCAAGCATACTGTTCTTGTTCGGCTGCCCGATGAACGGCGGTCAGAGTTCGGGCTTTGATGGTACAGTCCAATGCGCCTTTATCGGTGGCGGTGATTTTGGCCTGGGTCACGCCTAGATGGTTCAGTGTCTCAAGGATGACGGCGCGAATTTGTTTGCCGAATTGTTTTTCGACACTGCTATCGAGGGTCAGCTCGATGGTTTGGGTTGTGTTAGGCTCGATCGCGATCAAGATATCACTGGATTCAACAGAGCCAGCAACCGCACTTTTTTTGATTTCCACTTATTATCACCTCTAAATATAGTTATGCTGCATTAAAAATGAGAACGTTGTTTCTGGCAAAAATTGCTGCAAGGAAGGTAAATCTCTTTCTGCAATCGCTTTCCGAACTTTAGTAGCCGAAACGGTTGATTGGTTGATCTTCAGACGGTCAATCACGATCAGTTTAAGCTCGGGAGAAAAAACGGCAGCCATTGCCTCATTGTAGAGTTGGGTCACGGGTGAGTAAGGCTCTGAGCCCACAAAACGCGTAGTGATCGCCAACAGCGGAGCAATTTTTTCTTTGAAGAGGGTCGCATCAAAGGCGGCTTGTTTTTTGGCGATCGCCTCAGGTGCTTGCTCTTTCAAGAAATAACTGGGAAAGACCGCCGAAGAGACGAGATAGTTGTTGGTTGGCAGTACCGTTACATTTGGCAGGTGAGCCACGCCCTCCGTCACCATCTGCAGCCGTTCACTGGCAGAAAATTGTGAGCGGTCTTCTGACAAAACGAACACATAAACTTGCTCTTTTTGACTCGCAGCTGTTTCAACTAAGTACAAATGTCCCTTGGTAAAAGGATTGGCGTTCATCACGATTGCGCCGTTGTTTTGTCCGATTCGCTGCCGTTGCAGTTGTTGGGCATAGCTTTCATAAGAAGGAACGCCTTGTTCCATGAACAAGATGTCTTGCGCAGCCAGCACTTCACGAAACCCGAGAGATTCAAAAAACAGACGATTTTTCGGTGCTGTATAGACGAAGGACTTGGTATAGCCCTCGTCTTTGATATGATCGCTCAGGTGCGAAATCAATTGCGTTAACAGCTGTTCGGAGCGTTTTTTTTCACAGACCACCACATACTTGATGATATTGGCATAGCAAGAAGCAGTAGCAATCAAGGTTTGCTGGTCAAAAATGCCCACGGTATAGGCTACTTCTTCACCGACGGCTAAGCCAGCATGAGTGATCAATTTTTGCCATTGCAAAAAGACTTCCGGATCTTTTTGCAGCCAGATTCTTTTTAAGGTATACATACAATGCCTTCTTTATTTTTTTACTGGAAAGAGCTTCGACAAAAGCAAGGATGCGAAGTAGATGATCAGGATCACGACAAAGACGCCGCCCCAACCGAATAACAACAATTCAAATGAAGTCAGTAAATCTTGACTCATAATTTTCCTCTCCTTTCTAGTGACCTAAGCAATCAGTGCTAGCAGTAAGCCACCGGCGATGACCGAAGCAATCTGTCCTGAAACGTTGGCACCGGCTGCATGCATTAAGATAAAGTTTTGCGGATCTTCATCTGTCGCCATTTTTTGGATGACCCGGCTAGACATTGGAAACGCAGAGATACCAGCTGCACCGATCATTGGGTTGATTTTTTCTTTACGGAACAAGTTCAGCACTTTCGCAAACAACACGCCGCCGACGGAGTCCATAATGAAGGCAACCAGCCCTAAACCAATAACCATCAATGTATCGACTTGTAAAAATTCTTCATATTGCATTTTCACAGAAATTGATAAACCTAGGAGGATACTGATGATATTCACCAGTTCGTTTTGAGCAGTGATGGACAAACGATCCAATACACCACATTCCCGCAAGAGATTTCCGAACATCAAAAATCCGACCAATGGCAATGAAACAGGAGCAATCAACCCTGCTACGATCGAGATCACGATTGGGAACAAAATTTTTGCCGTTTGCGAAACTTCTCCGGCACGATACGTCATACGGATTTTTCGTTCATGCTTGGTCGTCACTGCTTTGATGGCTACCGGTTGAATGATCGGTACTAGCGCCATGTAAGAATAAGCTGCCACCATGATCGCACCCATATATTTCGAGTTCAGCGTATTTGCGACAAAAATCGACGTTGGTCCGTCAGCGGCACCGATGATCCCGATGGAAGCCGCGTCGTTTAAATCAAAGCCAAGCAGCACGGCAACGATGATCGTAAAGAAGATCCCGAATTGTGCAGCAGCGCCAAACAACAGAAGAAATGGATTTTGCAGCAATGGACCGAAGTCGATCATGGCGCCAATCCCGATAAACAAAAGTAAAGGGAACAATTCAGTTGAGATCCCCATATCAAACAATACTTGGAACGGGCCAGCTTCTCCACCAGCACTTAACACACCTGAGTTCGGGAAGTTCACTAACAACGTGCCCAATCCCATAGGGACTAACAAGGTTGGTTCATATTCTTTCTTGATCCCCAAATACATCAATAGACCACCGATGAACATCATAACGATCCGTCCCGGCTCTGATCCTAACCCGACTACACCTTCAATTAACGTTTCCACTACGTCACTTCCTTTTCAATAAATTAGCCGATCGTAATCAGCAGTTCTCCTGGGTTGACCATATCGCCCGCATTGACTGCAATGGCAACCACGGTTCCGGCTTTTGGTGCCACGATCTCATTTTCCATCTTCATGGCTTCTAAAATCATCAATGACTGATTTTCTTGTACAGTATCACCTACATTGACCAAGAGACGTAAAATCGTTCCCGGCATCGGAGAATGAATCGGCTCGCCGTCAGCAGGGAGCGTAGCTGGCGCTGGCTGTGGTGCGGCTTCTGGTTCTGGTGTGCTGACTGGCTCTGGTTGAGCAGGTACCGCTGCGGGAGCCGGTGTTGGCACTGCTGGGGCAGGAGCGGTAGTTTGCGGCGCACCGATTTCTTCCATTTCGACAAGATATTCTTGCCCATCGATTGCTATTTTAAATTTACGTAACATGTTTTTCCCTCACTTGTTTTCATTTTTTTTGGCTATTTTTTTGATTGTGAACTGAGAATCAGGCAGCTCTCCGGCGGCAATACTGGCGGCTATCAGGGTGACTCGCTTAAATTCAGGATTGCGTTTCTCAATTCTACGAATGACAAACTGACTTTTAGGGTAACACTCGGCACCTAGTGCGGCGGCTATCAGACTGACTAGTGGATAGTCTTCTACTGGCGCCGGCTGATAGCTCGACATTTCTTGCCAAACAGATGCGGGTGGATCCGCTATCATTTCCCTTGGCTTCAGAGTAGGACTGACAGGCGCATCTGGTTCATCATGCGTTTTTTTGAACAATCTTTTAATAAGATTCATGGGCTTCTCCTTTCTCAATGATTCGTTCTCTTTCATTATAGAAACTCCTGTTCAATCAGCGAGAATTATTTCAGCTCAAAATTGTTTTTTCAGTGTTCCTTTTTTGAGAAAAGAGTGAAAAACCGATATAAACGTTGTTTTATCAAGGTTTTTCTTGCGTTAATATTCTGTTAAGAACTTTTTAAACGAAAAATAAGATTTGAAAAGAGAAATTGTTTTTTTGCTGTTCTTTTTGTAAACGGGTCTTTTTTTCTAATTCTTGATTGTTTATTCTTAGACGTGTAAAGCATTCAATAACATTATTTCCTTTAAGAAAAGAAAAATTTTCACAAACTAGTGGCGCTTGTCACTAATAAATTACGGGCCTGTAATTTTTTTAAAAATGTTTTTTGATAACGCTTACACATTTCGATGCATGAAAGGAAGAAGAAAATGTTCTTAACAATTTTGTCCTATGCCATGATTATTGTCTTCATGTTTGTCATCATGAAGAAAAAAATGTCACCCTTTACATCCTTAGTAATTATCCCATTACTATTTACCCTCGTTGCGATGGTTGCCGGTGTTTCCGAAAAAGGCAACATCGGAGATTTTGTTCTTGAGGGAATCTCCACTACAGCCAACACAGGGATCATGTTGCTGTTTGCGATTTTGTACTTTTCCATTATGTTGGATGCCGGTTTATTTGATCCAATAACGAAAAAAATGATTTATTTTGCCAAAGGCGATCCGATGAAAGTCTTGATGGCAACGGCAGTCGTTGCCGCTGCAGTCTCTTTGAACGGTGATGGAACGACCACTACCTTGATCTGCTGTTCTGCGTTTATTCCCATCTACAAGAAGCTGAATATGAAAATGATGAACCTTGGTGTCTTGATCATTTTGCAAAACACCATCATGAACTTATTGCCATGGGGCGGACCGACTGCTCGGGCAATGGCGGTGTTGGAAGTTGATGCGGATATTCTTTCTTATTTGTTGCCAGGAATGATTTTGTCTCTGTTATATGTGATTTTCTTCGTAGCTCGCAGAATGGGGATCCAAGAACGGAAACGTTTAGGGGTTACGGAACTGACGAACGATGAGATTTTAGAAATGACGACTGTGACTGATCCTGATACATTAGCGATCCGTCGTCCGAAAAACTTTGTCTTCAATGGTATCTTAACGATCGTCTTGATTGGCTGGTTAGTAGCAAGCTCCTTTATTTCTAGTATCGCTTTACCACCAATCTTGTTATTCCTTGTAGGTACTTGTATCGCATTGATGGTCAACTACCCAATTTTGAAAGATCAATCGTCACGGATCGGTGCCAACGGCGGCGACGCTGTGCAAGTCGTAATTTTAGTTTTTGCAGCGGGCGTCTTCATGGGCTTGTTCCAAGGCTCAGGGATGGCAACGGCTTTGGCGAATAGCTTCACGCAAATCATCCCTAAACAATTGGCCGGTTTCTGGGGGTTAGTTATCGCCCTGATTTCCGCACCAGGAACCTTCTTTATTTCCAATGACGGGTTTTACTTTGGGGTCCTGCCGGTCTTAGCAGAAGCAGGTCGCTCGTATGGCTTCACCAATATGCAGATGGCCTTGGCGTCCTTAATGGGCCAAGCATTCCACTTGTTAAGTCCATTGGTTGCCTTCATCTACTTGCTATTGCGCTTGACGGGCTTAGATATGGGGCAATGGCAAAAAGAAGCGGCGAAATACGCACTGGGAATTTTCGTGATCTTCGTCGTTACGATCGTACTATTAGGCCACATGCCGTTTTATATTCCACAGTAATTTCATACAGAAACTATCGAGCAGGCTGCCATTTTGCTCGGTAGTTTTCCTTGTTTATCGATATATCTATTTTTTCCCAAAAATCTCATTTGTTTTTAGTATGATAGGAGTAAATCATGAATCCAATTATTGATGCAGTAAATAAAAATCTGGATCTGACCAAAAATAAACCATTAAAAGATTTGATCTATGAAGCGTTCAAAAAAACCATCATTTTAGGAGACATTCCCGCAGGCTCTCGCATCAATGAGAAAGAATTTTCCGATACGTTAAACATCAGCCGGACCCCAATTCGTTACGCCATGACTCAGCTGGTGGCTGAAAAACTCGTGGAGCATGTGCCAAAAATCGGCATCGTTGTAAAAGGGATCAGTATCAAAGATGCCTATGAGATTTATGATATCCGTAAATCATTGGATACGTTGGCGACTATCAAAGCAATGGCCTTGATGAGTGAGGAAGATTTCCGGGAGATGCGCTGCTTGTTAGAACATGGCGAACAGCTGAATCGTGAGGATGATGTGGATGGGGTCTTGAAAAACTTTTCTGACTTCAATGCGTTTATTTACGAAAAAAGCCAGATGCTGCGGTTAAAAAGTATCGTGCTGGATCTGCAAGCGTACCTCGTGTATTTCCGCGACATTGCGATTCGCTCTTCTAGAAGAAGGGATGCGGCATTGGCGGAACATTGGCTGATTTATCGCGGCATGAGAACCAATGACACGGAACAGATCACGTTGTTGACCCATGAACATTTGGATCATTCCCTGCAATTTATTCTTGCTGAAATGGAGCGAAGAAAAATTGACTGATTCCCGTCTTTTTACCGCCAGCAACTATGCAGTCAATGCGCTGCATTATGAGGTAGTGTTAGCTCCCAAGCCTGGTTTAGTAGATCCTTGCTCATCCGGTGCGCATCAGGACATGAATGTGTTTACCTTTATCAATAGTATCACTTGTTTGGCGCCGTTTTTTCAGCGCTATAGCCAAGCCGGTTTCGCCCATACAGGTGCCCTGATCCAGCTGTTTGACCAGTTACGAGGCATCGGTCAAGAAGCAGAAGAAGCGATGCTTCAGGCAACCAAAGGCATCAATACCCACAAAGGGGCGAATTTTTCCTTTGCGATTTTGTTGGGGGCAACAGGAGTCTATTATCAACAAAATGGCAAGGCGGAGCTGACGGCTGAAGATACCAATCAGATCCTGCAGCTTGCCGCTGATATCTGCCAGCATTTGGTCAAGCAAGACTTGCAGCAAATCGCCCACAAAGACCAGTTGTCTTACGGAGAAAAAAATTATTTGACCTACGGCACGATGGGGATTCGTGGAGAAGCTGCAGCTGGGTATCCAACGGTCAAAAAACTGCTGGAGTACTTGCGGCAGCAACCACAAAAAACCTCCGTTTCCTTGTTGCGCGGGTTGGTCTATCTAATGAGTGAAACCGAAGACAGCAACCTCGTCCACCGAGGCGGCTACGAGGCGATGAAGACCGTGCAGCAGGAGATGCAAAAAATTCACCAAGCCAATCTGTCGGATACAGACTTGCTTCGTGAATTAACGACCTATGATCAAGTATTGATTGCACGCCATTTGAGTCCCGGCGGCTCGGCGGATCTTTTAGCCTTGGCCCTTTATTTCTTGCAGCTAGAAGGCGTCTCCTTCTGGTAAAAAGGTATAGCCGATCCCCCAAACGGTTTTCAAAAAACGGGCTTGCTTCGGCTCATCTTCAATTTTGTTTCGCAGATGATTGATAAAAACCATCACGGTATTGGCATCGAATTGGCCATCTTGCCAAACATTGCTGTAAATCTGTTCTTTCGAGAACACTTGATCCGGATTTTCCATGAAAAAGCGCATCAGCATGATTTCTTTTGAAGACAACTTGATGGGCTGATCATTTTTGAAAAACTGATAGCGTTTTTGGTCAAAACGAAACATGCCGCTGCACAGATCTCCTTCCGGTTTAGCGATCCCTTTTTCTCGCAGCACGTTGCGGCGATCTAGAATCGAAACGATTTGTGCTTTTAAGAGTGCCGGTGAAAAAGGCTTCGTAATGTAGTGATCGGCGCCGATCTCATAGCCGTTGATCATGTCTTTTTCGTCACTTTTTCCGCTCAAAAAAACGATCGGCACCGTGGGGTTTTCTTCCCGAATCAGTTGTGCCAAATGATAGCCGTCATTTTCATGCTCCAAACTGATATCCAGTAAAAAAAGATCAAAGCTGACACGAGAGTTGATCGCAATCGTTTTTTCAACGGAATCAGTCTGGTAGATCAAAATGCCTGTCGACTGTAAAGATTTCCAAATCAGCCGCCGAATAGCAGGGTCATCATCAACGATTAAAATTTTTTCATCTCGCAAAATATCCGCCTCCTGTATCAATAGTATTATAGTAAATATGAAAGGGGTTTACAATGAAACCGCCATCAAAGTTTTGGCTGTATTTAAGCGTGGTCGCTACCTTATTCATTACATTGATTGGACTTATTTTTACCTTTACAAGTTATAAAAGCGCACAAAGACAAGCTGAAACCGTCGGGTTGCGGCAGTTAGAAACGGTCAACCAAGCGGCGATCAAGCTGATCAGCCGTAGTATCGAATCGTACCACATGGCTCTTGCCAATTATGCCGATGACCACCTCGAAGGAGCCGCCTTGGCTGACTTGCAGCGGCCCTTAACGTTACCAGTGATCAATTCCGCGAACAATGCCATGGTCGGATTGTTTTTGATCGACCAACAAGGTCAAGTCATCACTCAAAATACCGCAACGTCTATCAATAAACCACAAGATCCAACGATGCAGGAGCTGTTATTTAAAGACCCATCCTTAGACAAAGTATTGGCGGGACGGCAGGTACAAAATGGGCAAGTCTATTTCGATGGTAAAGAGGCCTATCTAAATGTGTATCAGTCCCTAACCCTTGACGACAAAGAAGCGGTTCTTGTGATGCCTTTGAATCTACAGCGCATGTATCATCATGAATTTACCACCGATCGCAATGTCTCCGGCTATACGATGGTCAAAAACGCCGATATGCGGATCGTTATGCACCCATCGGACGAACAAATTGGTTTTTCCATCGTTGAGAGCCGTAAAAAAGAATTTCCAGAGCTGGATTTCACCGATCTTGAGCGCTTGGAGCAAGAACAAATCGACAATGAAGCAGGCACCTCTGTCTATTATTCTTATTGGTGGAATGAAGAAACACTGCAAAAAGTGCTGAAATTGGCTGCTTATCAATGGATCACCATCGGCGACAGTCGGCTGATCGTCGCTAGCAATGCCGATTTTTTGGAGCAAAGCGGTCTCTTTTTACAAGACAACTTGATTTTGATCGGCCTGTTGGGTTTGTTGTTTGTCATTATGATCTTATTGACGGTCCTGATCAAAAACTACATGAAACGCAATCAAGCCTATGTCGAAAACCAAGCATTGAAAGAACGACAACGGCTACTAAAAGAAAAGCACGAAATCGAAAAAAACATTTTGCAAGAATCAAAACTGGAAACCATTGGCTTGCTAACGACCTCAATCGTCCATGACCTAAACAACTTTTTGACGCCAATGATTGGTCATCTGCAATTACTGATCGAGGAAAACCAACACGATGAAGTCTTAGTGGAGGACTTGCAAGAAGTCTGCAAAGCGGCGGAAAAAGGCAAAGAGTTAGCCAGCAATGTGCTGCGTTTTTCGAAACTCGAAAGTGCCGATAAAACTGTGCAGTCGATCGCTACTACCTTGACAGAAGCCATCGATACTATGCGCTCGCTATTGCCAAAAGCCTTTTCCCTTACGTATGATATCCAAGAAGCGGGATATGCCGTCTACGAGAAAATCGATCTGCAAGTGATCATTTACAATTTGTTGATGAATGTGTACCAAGCAAATGCCGATTGCAGCATTCGATTGAGTCGCAGTTCGACAACAACCGCCAACTTTCCGTTTCGTAAGCAAGCATTCCCAGCGCAACAGGAATTTGCTTTGATCGAAATTGCCGACAACGGTCCCGGCATACCAGAAGCGATCCAAGAAAAAATCTTTACCCGCTTCTTCACGACCAAGAGTGCCACTGGCGGTACTGGTCTAGGACTCTTTACTGTCTCTTCAATCGTGGAAAAAAACGACTGGTTGATCGATGTTACGAGTACGCCTAAAGGAACCACCTTTTATATTGGTATTCCTCTAACTGATCCCGAAAAAGCCACTGAAACCAACTGATCCGACGGGGTGGTTTCAGTGGTCTTTTTCTTGGGCATGCTGGAAGGCATTGATTTTTTGCAGGACTAGTAAGACGAGTACCAAAACAAAGATCGCTAAAGCAAAAAATAGGGCATCGTTCGCCATGCCTTGCGTCAATAATAACTCGCGCAAAATCGCAGTGATACTGATCAAAATCAAGTAACGGACGGGAATATGGTGTCCGTCCTTCATATACCGCAGCAACATCAAAATGATTTCTAACAAAATGAATAACGTGGCAATTTCTTCAATCAAAAAGGACAGGTGGGGCGCTTCACTTAAAGGAAAGAGCGTCGTGCTGATCATAAAAATCGCTTTTCCCATAAAAATCAAGACGACAACGACTAAGATCGCTAACATGCTATCAATGCAGATACTAATCACTCGCTCGAACATTCGGGTCAATTTTTCCATTTGCCACTCCATTTCTGCTTTTTCTTTTATTATACAAAAGAAGGCGCAGGACAAAGGGAAAAGAACAGTGAAAGAACAATCGCGGCCATATCTTTTTACCCGCGAGCTTAACGGTCATTCTATGGGCATGTCTTTTGTGATAGCTTTCAATAGCAGAAAGTAGTGAGGAAAATATAATATCTTTTTTCAAAAAAATTAGGAAATAATGAGAATCGATAGTTAAAATATACACAAATTATTACGAGACACTTAGTTTCTTTTTTTGTTACAATGGTTAAATAAAATAGAACGCTGTTGAAATGTTGCTTAAACAATGTTTTTATCGCTATCGAATAGAAAAATAGTCCGATCGCAAGATGTTTACCATTGTTAATAAAGTAACAAGTTGAGCGGGGTTCGCAAGAAAAATGCTTTTTTTCTCATCATATATGACGGGGATCAGTGAGGAGAAAAGAGCAAGAAAAACGGAGGGAAACAAATGAAAAAAAGTGGATGGTCAAAATGGGTGATTGGGGCAGCCTCATTATTGTTGCTTAGTGCATGTGGTGCCGATGGCGGAACAAAAGCCAGCAGCAGTGCGGCAAGCTCTTCTTCAGAAAGTGAAGTCACTTCAGGTGCTTCCCAACAAGAGTATACCGATCCAGCAGAGTTAAAAGATCAATATGATATCGTTATCGTTGGTGCTGGCGGTGCAGGGATGGCAGCAGCCTTATCGGCTAAAGATGCTGGAATGAATCCAGTCATTTTAGAAAAAATGCCGATCGCAGGCGGAAATACCTTGAAATCTTCTGGCGGAATGAACGCATCAGAAACCAAATTCCAAGAAGCCCAAGGCATTGAAGATTCGAATGAACAATTTTTTGAAGATACCCTTAAAGGTGGTAAAGGAACCAACGATCAAGAATTGCTACATTATTTAGTAGACAACTCTGCTTCAGCGATTGATTGGTTGGATTCAATGGGGATCACTTTAGACAATATCAGTTATAGCGGCGGTGCCAGTGTGAAACGGATCCATCGCCCTCACGACGGTTCAGCAGTCGGTACGTATTTGGTGGATGGCCTGTTAAGAAACATTCATGAGCAAGAAATTCCTTTGTTTGTAAATGCTGATGTGACAAAAATCAATGAAACAGACGGCAAAGTCACTGGCGTCAACGTGAAAATCAATGGCGAAGAAAAAGAAATCGCTGGTGATGCAGTGGTTGTTACTACTGGTGGTTTTGGCTCCAACAAAGAACTGATCGAAAAATATCGTCCAGATCTGAAAGGCTATGTCAGCACGACTTCTGAAGGAAGTACAGGCGATGGCATCAAGATGATCGAAGAATTAGGCGGCGCAACGGTTGATATGGATCAAATCCAAGTCCATCCAACAGTGGTTCAAGATACAGGGATGTTGATCAGTGAAACCGTTCGTGGAGAAGGCGCCATTTTGGTGAACCAACAAGGGGAACGTTTCTACAATGAATTAGAAACCCGCGACAATGTTTCAGCTGCCATTACGGATCTGCCAGAAAGCTATGCCTACTTGATTTTTGACAATGCGTTAGCAGGTAGAGCCAAACAAGTCGATTACTACAAAGAACAAGGTGTAGTGGTAGAAGCTGACACCATCGAAGCGTTAGCTGAAAAAATTGATGTTGATCCAGCAACCTTGAAGAAAACTTTAGATACATGGAACCAAGCAGTGGCAGACAAAGCCGACAAAGATTTCGGTCGTGAAACGGCGATGGACTATGATTTGACGGAAGGGCCATTCTATGCGATTCAAATCGCACCTGGGATCCACCATACAATGGGCGGCGTCAAGATCAATACGAAGACCCAAGTGTTGAAAGAAGATGGCACACCAATCACTGGCTTGTATGCAGCAGGTGAAGTGACCGGCGGTATCCACGGACAAAATCGAATCGGCGGCAATGCTGTAGCCGACATTATGGTCTTTGGTCGCCAAGCAGGCGCGCAATCCTCTGACTATGTGAAAGAAAACGGGAAATAAGCGGCTGTTTTTTCCTGAAAAAGATGGTATATAAAGAAAGAAACTTGGAACGAATCCTCTTAAGTGATTAGGAGAATCGTTTCAAGTTTTTTTGTATTTCTCACTGAAAGGACGGAAAACTAGTCATTATAATCTTATAATGATTAGGTCATTTATTATACATATATAAACAAACTATTTTTAAATGGAGAGGTTGCTTTTCACTGAATCGGAATCAATGAATAAACGGATAAGTTTGGTTTATTCGATGATAAAAAATTTTAGGAGGCAGAGTATGAAAAACGCATTGGTAAAATGGTCGGTCGGGGTGGCAATCTTACTTGGAGGGACCTTGTTCTTCACGGGGAAACAAGTATTTGCTCATGGTTATGTGGAATCACCTGTCAGTCGGGGCTATCAAGGGTCTTTGGATCGCAATACGTTAGGGTGGAGCGCTGCGTTTGAAAAATATGGCAATGTCATTTCAAACCCACAATCATTGGAAACTAAAAAAGGCTTTCCAGAAGCAGGACCAGTAGATGGTCGTATCGCTTCAGCAGATGGTGGACTCGGACAAATCGGGGACTTTGTTCTTGATGAACAAGGAACCAATCGTTGGACCAAACAAGACATCAATCAAGGACCATTGCGGGTCAATTGGCATTATACAGCGCCTCACAAGACCACAAAATGGCATTACTATATCACGAAACCAGGTTGGGATCAAAACGCGCCACTTTCAAGAGATAGCTTGGAATTGATCGCTACTGTGAATCACGATGGTTCGGCTGCCAGCAATAGCCCAAGCCATACCATTACTATTCCAGAAAATCGTCTCGGTTACCATGTCATTTTAGCGGTCTGGGATGTTGCAGATACGCCAAATGCCTTTTATAACGTGATCGACGTTAACGTTTCTGGTTCAACAGTCATTCCCGAAAAACCAGCAGCACCAGCAAATGTCCGCTCAGAACGAGTGACTAGCAGCACGGTGGCTTTAGCATGGAACGGTCAAGCCGATGCGAAAGAATACAACGTGTATCGCGATGGTGCCTTAGTGGCAACGACGACTGAGCCAACTTTTACCGACACACAATTAAAAGCCAACACAACCTATAGCTATCAAGTAGAAGCAGTTGGCTTTACTGCGTTAGTTTCAGAAAAAAGTGCTGCAGTGAAAGTGACTACCTCAGCAGATAATCAAGTCGAAACACCTTCGACACCAGGCAACCTGCACCAAATGAGCGTGACAGACAGCAGCGTGTCCTTAATGTGGCAAGCATCGACTCATACAAATGGGATCGCTGGATATGACGTTTACCGCAATGGCGTCAAAATCGCTACAGCCACAGGGACAACCTATGAAGACACGAATCTAGCAGCGGATACAACCTACAATTACCAAATCAAAGCAATCAGCAAAACGGGCGAACAATCCGCTTTCAGTAACCAGCTGAGCGTGAAAACCAATGCCAAAGAAGAAACGGAAACACCTGGAGGCGGGGAGTCAGAATACCGTGTGTGGAAACTAGGTACATTCTCGGCACCAGAAGTGTATACAAGTGGTGAAATCGTGAGCCATAAAGGCAGCAATTATGTCGTGATTAACACCCACTCAAATTACGGGGACACCACTTGGTCTCCTGATCAAGCCCCAACCTTGTTTAAGAAGCTGTAAACCTTGAATGAATCAGTAAAGCAAGAGCAGTGCGGAGGCACTGCTCTTTTTGGCTCTTTTATGAGGAAATGGCTGAATCTTTGTTCGATTCGTGCAACGAATTGGACGAATTCGTTTGATGAATGCAAAAAAGTGCTGCTATGCGTCATGCGTAGCAGCACTTTTTTTTTGTTTTAGATCAAGAATAGAAGAAACGGATCAAAATCCCGCCTAAAATTAGCACAATCGCACCGCATAAACGGTTGGCCATTTGGGCAAAAGCAATCATTTCCATTCTATCAGAGGCAGACAATACAGCGATATTACCTGTTCCCCCCATCGAGTTGTTGATCATACCGGCGCCAATTGCGGTTTCAACGGGATACATCCCCAATACCATCCCGAAGAACCAGCTGGCAGCCCCCATAGATACGACACTGGTTAGGCAAAGCACGACAAATTGCCAAGTAAAGGCAGAGGCCAATGTTGACAGATCGATCAATGCCAAACCAATCCCCGCCAAGACCGCATGGGTCAAATTCGTCATCACAACATTGTTGAACATCACCACAGAATCTTCGAGTTTCTTAGGGACAATGTTCAAGGCTTTTAGAATAAAGACAATCACGATCATAAAGGCATACTCGTGAATTTTAGGGAAAAAGTCGCTTAAAATCGCACCAACGACCAACAGTGAGAAGGAAAACAGCATCCCGACCCCGATTTGTTGGGCATCAAGTGTTATTTTTGGTTTTTCTAATTCTTCTTTCGTGGCATTGATCAGGGTGCCATGGCCATTGTATTTGGTTTTAGCAAAGGCCTTAGCGATAAATAAAGCACCAATAATGGCAAGAATATTCCCGAAAGTAACTGCTGGCGCTAATTGAGAAAAGATGGCGGCTTGATTGCCGTTTGCCAAGCCATCGGCATAAATTTGTGAAAGTGGGGTGATTCCCGCACCCATCCCGCCAGACATCATTGGTAGAGATACGTACATCACCGAATCAGCAAAGCCATTGCCTAGCAGCATACCGACAAGGCCGACGGAGAAAAAGCCTACTACCATGGTGATCAAAGCAACAGGAATGAATTTCGTAGAAGCTTTCACCAACAAATTGCGGTTCATACCTAAAATCGAGCCGCAAATCAAAGCGGCAATATAGAAATCAAGAAAACCAAAACCGCCCCCCATGAAGTCACTGACCGCGTCAATGACTTTCGTGGGAACGAGATGGAAGGAGGCTAAAAGGGTGGCACCAAGCAGGGTAAAAACTGACCCACCGCCAAGATAAGAATTCATGATTGGGAGTTTTTCCCCAATGAAATACAGCAGGTGTCCTAAGGCAACCAGTAAAATGGTGATCCCAACCATATTTAATGGCAACTTGTCTAAGGCAATCGCACTGAATATGACAACCATGAAAAAGAGATACAAGGGAAGACTAATTCCCGAAATCGTCATCGTTTTTAATTTATTCATTTTTCAGACCTTCCTAGTATGTTGGATACCATTTAAGATTTTGGACAGCTTTTGCCATATCGGTTTCTTGCGCTTGGGCTAGTCCTTGTTCTTGGGCTTTATTGGCAACTGCTTCAGCCACTTTGATAGAAACGTCCGCAACGTATTCAAATGGTGGGAGAACAGGTGCACCGGGTTGGCTCAAATCAACCAAACCACTTAATGAGTGAGCAGCGGCACCAATCATTTCGTCGGTCAAGAGAGAGGCTTCTGAAGCCAACATACCTAACCCTAGACCAGGATAGATCAAGGCGTTGTTTGCTTGACCGATTTGGTAGTCGACTCCTTTGTATTGGATCGTTCCTGAAGGGACACCGGTTGCCACAAAGGCTTTTCCATCAGACCATTCGATTACTTGTTCAGCCGTTGCTTCTAATTTTTTGGTTGGATTAGAGATAGGGAAAATCACTGGACGAGCAGTGTTTTCACACATCGCTTCCACCACTTCTTTGGTAAAGGCACCCGCATTGGTTGAAGTACCGACCAAAATCGTTGGTTTTGCGACTTTAATGACATTGATCAATTGCGTCATATCGCCAGCATTGGCAAAGTCAGCCCGTTTTTTGGCAAATGGTTTTTGTGCAGGAGTCAAATCGGACATATCATCGAACAAAAGCCCTTGTTTGTCAACCATAAAGAAATGATTGTAGGCTTCTTCTTCTGAAAGACCTTCGCTGACCATTTCCGCATGGACTCGACTGGCAATCCCAGCACCAGCGGAACCACCGCCATAACATAAGTAGACTTGATCCGTTAATTTTTCACCTGTAATATCTAATGCGCCGAAGATACCACCCAGTACAACGATTCCCGTTCCTTGGATGTCATCGTTAAAAGTTGGAATTGTTTGTTTGTATTTGTCCAAAATCGTTGCAGCATTTGAACGGCCAAAGTCTTCCCAATGCAAGTAAAGTTTAGGGAACAATGATTCTGCCGTTTGAACAAATTGATCGATGAATTGGTAGTAAGCGTCACCGTAGACACGTTCTTGACGATTGCCTAGATACAAATGATCCTCTAACAATTCTTTGCGGTTGGTACCGGCATCGATCACGATTGGTAAAACAGAAGCAGGGTCGATCCCAGCAGCTGCTGTATAAATCATCAATTTACCGACAGAAATATCAACACCTTGGACACCCCAGTCACCAATCCCAAGAATTCCTTCAGCGTCAGTGGCTACGATCAAGCGAATGTCCCGATCGCCAGCGGCGTTTTTCAACGTTTCTTCGATGTTTTCTGGATGGTTGATATCTAAATATGCTGCATATTGAGGATCAACGAATAGGCGGCTATAATTTTCAATGGTATCAGCAATCGTTGGATCGTAGACGATCGGATTGAATTCAACGATATGTTGGTTGAACAAATAGTAGAACAATGTCCGATTGGTATTAAAGATCTCCATTAAAAAGTGACGTTTTTCAATGTCTGATTCTTTGGTGACATATTGCAAATAGGCTTGTTCTGCTTGTTCTTCGATCGTTTGCACGTGTGGGGGCAATAAACCGATCAATCCTAGTTCTTTTCGTTCTTCTTGTGTAAACGCGGTTCCTTTGTTTAAAAATGGGTTGTTTAAAATGTCATGTGCTTTCATTATGTTCCTCCAATGGATATATTTTGAGTACTCGTTCATTTCCATTAGCTACTTTAATCCTCGGACAGAATTATAGTCAACTATCGGTGGTATAATAAAAATTATTTATAACAAAGCCGATGCGAGCTTGAATCGGCTAAGGGAGAAATCAGACGATGAACATACGAGATTTAGAATACTTTAACGCTTTGGCAGATATGCTTTCTTTTACCCAAGTGGCGCATAAATTTGCGGTCAGTCAACCAACCGTCAGCTACGCTGTCAAACGCTTGGAAGAGCATTATGGTTGTGATTTGATCGTGCGAGAAGCCTCGCATCGCTCCATCTCATTGACCACGGAAGGGGAAATTTTGAAAGCTCATGCACAGTATATCTTAGACGAATTTGTGACCTTGGACCGAGCCATCGACCATGCTAAAAACAACCGGACCCACATCGGTTTGCCGCCGATCATTCGTTCCAAAGTTTTTTCGAAACTCTTAGATGAAAAAGAGATCATCCGCTTTATTTCGAAATTTCACTTGGTATCTGGGGGATCCAATGAATTGCTTTCAAAACTATTATCAGGAAAAATCGATTTTAGCTTGCTGGGCAGTGTCAATCCCCTCGTCCACCCGAATCTGCAGGTGAAATTATTGCATCAGCAAGAGTTTTTTATTTTTGTGTCAAAAGAAAATCCATTAGCTAAGAAAAAGGAAATCTCATTTGAAGAAGCTGCCGAATATCCCTTTATCCTATTGGAAAAAGGCTATACCCACATGCGCGCCTTTCAGAATTTAAGTGAGAAATCAAAGAAGAAACCCGAAGTCCCCTTTTATTTTTCAGACGTCCAGACGATTGGCCAGCTGGTCAGTTCCAATATCGGCATTACCTTGATGACGGAATTTCCCGTGTTTCAAGAAATGGAAGGCTTAGTGAAAATACCGCTGATCCCTGAAGATAAGGAGATCTTTTATATTCAATATGCTTACTTAAAGAGTGCGATGTTGAATCAAGAAGTTCAGAAGTTGATTAGGATCTTGGATGAGCTGTCTTGGGAGGATGAAGGGTGAAGAATGGGTATTTTTTGAGGTAAGGTCAGAGAAAAAATGGACGTTTGGGGAGGGGTAACCGTCCTAACTTGGAGAAGTATTTGGTTCACTAATGGTGTTTCAGAATCAGGGAGAACTACTACCAGTATCAAAAGAGGACTTTGGTTTGACACTTATTATTATACATGGAGTTACAGAGTTTGGTAAGAAATCTAATACTACTTTATTCCTTCTGTTGCAAACAGAAGGGATTTTTCTTTTTTAGAAAAAATGTTCTTACTGTCTACAAATATGGCAGATAAAAAAGTAGAAATCCTGAAAACATTTTTTGCTCAAGATACCATAATTTCAGCGGTTAGACATATCATAAAGTTAAGCACTGAAAGAAACTATAGAATTTAGCTGAATTTATATATAATGCTATTTTTAAAACGAATCGTTTCATAAATAGTATGTTTTATAAAATTATTGAATAATCTTATTTAGATTTTGTTATTTACTTTTAATGTTGTTACATGATATCGTTTTATTATGAAATAGTGAATAAAATATAATGTGCAAGGAGGAAGTAATGGAAATGATTAGTGTTGCTAAAAAAAGTATCAAAGGATTATTTTTAGTTGGTGTTGTATCATTAGGTATTTTTACGTATCAACCCAATTCCGCTGTAGCGTCAGAAGCTACGTCTGAGTTTTCTGGTGGCTGGATAGAAGGAGAAGGGGAGTTTGGAAACAAACCAACAAATGCAAACTCTTTAGTTTCAGCAAGAGCAAAAGATTTCTATCATAATAGTGGGAACAAGAATGTTACTACCCGACAAAAAACTGGATGGGCTGAGACTTACTGGCGTAATGTTTACCACTATTCTCGTGTGCAGCTAAAAGCCCCTATACTTAAAGATGTACGTGTAGATTCGGGAAGAAAATACGGGCAAGCTTATTCATATGCTGAAGCAACAGGGGTTCGAGATCTAGTAACTTATACTTACTGGGGAAGCTGATTGCTAAAAAAATCTAATGTTCGAATTAGGATACCCAACTCTTGAAGTTGGGTATATTTATTTAGGCCGATTAATTCAATAAGCGCCAAAGGTTATGCTAACATTAGGAAAGAGAAAAGAGGGAATTTTTTGAAAAGAACACTTTTTTTCGTAACAAATCTAATTTTTCTGATTGCAACACTCATAAATGCTTTTTCCTTTTTTTATTTTTATTATCAAAGTAATTTAGACTTTGTTTCCAATAATTTTACGTCTAGAGAGTCAGTACGTCTTATTGTTAATAATAATCTAGCTTCCGAAACATGGGGAAATTTGTTAGGTGATCAAAAGAAAATGCTTGTTGTGAAAAATTTAGAAAGCAATTTTTACTATAAAGCAATTTATACTAACTACGACTGGTATCTGCCACTTTCTGAGGGGAGAAACTTTGTTAAAGAAGATTTCTATGATGGGAAGAACAGAGCGATTGTTGGAAAAGAATTGGCTTCTAAAAATAAAAACAATGTAAATATTGAAGGAAAAAATTACGAAATCATTGGCGTATTAGACGGAGCATATTCAAAAAATTTAAACAAAACGGCTTTAATTAATATTGATTCATTGGTGGGAACTCAAACTCAAGGGGTTTATCAAATTAACTCAAATGAATCAGCGATGGAAAAAGTAAAAAAACATTTGATCAATGATATATCCGCCATTACGTATTCCGATGATACCAAAATATATAATGCGAAAAATACAGAAAGCAATAATAATTTGTTGCGCTATTCTTTTCAAATACTCTGCTTGTTAGGGGTAGGAATTTGTATATTTTTCTATCTTACTTTATCTCAATCTACAAATTATTTGAAAAAAATTATAGGGATATCTAGAAATACGGTTCTTATAGAAGAGATAGAACAGTTATTAGCTGTATGGTTGGTTGAGAGTGTTCTGGTTTTAACTATTCTATATTTTCCGTTTAAAAAATATATTTATGATTCAATACATTCATTTACAACTAATTATATATCTTCTCAGTTTCTTATCATATGTAGTGCAGCAACCCTATTTATTCTTCTTTTCTTGAGAAATTGGAGGAAGCTTGATGAAATTTAATAATTATCTGTCCGAGATTTTTGAATCTGTTAAACGAAAAAAATATTTGTTATTTTTATACAGTTTGTTTTTGTTGTTTTCATTTCTAACGCTTTCGGTTTCAAATGTTATGTCTCAAGAAAATAGTAATGAAGAGAAAAGAATCTCCACAGGAGATACTAAAACGTTCAAGTTAGTGGATACTCTAATTGGAGAAGACGAAGAGAACTTTTTAAAAAATCTTCAGAGTGTAAATTACCTCTCGTCCCTGTATAACGAATTATTGGAAAGTAAAATAGGAGAATACCAAGTGATTGGAAGCCAAGGTATAAACTATTTGGAGGAAAACAATTTGGATACTCAGTTTATTGATAGCTATGAACATATTGTTAATGTTATTGATAACATGAGTAGTGATGAAATTCCATATAAATCACTGCAAATAAACAATAAGGTGCTTCAACGTTTTAACCTTAGGTTATCACAAGGAAATTTGTTCTCACAAGAAGATTATCAATACAATGACAATAAAATTTCGGTGATATTAGGAGACAATTATTCAGAATACTTTTCTGTTGGAGACAAAATTCAAATTTCTTATTTATTTAAAAATTTCGAAGCCAAAGTAATCGGTTTTGTTGAAAAAGGGGAAAGAATTGTTTTTAATGAGTATGATGATTATGTATTAGATGATCGTATTATGCTTCCTTTCATAGAAAAGGCTCCCCAACAACTAAATAAAGAAGATTTTTCATTTTTTTAAAAACATTTTTTAAACGGAATTAATGGATACTATCAGGTACCTGATTCTTTATCGCAAGAACAAATGTATAAATTCGTAAATGATCTTTCTCAGCCTTACCAAGTTGGTACAATTGATTTGATAGGAGAATCAGGATTTCATCTATCTTCTATTCTCTATACGATCACTAAAAACAATAGGTTACTAAAACTAGTTGCTTATTTTTCAATTGTTGTATTAATAGCGGTAACGATAGTATTTTCTTACTTAGAAATGTTTCGTGATAAAAAGGTTTACCATTTACATTTGTTTTTAGGTGCTACAAAAAAAGAGATTCGCCAGTACTTCCTTGGAGAAAAAGTATTACTTTTATCAAGTGTTGTAATTATAAGTGTGGTTATAACCAATTACTTAGGGGGAGTTACCAGTAGTTTTCTGATATCATTACTATGCCTGGCGTTATTACTATTTTTACTATTTTATCTCTCAGTAACCATAATTCTTAAGAAATGGAGAATTACAAATGATTAGTATTCAAAACGTTGCACTTCAAATAAAAGATGGTAGGAATAAAAAAGAACTTTTCGAAAATCTTAACTTAACTTTAAATGAAGGCCAAAAAGTCGCAATCATGGGAAAAAGCGGCAGTGGCAAAACAACATTGTTAAAACTAATTGCAGGATTGATCAAAGTAGAAACAGGAGCTATCATTTTTGATGGAAAGAATTTAAGCAATATGAGCGCGAATGAGCGAAGCTTCAATCGTTTGAGGAATATTGGTTTTATATTTCAAGATAATCCGATGATTGAAAGTAAGAATGTTTTTGAAAATATTGCTTTACCACTAAAATATTTAGGTGTGGAGAAAAAAAATGTAGAGAAAAAAGTTCATGTTATGTCAAAGCGCTTAGATATTTCACACTTACTATCTGAGAACCCTAGCTATTTATCTGGCGGTGAAAAACAAAGAGTAGGAATTGCTCGAGCACTGATTACTGATCCAAAACTTATTTTGGCAGATGAACCAACTGGTTCACTAGACTCAGAGACAGAATTAATGGTATTAGATATATTTCAAAGAATTGAATGGAATAATACGAGCTTTGTAATGGTGACACATGACGCTTCCGTAGCAAATATTTGCGATGAGCTATACATGTTAAAAGATAGAAAACTAGAGAATTTTCAAGACTTTAGAAATATCTAAAATAATTTTGAATTCTACTATCAGCCGTAGCAAGAGTTATTACCAGCGAATTTTGAAATTGATTTAATTCATAATGGAAGGGGTCAGAAACTTTTAAGTTTTTGATCCTTTTTTGATTCCTCATTTCATAGCTCTTTCAGCAGCTCAAATAATTAGGTCAGAAAGTATCTCCATTTAAAGGACATCAGAGTATACATTGTTGACCTTTCTTTTAGATGATGTATAAATCATTCTGGATGGTCGGATATGTTGAGCAAAATTAGTCTTTGAATAGATAGAATATTCATTATGGAACTGATAAGAAGAGTGTTCAGAAAATGACTAGTTTCTGGACCCTCTTTTTTTATGACAATTGAAGCAAATAGCTTTCGTTTTGTGTCTATTGATATACAAAACATTGTTCATTTAAAGCACATCCGTTGATAAAAAATTATATTGAAAATCAAGTTCAAAAATTAAAAGAATTGATAGAAGCATTAACGTCCGCGAATTTTTGGATTGATATTCCAATAATTATGGGAATATATTCTAAGTTAGTATTATTACGAGAACTCATTATCACCATAGAAGATTTTGATTTTACAGACGAAGAAGTGTTAAAAATAGTAGAACAAGATTATCCATACTACAATAAAGAATTATGTGGATATAAATTGAATGATGTAACTAGCCATTCACTAATTTTTAAAATAAAGTGATCTGGAAAAAGAATCAAGGAAAAGTAGTCTTTTATAATATATTTTGAAGTCAGGGATGGAATCCTATGAAGACGTAATAAAATTTCTAACCGAACGATAGAGGACAGACGTGAAAAATTGCGAGAAGCTAAACGTGCTTATTGAATCCTATGCACTTACCAACTATGACACGGGAAAAGCAGAATTGGTCAAAGGTAATGCAGAAATGATCTATCTTATCATGAATCTGGGCCTCTCTTCGACGTTTGGTCCACGTCGGGAAGACTTTCACTAACTATCATTTAACAAAGATAGAAACTTTCATTCTTTAAACTTTGTTCTGGGTTGTTAAAAAACAAAGAGGAACTATTATTACATAATACCAAGTATCTTATAAAAATAATGATTATTTTTGGTTGAAGGAACTCTGTCCTTGCTTGAAAAGTATTTACTATAGAATACATTATTACTACAATAGATGAGATATAAAAATAGGTGGTTAAAAAAATACCACGATGGAGTTGGCAGATGAAAAAGAAAATTTTTTCCTACATATCTTTGGCAAGTTTAATAGTACCTTCTTTTTTTGTTCCCATTGTGAATGTTCGATCAGATGAGCAACAAGAAAGTGTAGCACAAGCAACTAATGAAGAATCTGAAAATATGAGTAATTCGAGTACAACGCTGGATTCTTCAACAACGCAAAGTGAATCTTCTGATACTTCGACAGAAGATAATAATGAATCCACGGAAGAAACAACAACGCAAAGCTCTTCTAACAACGCAAAGTATTCTGGCGAAGATCAGGGGAATAGCCAAGTTGAAAATGAGACGACAAGTCAAAGTTCTGCAAATCCATCTGAGGTTGCAGTAAATAATGATCAAGAAGATTTTGCAGCTTGGCTTCCGGATCCAGCACTACAATCCGTAGTTGCTAAATCTTTAGGTATAGATGTGTCCGAAATCACGAAGGAACAGATGAGCAAACTTCAGACTCTCTATATCTACGCTGCAGATTCCGCTATTGCTGATTTGACAGGCTTGGAATATGCAACAAATCTATCATCATTTTATATGAGCGGCAAAAATCAGGTTACTGACTTTTCCGTTCTCACTTCGTTAAATAACTTAGTTTATGTATATTTGATGGGTGCTAATGTAACGGATGATAATGTACCAAACTTTGGTGCCAATTTAACTAGATTAAATCTTAGTTCCGCAAATGTAACCGATGCTGTATTTTCAAAAATAGTTAATATGAAAGGACTAGAGTCGCTAAGTTTCGAGTCCAATATGAATATTACGACAATTGCACCTCTGGTTGCATTACCAAATCTAACAGAATTAAGAATACAGTTCTGTGGCGTGACAGATTTTACTGTGATAAATGAGTTTCCCAAATTATCAAACTTAGCTGCTTATGGCCAAAACACAGGAAGAAATGATGCGATTACTTCATTATCTGCAAAAGAGTTAAATTACGATCCCGATAATCAATCATTTTTTGTTCCATTTTCCATTATGCCTAATCGTTTAACAAATTTTGATGGATATCAGCCTCCTTTTACAAAATCGAATAGTACTAGTCAGACGTACTTTGATTTGAATGGTGTACAGGTACCCTCCTCAAGATTAAGTATTACAGAAGATGGGATTACTGTATCTGGGGTTACTCAAAGTGAATTTGAAAGTATCGAAACAATGGAGTATAACGCACGACTGAATAATCCTGCCGGATCCTATGCTCAACCAGATGGATATAGTTTTTACGCCATTTCTTCAGGAACCTATTTGCACCAATTTTCGATCAATCATCAAGAAGCCGCTGCAGATGTTACGGTGAGTTATATTGATACTGAAGGGAATGAATTGAAGCCTTCTCAAAAAATTAGCGGTAATATTGGTGAATCTTTTGATGCAACAACGCCAGAGTATAAGTTAGAAATAGACGGGTATACTATAAAAGAAGTTCAAGGTAATCCGACGGGAACATTCAGTGACACAGCCCAAGAAGTGGTGTATGTATATGAACGCAGCGATGCAGCACCAGTCACAGTGAAGTATCAAGATTCCGAAGGGAATCAGTTGGCAGACCC
>NZ_JACVUH010000017.1:0-65130 GCF_016516865.1 Enterococcus sp. S53
GTCGATTGCATCGAAGTAAATTTTTCCGTTGGCATCATTGCTCTTAGTTTGGAGCACTTCTCCTTGCTCATCCAACAGTTGGAATTGAAATTCATCCGCACTTAGTGCTTTGCCAGTTAGTTCTTTACTTGCTTCTAGAGTCAAAGCGACAGGTTTTTCTATTTTCTTGTTTACAACAGTTTTCGTCACTTCTTTATCGTTGCCAAAGTCGCTTGGGGTAACAGTTAGTACCTGATCCAATAATTCATAACCCGCAGGAGCTTTTATTTCCTTTATCGTATAATTATCCTTCAGAAGATCATTGATAGAAGCTCGCCCCTCGTCATCTGTTGTCAATTTTCCTACAACTTGTCCCGTTGACTCACGTAGAACTTCAAATTGTGCACCAGAAAGAACTTCCCCTGATTCATTCGTTTTAATAATACTTACCGTGTAATTATATCCTTCGGCTTCGCCTCCTCCTTTTTGGTAATTTGTATAGGCAATGCCATCCTTTATCACTACGTCATTTGATGTCAATACAGCCGTATTAACGACATTCTCTCCATCAACAGGTGTATAGGCTAGTTCTGCTTTATAGTAAATTGCATATTGATCTTCACTACCAATATCTCCAAAATCTATTGAGAATGATCGTTGATCACTAGAAATATTGATTTCATAATCTCCAGTCACGTTGACACGATTTACTAATTCCCAATCATTTCCAGCAGCATTTAATTGCCACTTTCCTTTATAAATAATGAACGAACCTGGAACATAAGTGACAGCCTGACTATTTATCGCATCGGTGATCGTAGCATCAGGATAATTACCGCTACTTCGATTGATTGCAACATAATATTGAATCGTTTGATCACTTCCGTCTGTAAACCAACCAGATTTCGTTAAAGGATATGTGGTTGTATCTATACCAGCATAATCAATTTCAATTGGAAAGGTCGTTCCTTCAACATCAATCGTCGTCGTGATTGTCTGTTCCTCTTGAACAATTGTTGAATCAACACCCGCGTAAAAATAAAAAGAGCCATGTATATCTGAATGGGTTTCTGCATAATCTGTATAGGTCAGAATAATCTGTTTTGAATCTGACAGAACGGTTGCATTGGCGACGATGTTTCCATTCGAATCTTTTAGTTCAAACGATTCGTTACTACCAAATCTAAGTTCAGACGGTAAGGTGATCGTTGTCGTATCTCCTTCTTTTACTTGGTTATTTGGTAGATCAAACGTCCCATTGATTCGAAATGTCTCCCACTGTCCAACAGCTTCCGTCAGAGGATCTCCATTTTCATCCGTGATACTAAAGGAAGTGATCACATCATCAACTGCTGAAAATGGAGCAATGGTTGGCGCTCTTGATTGTTTCTCCGAAGTCTGTAAAGTTTCTGATTTAAGATCTGATTGTACCTCTGTGTTCTGTAAATCTGTAGATTCTACCGATCCACTTGATATGGTGGTTGATGTTTCACTTTGAGACTCACTTGTTCTATTTGTTACATCACTCGTCTCACTTGTGGCTTGTGTAGCTTGGGTTTCACCAATACTCATTTCAGCAATCGCGTGCAATGGCGCAACTAAGATAGATGTTACAATTACTAAAAGGCTAAAATAAGTAGAAATTCTTCTTTTCATATTCACCGATTCCTTTTCTATACTATTAATGTGTTGCATACTGACATTTTTATACCGTTGCTATAAGATTCATCTATTTCAACTACTATCTTTTATGTAAATATTCCGTGTACTTTCTTCCATATAAAATTCCTCCAGACATGCTTTCTAAAATTTTTCCTAAATAAATGGGTTTCTCATTTGAAGGCAAATAAGGTTGTTCCGTTAACATTGTTAATTGTTGCTCAATTGAGAGGAAATTTTCCTTTTGTTTTCTGTATTTTGCTAATTTTTCTGAATCATTCTCAACGACGATTTCATTCTCATTGGAACCTACTTCAAACGCGTATACAGGTTCTTCTTCTTTCGTATGTTCGCTAGGCAAAAAACTCAATTGATTGATTAGAAAAAAGGGCAAAACTACCCATGAAAAATATTTATCTTTCAAAAGCTACCTCCTTTAGTTTTACTAGCAACTCTCCCAGTTCCTTCCAATCATTAGATGTTGGCGGTTTTTTCCAAATAAGTTGTTCACAGTTCAATTTATCCATGGCACAGTCCGAAAGAAATAACTTGGTATTATTACTAATTTTGGCTTCAAAGATAAGATTCATCGATTGTAACGACTGTAGCATCATTTTTATATAGCTGTTGTAATTATTCCCATGAGAAAAATCAATACAGATATTTAAAGGTGTCTCAATTTTTTCCATGGGTAGCTGCGTAACTAATAAGAAAAGATAGTCATAATAAAGCTTGTTTTTCTCGGAATCAGATTGGAAAAAAGTGGATTTTTCTATTTCCCGAAAAAAATCCTGAATAAATTTATCAATTGCTGGATTGGTTTCCTGAAAATAATTAAACTTCCCTTTGATAATGAATGACTGATTTTTAAAGCGATAAACTAACCATTTAATATGTATATTTGTTAGTTCCTTCTCTATAAAATCATCTTTTATTTCATAACTGAATGTGTCAAAAAACATAGAAATAAATTTTTGAGTTAACTTAACTGCTTCTTGATACAAATCAAATGTCCTAAACTTCGTAACGAATTGTTCATTGTCGATTTCAAAATGACAGAACATCAAAAAATAACCAATTTCATTCTCTAACTGCTCATCGTCGATCGAAGAGTCACTGTTTATCGCTTTTTTCAACCACTTCGTGAAATCATTTTTCACATAGTCCACATAATTCTCTTGTATAAAATGTTTATTTTTTATTCGAATGAACCAAATACTAATAAAGATTGCTAGTTTTATTTCTTTTGTTCTGGGGATAGTTACTATATATTGTGATGAAAATTGCTTTATAATTTTATCGGTCATTTGACGGATTTCTTTTGGAAAAGGATTTTCAATGCCGTTAAATAATTCATAGTAAGTACTAAAAAATATACTGCGTACGCTCAACTCATTCCCAATAATTCTGCTCTTTTTAATCAAAATGTTTTCTTCATTTAATAAAGACTTTAAATGGCGAAACTTCACATAGCTAGCTGTCTGGCTGCTGTGAAGCAAAGCAACTTGCTTTTTCATAGGAATCTCATTAATGAAAAAATTATCCAAAATATTAAAAAGTTCACAAATTTTCATAAACTTAATTCTTATTTTCTTTACCGTTACGTAGTCGAGATTAGCACAAGTGATTTCTCCTGATTTTTTGATACAAATTGCAGTATCCTTGGAAATTAAGCTCAAATACGTATTCAATTCATCTATGTAAGTTTCAACTTTATAGCTAGAAATAGCCAAAATCTTACTTAATTCTGAAACTGTACAATAATGATTTTTATAATTCTCTATGTATTTAAGAATTACCCACTCATAACGATACCTATCAATCAATAGTTCTTCTGACAACATAGAAATACGCCCTCCCCTATATAAGTTTACAAGATTAGTCAAAAAGTAGTATAAGCTTTTTTAAACAAAATTGCTTATTTTTTTTATTTATTAGAAAAATATAGTAATTTTGAATTGGATCTTTTGATTAGAATCTAAATTAAGAATTGATAATATAACTTTACGTATGATTAATAACTAGTTTTCCTAACATCTTTTCTTTTTACAACTATTTATTAATTACTTGCTAAAAAATAACTTAATGGCTAGTCAAAGACAAACTGATTGAACCTTGATTTCCTTGGCTATCTAGACGACAAAATTACCTTTCGTTCTTGAAAAAAACTTGATAGCTGACTTCGCTTATCGTTGACATTTCGCCTCTTTTCAACTAATATTTTATTATTGTTACATTAATTGAATATCCAAACCACCACCGGGTGATAGAAGTGTTTGGTAAACTCATTAGGTCCTTGAAGAGTTTACTGAATGCTTATTTTTTTTGAGGAGGAGAACAAATTATGACATGGATTTATTTATTTTTAGGAGGATTTTTTGAGGTGGTATGGGCATCTACCATGAAACTGAGCAACGGGTTTAGCCACTTTTGGTACAGTTTTTCAACGGTCATCGGAATGATTTTCAGTTTTGGCTTCTTGGCTTTAGCGGTCAAAAATCTACCATTAAGTATCGCTTATCCTGTTTGGACAGGGATCGGCGCGGTGGGATCGATTATTGTGGGGGTCGTGTTCTTTAAAGACCAGCTGTCTCTCCTGACTTGGGTTTTCGTCATCTTATTAATAGTTGGTATTTTGGGCATCAAGTTTACCAGTGGCCACTGATTTAGCCCTTTGATAATAGTTTTGCTAGCCTTTTTGTAGGTACCTTCATCAATCAAGCGCCTTGACTCCTAGAACGAAACCCTGATCCAAATCGCCTTTTTCAGCCCATCTAAAGATTTTTTTGCAATTAGCCTATAGGTACAAAATATTTTCAAAAAACATTTGACCTTATAGTCACTCTAACCTTTATGCTATTCATGTAAAGAAAACGGAGGGAAAATAATGAAACAATGGCATAATTTGGATATTGACAAGGTGCAGTCAGCGATAAGTGAGACGCTTGTCACAAATGAGGTACGTAAAGCGTATCAAGAAAAACACGGGAAAAATAAATTACAAGCATCAGAAAAGACACCCGAATGGAAGAAGTTTCTATCTTACTTCCACGATGCGTTAATGTATGTCTTGATCGGTGCAGCTGTTTTAAAATTTATGACGGGAAGTCTAATTGAAGGAGCGATCGTTTTACTAGTGGTCGTTTTAAACGCAATGATTGGTTATTATCAAGAGAGAAAAGCAGATGATTCACTATCTAGCATTTCAAAATTACTTAGTTCAAAGGCGACAGTCGAATCTGAAAACGGACGTCTTTCAATCGATGCAGAAGATTTGATTCCAGGGGACCGCGTTTATTTAGCACCGGGTGATATTATTCCTGCTGATTTGCGTATGGAAACCGTGAATGAACTAAAAATCGATGAATCGATTCTAACTGGAGAGCCTGACGCAGTCGTAAAGACAACTGCTCGTTTAGAGGGGCAAATAGCACTTGCTGAACGAACCAATATGGCGTATTCAGGTACCCAAGTTCAGTCAGGAACTGGAAAAGGGATCGTTGTTGAAATTGGTTCGGACACTGAGATTGGTAAAATCAATGCTTCTTTAGCAACCATTGAAGTGAAAGAAACCCCTTTATTGAAAAAAGTGAACGAAATGAATCATGCTATTTTTAAAGGGATCGGCGTTTTTATCTTCTTATTAGGATTGATCAGCTACTTCATTTATGGCATGAGTCCGATGTATATCGTGTCAGCAATCATTGCTTTGATCGTTTCTTCTATTCCTGAGGGGTTGCCTTCTATTTTGACAATTATTTTGTCTTCCGGCGTGAAAAATATGTCGGATCAAAATGCGATCGTAAAGGGACTGCCTACTGTCGAAACACTTGGCTCAATGACAGTCATCTGTTCTGATAAAACAGGTACTTTGACCAAAAACGATATGACCCTTACCAATGTGTTTTCTAATAATCAGGTAACAGTGATTGGTCATGAAGACCAAACAGATCTTTCGAACAATGAACTACTAGCCAAAATCATGCAAAACTGTCAAGAAACACAGAGTTTCGATGATCGCCACTGTCCAGTGACCGGAAATGCAACAGAATTAGCGTTATTACGTTGGACCAATCGTATTGGCACACCGCGGATCAAGAGTCTAGAAACATTACCTTTTGACTCAAAATATAAATATATGGCAACAAGCCATTTGATCAATGGGAAAAAGCGGATTTTTGTAAAGGGTGCTCCAGATATCGTTTTAAATAAAGCGACTGCTGCACATATTGATGGGCAGATAGCGGAGTTTGATCATGCACAGTGGGAAAAGATCAATTTGGCTTTTGCTTCAGAGGGACAACGAGTGATCGCGTTTGCTTATAAAGATGTAGATACAACGACTGAATTGACTCATGAAGAGATGGACGAGCTCGTAATCATCGGATTAGCTGGCATTATCGATCCAGCAAAAGAATCAGCGATCGAAGCGGTAGCAGATTGTAAAAAAGCCGGGGTCAGAGTCGTAATGATCACCGGGGATCACCCAACGACCGCAAAAGCGATTGCCAAAAAATTAGGAATCGACCATTCTGAACGGGCAATCACTGGAACTGAATTGGATCGTTTATCCACAGATGAGTGGCAAAGAGTGGTAAAAAATACGAATATTTTTGCCCGAACGACACCTGAGCATAAACTGATGATCGTTACTTATTTACAAGAACAAGGCGAAATCGTTGGAATGACTGGTGATGGGGTCAATGACGCACCCGCACTTAGAAAAGCAGATGTAGGGATCGCCATGGGAATTAAAGGAAGCGATGTTAGTAAACAAGCTGCCGACATGATCCTCATTGACGATAATTTTGAAACGATTGCAAAAGCAATCAAAGAAGGCCGTCGAATTTTTGATAATTTAAAAAAGACGATCCTCTTCTACTTGCCAACCTGTCTGGCCCAGGGGCTTTTGCTGATCGTCTCTATGTTGGGAAATCTCCCTTTACCACTAAGTACCGTGCAGATTCTTTGGTTAAATCTAGTTGCGTCAATTACACTCTCCTATGCGTTAGGTTTTGAACCAGCTCACAAAATGATCATGAATCGTGCACCTCGAGATATGAAAGAAAAAATCATTTCCAACTATACACTCTTTCGAATCGTTTATGTTGGCCTACTCTTGACCTTCTTCGGCTTTCTAACGATGAATGCATTCAGCGACGAAGCTGTCAGACAAACCGTTTTGATCAATGCGATCGTTTTCGGTCAAGCTTTTTACATGATCAACTGTCGTGAGATCACGGATTCAGCCTTCAGTAACAAAATCAAGCAGAATAAAGCCTTGATTTACTCATTACTTGTTATGGCAATTCTCCAATTAGGAATGGTCTACTTTTCACCATTGCAAAGTATCCTACAGACCACCTCTTTAACTTTATCCGAATTGCTTATCAGTGTTCTCCCAGCAACTCTACTTTTCTTGTTAGTAGAATCCGAAAAGCACGTAACACGAGTCATTCTAAAGGAAAATGTTCCCGCCTACTCAATGGATACCAAAGTAGAGAAATAAGAACAGCTCCATTTCATAAGTTATCTTATCGATAAACTTGCTGAATCACTAAGTACCAATAGATACGTTTCTCCTTGATCGATCCCGTTTTAATCGGGTTGATCAAGGAGAATTTCTATTTTACTCACGTATTCTTCCGGTAAATTCGTCTCATGAAAATCAATCAAGTAGAACTCATAAAAATTCCCTTTCGCGACCAGTCTATTTTTCTTTAGGTAACTGTTTAGTTCTGCTAAAGCAGCTAAGCGCTGCTTATACGTGCCTGTATAATAAATAGCGAGATACTCTCCTGCCGGCATGGTAAATGCCTTCTCATCTGCTAAATCGTTTGTCAGACAATAGAAAACTTGATGCCTAAATGCGTCTTCGTGCGGCAGTAAAATCGTTCCGAAAACATTTTGATTGTTGGCATGGAGTTCTTTTTCAAATTGTTTGTGCAGGCGCTTAAGTTCAAAGTATAGGTCTTTCCCCAACGTATCTTTTTCTTGGCTTAAAACAAGGTAGCGTTCTTCATAAAAAGTACGTTCAATTTCATGGTTTTGCTTTTTTTCAGCATAGACAAGCAAGTCAATTCGCTCTTTTAACAAATCTTGTTTCTCTTTTAACGCATGGATTCTGTCTTCTAATTGCTCCATCTCGAAATGCAGGATTTTTTTAGTCAACGCTTTATTCTTTGTATCCAAGTAGTTCTTAATTTCCTCAAGTGACACATCGAAAAAACGCAGATCTCTAATGGTATTTAATCGCTCAATATCCTCGTATGAGTAATCTCGATAGCCATTCTCAGTATAGTTGGGTGACAATAAACCAATCTGTTCATAGTATCTAAGAGTATGCGGTGTAATATCATAATTTTCACTCACTTGTTTTATCTTCATCATTCCATCCCTATCTTTCATAGCGTGTCTCTGTCACAAAATCATATCATAGTTTTCTACAGAAAACGAAGGAGTTTTTGTATTAAAGCAGTCAAAATTTTTGGTGTTTGTCAGTACTCGGGCAAGATTCAAATCGTAACAAAAAGACTACTGATAATTTTCCAAAATTAGTATTGGAAATAATCAGTAGTCTCCTACTTCGTCAGTACTCTATTCCATTTCAGCTGGCGCCGTCCCCCAATTGCCTGACCAAAGGATATTGTCTGATTCCGCTGCTTTTATTTTCAACTCCTCATCAGATGTTGTACCACTCTCAGTTACTTCTGCCTCAGTGGATGGTTCTACTATTTGCTCTGCGGATGATTCTGATTGAGAATCATTTGCTGTTGATGATTCCGCTAACGCTTGTTCTTCTGCGCTTTTTTCTATTTGTGTTTCTGAATTAACGGTTTCTTCGACTACTGCTTGCTCGGCTGTGACTGATTGTTGTTCAGGTACTAATTCGTTAGTACTTAGTGTTGTTTCTTCTGTCGGTGATGTATTGATCGTTTCCGCTGCTGCCGGAATACTGACAAATACTTGGGTAATCAAGGGACTGCCTAATATAAAAACAGAAGAGCTGACCAAAATACGTGATAAAAGCTCTCTCTTCACGGGTATCATCATTTTTCCTTCTTTCAGTTTAAGTAAATGAAATCAACGACACTCTTTCCAATTAAAAAAAGCTGCCCTTTGACAACTCCGTCTTACAGCTATGTAATGCGTTCGTAGTCTCATTCCTTATGATTGCATTATTGCATGGTTTTCAAGTGCGGACACGACAACAATCGTCACGAAAAAGACAAAATAAGTCCTATTTTATAAAGCGAAAATAAAAGAATATAAACACATCTGTTTCTGAAAGTGTTAACAAAATAAAAAAATATTACATAATTTGTTACCTAAAATTGATGTGCACCATTTTTATAAACTATTTGGGTACCTAATGAAAAAACTTTGAAACAATCGAACACTCCAATTATTTCTAAGGAAAAGATGGTTACAGAGGGTTAAAAAAGGAGACTGGATATTCAGCCTCCTTTTTATTACTCCTTTTTATAGGAACAGCCAAAAATCCCTGTTCTTTCAAGTTCCCCTGCGATTAAGGGTGAAAAACTAAACCGAATTTTGAATCCTCCATGCTTCCCAGACATGTTATCCTTTGAAAGCAATGGCGTCGATTTGAAAAAGGATCCCTACCTCACCCGAATGAGCAAATGCTGTCTGAATCGATTTTCTCACCGGAAATTTTCTATGGAATTTTTCTTTCAGAATCTTTTCCATAATCGGGATATCAAAAACATCTTTAAAAAGTACATCCATTTTGACTACATCTGTTAATGACAAATCCACTAATTTCAAGCGTTCTTCCAATTGATCCAGTGCTCCTACAATCTGTTGTTCGATAGACTGTCCGATATTTCCCACACAGTAGCCAACAAAAACAAAATTCCCTGCTTCGATCACGCCTGAAAGTGCCCAATCCTCATTGATATCATATCGTTTCATTCGCTTCTCCTTTATATTTCTTTTTGTAATAGACGCTGTCTAATACTTGCCTTGTTCTATTCTTGACCTTGTATGACTTCAATCGTCAACCATGGCATACCAACTGATGAATTCCTAATCCACCGAAAAATGCAAAGAGTGCGGGGTTGGGGCGGTCAAAGTCAGCCCACATCTTTCTTTAAAGTAAGTCTTGCTGTCTTCTTTTGCCACTTGCAAGATTTCCGCTTCAGTAAAAGGCACGACATCGTCACTTCCTCGAAGCTCAATACACTCCAAAATAATCAAAATTTCTGCTTCAAGCGTATTGATTCTCGCAAGCTGTTCGAAAAAATTTTCTTGATTGACTTCTTGAATCGCTCTGCGAATTTCTAAACAGTTTCTGTGAATCTTTTCTTTGAGTTTTAGATACTCATACTTACTGAAAATCCGTTCAGATTCCTCAATATAAAAGTTCAAATATTCATGCAGTGTGTGGATCTTAAATGGTTCAACCATCTTCAGCACCTCCTTTATTTTAGCTGTTGATTCTTATGTAAAAGGAATTGTTCTAGCATTGTATGTCTGTATTATCACACGGTTTTTAGCTGGAAACGCGTCAATATGTGACTGATTAAATACAAAATACGTCCTGTTATATACAGCGAATTGATTTACCTCCAAACTTCGTTGGCATTCAAGAGAACCTGAAACACTCCTGTACAACGAATTTATATCCTCTGGGTATAAAGAAAAACAGTCAATACTCTCAGATTTGAGAATACTGACTGTTTGCTGAAACTTGGATAAATCAATCACTTTTTTATTTTTGATTGGACCTATTCTGAAATGTTTCCACCGCCTCAATTAGTTCTAGCCAACGATCGCCAGTTGGAAAGCTATTCCATTTAAAAAATTGGACGTTCGGATTTTGATCAAGAAAGGCTTGCCGATCGACTGGATAATCGGTCACAACAAAATCTGGTTTCTCAGAAACGAAAGATAGGGTATAGCCAAACCAGCGTTTCAACCGTTCTTTTTGCCTGATTTCTTGGATTTTTCCGAATTTTGATTCATGAAAAATCCGCACGGTCGATCGATCGATCTTTGCTACAATTGAAAGAAGCATGCTGTATTGAAATAACAAGCGATTATTGCCAGCGTACATACTAGCAAAGAGTGGTGTTTGTTGGGTAAGGGTTTGATACAGCTCCTGAACAAGTGGAAAAATCTTTGGAAACACTCTGCGATAGTCCTTATCCGTTGTCGTTTTTCCAAAAGCATCGATTTTGTTTTTCGATGGAAAAACAACAGAAACAGAATGAATGTACAAAGCATTAATAAGAAGATAGTCAGTCTCACCTTCTGGTACAAGAAAGATCTTCTGAGCAGTTTCCGCAAATAATCTTGCTGTTGCTAGTGCTTGTTCTGAGAAATGATCGTCAATTGATGGATGGCTAGGAATCTCTTCAGGTAAATACGTCGTCATTACAGAGAACATGTAATATAAGAAAAGAAATTCTGCTTCTGGAACGTCATTTAGAATCAAGTTATCTCTTAACAATGGTTTAATAAGCTCTTCTTTGAATTGTTCAAAGGAAATCGTGAGATGGACCATTTCCTTCATCTCCTGAGGAATCTCATTCACAGGAAACCCTCTTTTTAAACGATAAAGACTTATCGCAAGCAGCTGAACAAATTTTTCCTGATCAATACCGCGATAGCAGCTGGGGTAACTCGTTAACTTGTCCTTAAAGGAACGAATGCTCTGTTTCGACAATCCGAAATGACGGACATTTGTTGCATCATAGATCTGCCAATACATAATATGGAAAAAATGACGAATGCGGTATTCTTTTCCCACGAATAGTGGCTTCCTTTTTAAGTTAAGTTTGATTTGGTAATTTTCTAAAATACTCTCAATTTCCTTGAGTTTTCTTTGAACGGTGCGATTACTGACATAGTGTTGTTGGGCGGTTTCTTCTAAGGACACATATTTATCACTAAAGAGTCTGTCTATAATTTGAAATGGCATACTCTCTGAGAGCATGACCGAATAGAGCTTGGATAATAAAAAATTAGGAGCAAAATAAAGCACCAACTCCCTCCCCTCATGCATATCGATCTCAAAAAAAGGATAGGAGTTTTGTAAGTCTCTGGCCCGCTCAAAAACTAGCGCTATTCTTCTTTTTGACAGATTTACTTTGTCAGCAAGGTCACTCAATCGTTCACGATCAATCGCCTGTTCAAAAAAATACGCAAATAGTTCATAGACATCTTGGTCTAATTTAGTTAAAAGAAACTTATACATAGCACTACCTCTTAACTTTATTTTTAAGGTAATTATACTCTTTTAAACATGTATTTTCATTTAGTAGGTATTAATTCTCGTATCAGTGGTGAATGAGTACGTCAAGTTCCAACAAAAAGAATTGAAAAGAATAATCTGTCAGTTGAGTTACTCATTTTTACTCCTTGTATGAACCCTATCAGTTTTATAATTGTTCAACAAGAGCTGATACTATGAGATTTCAAAAAAAAAAGACACATAAAATGCATCTCTTTAACGGCCATTTTGTAAGCTCATCCTATTTTTAGATTTTTACTTGTTGCCCCGATACTCGATCGTCAATCCTTTTAAAAAGTTGCGGGCATATTTGTCTAAGCATGGTTTGTAATTGCGATGGCCTTCTTTGCGTAAAATGGCGCCTAGTTCACCTTTTGAAACCGTAACTCCAGCCTGCTGGAAAATGTCCAGCATTTCATCCGTGGTGAGGGAAAGGGCAATTTTTATTTTCTTCAACATCAAATTATTCACATTGCCATTGTTTAGCTCTAAGACAGGTTCTGCAGCATCTGGCATTGTTCCTCGTTGCGAGCGAATCAAACCATTTAAGAAACGCTCAAAGGCTTCATTGGTACACTCAATCTCGTAGGTCTCAGGATCTTTTTTCTTCAATAATTGTCTTACTTCTTCTTTTGTGAAAGAAGCGCCGCCAAGTTCAAAAATTTTCACCATGTCGGTATCCTTGATATCCAAAGCATAGCGTAAACGCGTCAAGCGATCATTGTGATTCATTCTATACACCATCCATTTCTTAGGTTGATTATAACAAATAAACCTAGACGAGTAATCCTGTTTTCGCTTTTTTACTCTGAGAATCCATTGTTTTCGTTCAGATGTATATCGCTTCTCTCCTTCCACTTCCTCCGCTATACTTGATTTAGGGAGTAATTTTCTTCTAACAGAACAATAAACGAAAAAAAGCATCAGTTACAATGATGTTTTGGATTGCTTTATTGTTTTTATTTTGTATACAAAAAGGAGAGGAAAGAAATGAAGAAATACGGGAAATTTTTGGTAATGATTGGGGTATCGACGGTGATTATGTTTTGTATGATGTATTTCAATGTCTACGCCCTCGATCATATCTTTTTCAGCCAAACCCGCCTGTTTATGGCACTGATGATGGGTGCGATGATGGCGATCATCATGCTGTTATTTATGTGGAAGATGTATGACAACAAGAAAATGAATATCGGCATTCTAGTTGTCAGTGTTGTACTCTTTTTTGGTTCACTGTTTATGGTCAGAAGCCAAACTGCCGTGGGAGATACGGCCTGGATGAAAGCCATGATTCCCCATCATTCGATTGCGATTTTAACCAGTAAAAATGCCGATTTGTCTGATCCAAGAGTAAAAGAACTTGCAGAAAAAATCATTGACGCACAGGAAAAAGAAATCAAAGAAATGAAAGAATTGATCGAAGAGTTGGAAAATAATTAGCCATTTTGTGTGCTCACTCAAAGAACCAGCAGATCAACTTTATCGCCACGGATGCAAAGCCCTTCAAGCAATAGCTGAAGGGCTTCTTTTTTTATCGTCAGTTGCTTTCTTTCTACTGAATAATCCTGACCGTTATTGCATCCGTTCTTGTTTGACTTTCTTATCCACAACATGACGCTTGGCAAGCTCTTGGCGAATAGCCGCTAACTCAATCCCCATTTCTGCCATTAAAACCAATGTGTGGTACGCCAAATCAGCAATCTCATAAACGGTTTCTTGACGGTCTTCCTTCATCGCCCCAATCACGACCTCGGTTGCTTCCTCGCCGATTTTTTTTAAGATTTTTTCACTGCCTTTTTCAAACAAGTAGCTGGTATAGCTGCCTTCTTGTGGCGTATCTTTACGACCTTTTATCAGCTCATACAACGCATCGATGGTTGGAGAGGATTCTGTACCATAAAGCACTTCTGTAAAGCAGCTTTCTGTGCCTGTATGGCAAGCAGGTCCGTCTTTTTTTACTTTGGCGACTAAGGCATCTTGATCGCAATCTGCTGTCAAAGATACTAAGTGCTGGTAATTGCCGCTGGTTTCTCCTTTGCGCCACAATTCTTGACGACTGCGGGAATAAAAGGTCATCAATCGGTCCTTCAAGGTCAAAGTCAAACTTTCTTGGTTCATATAAGCCAAGGTCAAAACTTTATTCGTTTCCACATCCTGCACGATCACTGGAACCAATCCTTGTTCATCAAATCGTACTTGCACCATGTTATCCACTCCTTCTATTGCCTATCAAAATGCCAACGCTATACGATTCGTACGGGAATATCAACGGCCTGTAATTGTTTTTTCAGCTCTGGGATTTTTACCTCGCCATAGTGAAAAATCGAGGCTGCCAACCCTGCTTCAATATTTGGCAATTGAAACAGCTCGATAAAATCGGCACTTTTGCCAGCACCACCGGATGCGACGATCGGTAATTTGGTGATTTCGCTGACAGCTTTCAGCAAGTCGAGATCAAACCCCTGCTTCACGCCATCGGTATCCATGCTGTTGATGACTAGTTCACCAGCACCTAACTGCTCAGCTTGGTGAATCCACGCCAATGCTTCTAAGCCTGTATCTTCCCGTCCGCCTTTGGCAAACACATGCCAGTTCTCCCCGACGCGGCGAACATCAACGGATAAAACAACGCACTGGCTGCCATAGCGTTTCGCGCCTTCTGCGATCAGCTCTGGTCGGCGAAGCGCTCCCGAATTGACGCTGACTTTGTCGGCGCCACAGTTTAAGACTCGCTCAAAATCTGCTACTTGATTGATGCCACCGCCCACCGTCAAGGGAATAAACACTTCTGACGCTACGCGCTGCAAAATGTCCGTGAATAAGCCGCGTTCTTCTGCAGAAGCAGTAATGTCATAAAAAACCAGCTCATCGGCGCCTTGTTCATTGTAAAAGCGCGCCAAAGTCACCGGATCATTGACATCTTTTAAGCCAGCAAAGTTGACCCCTTTCACGACTCGCCCATCTCGCACATCAAGGCAAGGAATGATTCGTTTGGCGATCATGCTTCTGCCTCCCCTGCTGCTAAGACATCGGCCAATTGGAGACTGCCGTTATATAAGGATTTCCCGACGATCACGCCAGAGATGCCCAACTGTTTTAATCCTTTGATATCTGCCAATGAAGCCACGCCGCCAGATGCCACGATGTCGCAATCCAATTGATTGAGTTTTTCGTATAGCGGCAGATTGATGCCTTCTCCTGTACCGTCACGGGAGATTTCGGTAAAGATGATCGTTTGCGCTCCCCATGCCACCAATTGTTGGCAAAAAGTAAACGCGTCTGTTGCCGTTTTCTCGAGCCAGCCTTCCACTGCCACTTTTTCTTCCTTGGCATCGACACCAATGGCGATCTTGTTGCCGTATTTCTTGAGCATCGCTTTTGTGAATGCTGGGTCTTTCTGGGCAATCGTGCCGAGGATCACCCGATGAACGCCTGCTGCCAAACAATGCTGGATCGTTTCTTCCTCACGGATTCCGCCGCCGACTTCGACAAACAGATTGGTCTGCTGGACGATGTTTTTTGCGACATCAAAGTAATGGAGTTTGCCGGCTTTGGCACCATCTAAGTCGACGAGGTGTAGGTAGTTGGCACCTTCTTCTTCAAATGAACGAGCAAATGCTACTGGATCATCTCCAAACACTTCTTTTTGCTCATAGTCTCCTTGGTACAAACGGACCACTTTTTGATCTAACAGATCGATTGCTGGAAAAATTTTCATAGCGGCACCTCCGTGAATGCTTTTAAAATCTTCAACCCGACAGCCCCGCTTTTTTCTGGGTGAAACTGAGTGCCGAAGACATTGTCTTTTTGCACGATACCGGGAATCGCCAGACCATAGTCACTGTCTGCTATGACATACTCTTGGCAATCAGCAGCAAAATAACTGTGGACATAGTAGACAAAGTCTTGTTCCCCTAACCCGCTGACGAGGGGGCTTTCTTTTCTGACATTCAACCGATTCCAACCAATCTGTGGCACTTTCAGATTCAGTTTGGCTTCTTCAAAGGCGCTTTGCATGGAAACGATCCTTCCTGGAATCAAACCGAGCCCCGCATGTGTGCCAAACTCCTCACTACTATCAAACAACAGCTGCATCCCTAAACAAATGCCTAAAAAGGGTTTGCCAGCTGCTGCCAATTCTTGGATCGGTTCGATCAGCGACAACTCTGCTAACTTTTGGCGGGCATCGCCAAAAGCGCCTACGCCAGGTAAAAGAATGCGGTCGGCAGCTTTTAATTCCGCTAGTGAACGCGTGATTCGGCACTCAACACCCAAGTAGTCCAGCGACCGAGACAAGCTGAACAAATTGCCGACACCATAGTCGATGATTGCTAACATAATACGCCCCTTTCCTTATCTCATCCATCTGTGTGGAAGATACGTAATCATTTCCCCCTCATGAATCACTGGATCGTCCCTTTGGTTGAAGGGATCTCATCTGGGGCTGCTTGATTGATCGCTACTGCTTCACCTAAAGCACGCCCAAAGCCTTTAAAGCACGCTTCCACAATGTGGTGGCTGTTTTTGCCAGCGATTTGATGGAGATGGATCGTAGCACCTAATTCACGGGCAAAAGCAATGAAGAATTCTTCAACCAATTCCGTATCAAACTGCTGCCCGATTTTTTCACTCGGTATCGCCAATTCTGCGACTGCCATGCCGCGACCGCTAATATCGATCGCCGTCATGACTAAGGCTTCGTCCATTGGCAGCAGCATACTACCATAACGTTTGATGCCTCGTCGCTCCCCAAGACTTTCTGAAAACGCTCGGCCAATGGCGATGGCAACGTCTTCTGTTGTGTGATGGGCATCTACTTCTGTATCGCCATCACAAACCAACGTCAAATCAAAGCGACCGTGGCGGACAAATAATTCCAGCATGTGGTCTAAAAACCCCACACCAGTCTTGATTGATTGCTGACCAGTACCATCGATCGTCAACTGCAGGTGGATCTTGGTTTCAGTCGTATTACGGGTAACTTCTGCTTTTCTCATTCCTTCACCTCTTCTATGATCGTTGTTAACACCGTCATCAATCGTTCCATCTGGGCCTTCGTTCCTACCGTGATCCGTAAGTACTCTTTGATGAGGGGCTGATTAAACCAGCGGACGAAGATTTTCTGCTCTTTCAGTGCCTGATACAACTCTTCCCCAGCAATCGCAGGGTGCCTTGCAAACAAAAAATTCCCTTGGCTGTCGGTCTGCTCAAAGCCGAGTTTCGCTAGGGCTTGCTTGCTCCACTCACGCACCTGGATCGTTGCTTGGATTTTCTCATCGACATACGCTTGTTCCTGCAAAACGGCTGCACCAGCGGCTTGGGTCAAACTATTGACATTGTAAGGATTCAAGCTAAATTTCAACCGATTCAAGTCTTGGATCAGTCCTTCATTAGCAACCGCAAAGCCTAGGCGTGCCCCTGCCAACTGCCGAGATTTTGAAAACGTCCCCACGACTAAGAGATTTGGGTATTGATCGATCATAGAAACCATTGAAGAGCCGCCAAAATCGATATAGGCCTCATCGACAATCACTAAGCGATCAGGATGCCGTTTTAGAAAGGCACAAATTTCGCTTTGTTCTTGATAAACCCCAGTCGGCGCATTGGGATTGGCAAAAATGACAGTCCCTTTGAGCGAATCGTAGTCCGTTAACGCGATCGAGAAATCTTCTTGCAGCGGAACAACGGTGGCAGCGACTTGGTACAAGACACTATACACTTGATAAAACCCATAGGTCACATCGGGAAAGGCGATGCCGTTTTCCGTGAAGCCTTGAAAGAGATAGGACAAGACTTCGTCACTGCCATTACCGAGAAACAGCTGGGCTGGTGTAACGCCAAGATAAGCAGCCAGAGGGGTTGTCACCACTTCAGCAGCAATATCCGAGTAACGATTTAGCTTGTGGGCGGCATCGGCAACCGCTGCTTGAACACTTGGCGCTGGCGGATAAGGACTTTCATTGGTGTTCAGTTTAATAACGGCTTGCTCGTCTACTTGTTCCCCTGGTGTATAAGGAGTCAGCTTGTGATACTTTTGATGTAAAAAGGTCATTTTTCTCCCTCTCTTCGTACATTGATCGAACGGGCATGGCCGATCAAGTCTTCGGTCTCTGCGAACAACGCTATGGCTGGACCAGCCGCCTTCATGGCTGCTTCTGGGTAATACAAGTAGCTGCTTTTCTTAATAAAATCATCCACGGATAACGGCGAGTAAAAACGGGCGGTCCCTTCCGTCGGTAGGGTATGATTTGGTCCAGCAAAATAATCTCCCAGCACTTCTGGTGTATGATGTCCTAAAAAGACACTGCCCGCATTTTCTACTTGTCCCAACAAAGCAAAAGGATCTGCCACTGCTAATTCAAGGTGTTCTGGAGCAATTTGATTGGCAATGGTAAGTGCTTCGGTCAAATCTTTGACTAGGATCAGCTTTCCGCTAGATTCAAGCGCCGCAGCAGCAATGTCTTTACGGGGCAGTTGCTTCAGCTGCAAGTCAAGCTCGGCTTGGACTTCTTCAATCAGGGCTGCTTCTGTTGTGACTAAGATGGCTTGCGCTAACGTATCATGTTCGGCTTGTGCCAAAAGATCCGCCGCCAGCCAGCGAGGATTTGCACTGGCATCGGCGATGATCAGCACATCGCTGGGCCCTGCGATCATATCGATATCAACTTCGCCGTACACCATTTTTTTCGCTGTGGCGACATAGATATTTCCTGGGCCGACGATTTTGTCGACTTTGGGAATCGTTTCTGTTCCATAAGCCAATGCCGCTACGCCATGGGCCCCACCGACTTTGTAGATTTCATCCACTCCGGCAACGGAAGCTGCCGCTAAGATAGCAGCCGGAACTTTTCCCTGACTGTCCGTCGGTGTGATCATAACGATTTTTTTAACCCCGGCGATTTTTGCCGGCAAGACATCCATCAAAACCGTACTAGGATAAGCTGCTGTGCCGCCAGGAACATAGACCCCGACTTTTGCTAATGGCAAGACCCGCTGTCCCATCACAACACCATTTTCCTTCGTTAAGACAAAGCCTTGCTGGACTTGCTTTTGATGAAATGCCAAAGTGTTTTCTTTTGCCTGTTCCATCACCTCAAGCAGCTCAGGGGAGACGGCTTGGACAGCCGCGTCTATCTCCCCTGGACTGACGGTTAAGGAAGACAAGGTCACTTGATCGATTTCTTCAATTAATTGAAACAACGCCTGATCTCCTTGCTGCTGAACACGGGCAATGATTTGGGCGACAACGGTTGAAACATCCTTCGTTTCCGACTGTTTCCTTGCCACAATCGTTTCGATCGTATCTTTTTGGGTCGAAAAAATTCTCATAATTGCTCCCTCACCTTCTCAATCACTGTTTGAATACGTTCTTGCTTGAAACGCCACGTGGCGTGGTTGATCACTAAACGCGCTGAAGACGGCGCGATGTCTTGGATCACTTCTAAATCATTTTCTTTTAGTGTCGTCCCCGTTTCGACGATGTCAACGATCACATCGGAGAGACCTAATAAAGGAGCCAATTCAATGGATCCATGCAGTTGGATCAATTCCACCGAGCGACCTAATCCTTGATAAAACTGGCGGGTGATCTGCGGATATTTTGTAGAGACCCGCAGCGGGCGGGAGAAGTCTTCCTCGAAATCCGTACGCGCCGCTACTGCCAAACGGCAGACCCCCATATGCAAATCAAGAAACTCGATGACTTCTGCCTTGCTTTCCATTAAAATATCTTTGCCCACGACACCGATATCCGCCACTCCGTGCTCCACATAGATTGCCACATCACTAGGCTTGACTAAGAAAAAGCGCAGTTTGTTTTCTTCATCACAAAAAATCAGTTGGCGATTGTCTTTGAAGACGCCTTGCGCAGCGACTCCAGCTTTCGTGAACAAATCGTATACGGCATCCCCCATGCGGCCTTTAGGTAGCGCAATGTTCAAATAGCCTGAACTTTCGTTGTCAGTCGGCACCTTTTGCCCTACATGGTTGAGTTTCATACCAAAACCGATCGCCCCTTGCTCTTTGCCTTGGCGACTCATCAAGCGATCATAACGGCCCCCATATAAAATCGTCTCTCTTGCTTCTTCGATGAATCCTTGAAACAGCAAACCACTGTAATAATCGGCATCATTTAAAATCGAAAAATCCAGCCTTATCCGAATGGAGGCTGACAGTTGTTCTTTTTGCAATGCTTGATACAGTTGTTTCAGTTCTGCTAAACCAGCTTGAGCTTGCGGATATTCTGCCAGCAGCTCTTTGGCTTTTTGATACTTGGTTTCAAAATCACCTGACAAACGTACCAGTTTCGCTAATTTTTCAGCTTCTGTTGCTGACAAGCCAGCTTTTTCAGTCAGTGCATCCATGCCATGAGAACTCTTGTCTCGCAGGCAGTGCAGTACTTTTTGTCGATCCGCTTCGGGGAAGCGTTGGCAGATGCCATCCAAAATCCCCATATGGGACAGATCTAAGGTCCCTTTTCCCACCTGAGCCAAACTTTCCCAAGCCAGTTTTACAACCTCCAGTTGATCTTCCCACGTGATTTGATCAATGAGCTCCAAACCGATTTGATCGATCTTTTGGTATTCCCCTGCTTGACGATCCTGTCGATAGACATCTTCCACATAATACACTCTACGGGCTTCTCCAGACGGTGTATTTTTGGCAATCGACAAGGTGACATCGGGTTTTAGCGCCATCGTCCTACCATCCGTACCCGTAAACGTGATGATGGAAGAACCACGTAAGAACTGATCATTTTGCTGATAGTTGCGATACTCTTCAAAGTTGTTCGAGTGATAAGGGGAAAAATGATGCTGCGTATACAATTTTCTTAATTTCAGTTCGACTTGTTCGGCTGGTTTCAATACATTCCATAACTCTTCCACACTTATCACTCCTATTTCATGCCACTGATCCGGCTTTTCCGTTGTTAAAACTAAATTTTTTCATCGGTTCACCATCAGTTTTTCTAATAATACTAATGGTTTTGCCATAAATAAGCAATGGTATTTTTCGAAATATTCTGGATTTTTTCAAAGTAAATCTAGCAATTATTCTTAATAAAGAACTGTCTCTGCAAAAAGGACCAAAATAAAACGAACCGATTCTTCGTTTTGTTTTGGTCCTTTACTATTTTCTATAAACAGTAGCTTGGGCATTCACCCATTCATTCTTATACAGTCTTGCGAAATACCTTTACTAGACACGTGCTTTCCTCTTCATTATAGAACAAGTCTTTTTTTCATACTTATTCAAAATAACAAAAAAGGTGTTTCCCATCGTCTTTATGAAACCTGACTAGCATAAAAAAGCATGTGCTGGACATGCTTTTTGGTGGCTACACAAGACCGTGCTTTTGTAACGCTTGCGCAATCCCGCCGTCTTCTGGTCGAGCCGTCACCTCGTCAGCTACTGCCAATAGCTGTTCACAGGCATTGCCCATCGCAATTCCTGTCGCAACAGCTTCAAACATTTCGACATCATTATGGCCGTCACCAAACGCCAATGTATCTTTGTTATCGATCCCTAGATGGTTCAAGAGAAAATCGATAGCTGTTTTCTTATGGATATTCTTGATGCCGATCTCGCCACTGTCTTTGCCAAAAACAGGTACCGTACTGCGAATCATTTGGAATTGATGGTGGTATTGGTCATGGACCCGTTCATAAGGAATCGAATGATTGATAAAGGAAACTTTATTCACGTCATCATAATCAATTTTCGCTTCGTCCTCAATCAGTAAGTCAAGGAACCACTGAATAGTTTGAACGCGTTGTTTTCCTGCTTCACTTTCAACAGGCTCACCTGCCAAGACGATCTCCAGCAAGCGATTTCGTAGATTGGTACTTGCAAATAATCCTTGATTCGATTCTAAATAATATTCGATTTGGTTTTCTTTTAAGAAATCGACCAATCTTAATAAAGCTTCTTTTTCAAAAACTTTGTGTAAAATCACCTCATCGTGCACCTCACAATAACCGCCGCCGGCACCAATCATTCCGCTTAAGGGCAGGGTCAGTACATCTTCTGTGATTTCGGCTTTTGAACGACCGGTACATAAGAAAAACTCATGTCCCTTCTTATGTGCCGCTGTGATCGCTTGGCGTGCACTTTCTGGTACGTTCCCCGCGTCATCACATAATGTTCCATCTACATCTAAAAAGACAATTTTTTTCGTCATTTCTTTCCCTCTTTTCTCACTCAATCAATAAAGCGCTCACATGAACGTACTTGCCGAATACAAGATGTCAAGATCAGCTACTTAGATTTAGTATAACAAATCACAAGGAAAGTGCGCTAGACTATTTTAATTGATCATAAGATGGGATTCTGTTATTGTGGTCGCTCTTTCTATTCCTTTACTCCGTGTTCATCACGCTATTACTCCATGTGTTTTTTCTTGAGATGGTTGAATTTTCCTAAATTGTGCTTACTCCTCACTTAAATAAATTAAGCTCCATTTTGGTAGTTGATTGTTTTTTTGGCCTGTAAGCTCGCGATAATAAGATTTTTTATCATTTTTGATCATACAAATTATTTCATGCTCATCCATACAAAACTCTTGGCATAAGTTTGTTCTACTATTTTCAAAAAGTTCCAGTAAAATTTGAATCTGCGCATCTATTGCTAGAAGTGCTTTGAGCTGAACAAATAAACTCTTTGATTGATCATAGTAAATGTGCTCAAATTCATCACAGAGTTCTTGATAATAATGGAAGATTTTTGGATAATCAGTCACTACCCCTACACTTAGCAACACTTCTTTTGAATAACACAAATAGTCTTTCGGTTCCTTGATATTTTCTGATATCATATCCTTACTCCTTTACATCTATGTTTTTTTCGGTGAAAGTAGCGCTATCACTTCTGCTCGCTTTGATTTTCTTCCGCTAGGTGTTTTTATTCGCTCAGACAAATTGAAGCTTAGCTGTCCAAAAACGACTAAAAGTGATTGGGTCCTTAGCTCTTACCAGTGCAGACACGTTAAGAAAATCAGTTACTCCTATTATAGTTTCCCTTTCGTGTCCTCTTATAATTACTTTTTATTAAATAAGAGAAATAAGAGTGAAAAAGTGGCGGACAACTCGTCTCCTTCTACTAAAAAGTAGTGCTCGAACGAAACTAGATCGGTTCTAGTAAAAAGAAAATGACTACAATATCGATAAAAATCAACAGATAGCTAAAGTTGTTGCTTCAAGGAACAAAGACACCCCCTATACATACCAAAAAAACCAATAATCGAATCTATCGATCATTGGTCGAAACCTTAAATATTTTGTTGGAAGAAGACGTTCAGTCCATACTATTTTATCACTCTACAGGTCAAAAATAGTATGGACTTTGGGACAGTGTCAGTAAAAATGGATCAAGCATAAATATAATCTAAAATCTCCTGCGGTGTCTCTGCCACAGCATCTGGTTTTTCGGCAGAAAGTTTTTTTGCATTGTGGCTGCCCCACGTTACGGCGATGGTTTTGACACCAGCTGCTTTGCCCATCTGAATATCAAAAATAGCATCTCCTACCATGATCGTCTTGGTCGGATCAAACTGATACTGCGTTACTAATTGATTGATTCCTTCTGGATGAGGCTTGTAGTGGGACACCGCATCTGAGCCGATGATTTCCTCAAAGAAATCCACAAGATCCTGAGCAGCCAAGTTTCGTTTGACGACTGCTGTCTTCTTACTTGAAACGACGAAACAAGGAACCTTTCGTTTATTTAAAATCTCTAAGATATGGGGAATTTCAGGAAATACTTTCAAGGTACTTTCTTCATATGTTTGGTAATAGGCACGAAAAATCTGAATCAATTCCGCTGCGATTTCTTGATCTAATGGCTGTTCTGACATTTTAAAAAATGATTCTTCGATCGGTATCCCCATATAATGTTCAATGACTACTTCACTGGGTACTTTGAGTCCCATCTCTGTAAAAGCCGCTTTTGTTGCCTTAACACTGCACTCTTTTGAATCCAATAAAGTTCCGTCCAAATCAAATATCACACACTCAATCTTCTTCACGCCATTTCCTCCTCTGAAAGATACTACAACACTTTTCTACCAAGCACTTTTTAAATCCTGCAGTATTCCTTTTCATTACTGATTATCTCTATTTTAACACTAAAAAAAAGCATTATCATAATTTTCAATACCATCACTCATTTAATACTAATGTTTTTATATAAAAAAACGACTCAATTTGAAAACAGAGTCGCTTCTACAAAATAGACTGATTTAAAGAGGTTTACTCTTGATAGAAAAAGCTTCAATACACTTCTTATCACACATTGGTTCTTTTTATTGTAAAATATAGCCTTTGCCCCAAGCGGTTCGCACCCGCTTTTCAGTATAGTCGTATTCATCTAGTTTTTCATTGATGCGTTTCGCTAATATCGACAACTGGGATTTTCTTGAGTTCGTTCCACCATTCCCCCAAATTTTCCAACACAAATCTTCCCGGTTGATGAATTGTTCTTCTCCTAAATTGTTAAAAAAAATCTGTTCTTGCAGACTAAGAAACTTAGGAAAGGATTCTTTTGTGACGGATGCTTTTTCTAATTTACGACTATTTGGTGGTAATGCTGCTAAAAATTCTCTCAGCTCGACAAAAGAGCGATTCAGGTACGTGGCATTCTCAGCTTTTTCAATCATACCTTCTTGTTCACGATCCCCTGCCAAGATGCGGACGATCCGCTGTTGATAATAAGGAGCCAATGTCTGATTGATCAATAAAAATTCTGGATCAGCAATTGTTTCACTGACAAATAAACAGTCAAATAACTTGGCGCTTTCTATCAACCATTCTTCCTCTTCCGTAGTTCTCCCTACGAATACTTCATGACTCAACATCTGTAGCTCCCGCTGCAAATCAATCTCATATGATATGTTTTTTGTCAGTATAATAATTCTCATGACACATCCTGCTTTCATTCCCCATTTATTCAGAAATCATTTACTGAATCCATTCGGACTCATTTCTGAATGCTTTATGTTGACATTATTACTTATTTTTGTCCGCTTGAGGTGTCATTTTTTGTTCATAAATACTGATATGGTGTCATGTTTTGTGGGAAAGCCCAACGTTCATTTCATAATTCGTTTTTTCGATAACCTATAAAAAACAACCATTGTCAGATTGCCGTATTTGCCATTTTGAGTTTCTCATCACTGCTCCCACTTCAAATCCAACAGCTCCAGCATTTCATGGTAGACGGTTTCGATTCGCTGGCGCTTTTCTTCAGGGACATTTTTGGCATATCGCCCATCTGGCAGATAATCTTCAGCAAGGCAGACTTGAAAATCAAAGGCCTGCAAGACGCCGTATTCTGGATCATAATAGGTACGATCAGGGATTGGTTCTTTGGAGACCCAAGTTGGATGCAAGGCAATCTGGCTTAAATAGGTTCGCTGCCCTTCTTTGGAGATTTCAACTTCTGGAATGACGCCTCGTTCGGTCCAATAGTTGTCATTGACGGTTTCATAACGTTGATTCGACAGTAAGTTCCCCATTGAGTAAATGATAAATTTCTTTTCGCCGTCCTTTTCGATGATTTCGGTTGGTTCTGCTACATGCGGATGGCCGCCGAAGATAATATCAGCACCAAAATCGATCATCTTCCGATAAACAGTTTGTTGTTCTTCCGTTGGTTCTAAAGAATACTCAACACCAGACTGAGGCATCACGATGGTGATATCCGCCAAGCTTTCCGCTTCTTTGATCTCTGCTTCCACTTTATCTAACGACAAGTCTTTCAAGTAGGTATCATACTCTGCTTGAGTTAAGCTTTCTTCAAGGCCATTGAAGCCGTAGGCATAGGCCAAGAGAGCAACTTTGATCCCGTTGACTTCTTTGACCAGGATTCCACTGTTGTCGACCGTGACACCAATCGTTGCCAAGCCTTGGTCGTGAAAAGCAGCCGCCGTCGTTTTGATTCCTTCGATCCCCGTATCTAAAATATGGTTATGGGCAAGATCGATCACATCAAAGCCCGCGTCTTTGATGCTGGCAACAGCATCGATAGGGGCGTTGAATAAGGGAAAACCGCCGAGCGGTTTATTAGGATTGATGGTTCCTTCAAAATCACCTAAAGCAAGGTCCGCCGATGCAATCAACGGGTTGACCTGCTCAAAATCGTTGTCAAAATCATAACGCTTTCCGTCGTAAGCGCTTAAATAAACAGGTGTATGATAAAGCATATCACCACTAGCTGTCACTGTGATAGTTTTTATTGCTGGCTTTGTTTCGGTAGAACTACTTGTTTCTTGCATTGTTTTTGTCGGTTTTGTCGACTCTGCTGTAAGACGCTGTTCGGGGATACCTATCGCTTGAATCACTAGATAAATCACTCCAAGTGTGATTGCCAGCAGCGCTACACTTAACCCCGCAATGATCCGCTGCCTTTTCTGACGCTCCCGTCTTCGTTGTTGTCTCATACCCTCACCCTTTCACTCTGCTTTATCAAAAACCTATCTTCGTTTACGTTCTACCTAGATTCCCTGCTTCCTTCTCTGCGAGTCCCACTAAATAATATCTTTTTATTAAATAATTATACTATACTTATCAGCCCTTTAATAGGTCATTTTACAAAGCATAAAAAAACAGCCCGATCGTAATCGAACTGTTTCACACATCTCTTAGCAGTGGATTCCTCTAAAATCATTCCTGCAGGTCTGTGTTGTCTAAGGTCTTGTATCATTTAGTATCTTAGGCTACGATTTTTAGCTAAGGATTCTTCTCATTCATCATGAATGATAGACTTCCGATCATATATGGACTCCGTATCCCCTGTACGTAAAAGCTCTACAAACCATTGATAAACTGTTTCCGGACATTCATGTTTTTCTAATTCTTGAAAAAAATCTTTGGATTCAATAAGGGTAATAAACTGAGTCATCGCATTTAGATGCTGCTTGCTGTCTAACGCAGAAAGGGTAAAGATGTACTTTACAGGAATCGTTCCCAAGACATATACTTCAGATTCTAACGTTGTCAATCCCATGCCAAGTTTTTTTGCACCTGCTTCAGGAACCGTATGCGGTAAGGCAACTTGATCGAATATCACCATATAAGCGCCTTCTGATCGGGTTTGTTGAATGATCGAATCGATGTAATTTCTAGTGATGATCTTTCTTTCAATCAATGGATTGGCTGCGAGATAAAAGGCCTCTTCCCACGTTCTGACTTTTTTGTTTAATTGTATCAATTCTGGACGCATCATATCCAACAGCATTGCAGGTTCTTTTGACTTTTTCTCTTTTTGAGACATGATAGATGCCGTTGGCGAGCAGGTCTCTTGTACAAATTTCTCTAGATGATGTCGCAGAGCTGACTCGCTAGTAACTGTTGAATATTGTTGAATAATTTGCATCAAGCCGTCGATCGTAACAGTATTGGGCTTGATACTTGTACTGGTTTCAAATTTGACATCTAAAAATAACTGGGTTCGTTCCTCGTAAGACATGATCGGGTTTACTACAAAAATCGGTTTTTTTAACGGATAAAGTTGAAAGTTGGGTTTTGTCGTAAAAATGATATCGTACGACTGATCAAATGAATGTAGTTCGCTTGTTTCAATCGGTCCCAATAAGATAAAAGAGGGAAAGATTTCCTTTAATTCATTGTAAATGATTGCTGAGCTTCCAATACCATTTGGGCAAACAACGACCCCCACTTTTTGTTGCACCATATATTCTTCAGAATTCCTGATCAAAAGCGCAAAGTGCATGGTTAAAAAGGCTACTTCTTCATCTGGAAGCTTTGAATCAAAACTATCACTGATTGGTCTCAAGGTTTCTTTTACGATCTGATAAAGGTCATTATATTTTTCAAAAATTTTCTCCTGCATAGGATTGATGATCGGTAATCGAAACAGCATTCGGAAATAGGTCGGTCGAAAATGACTATATAATTGCTTGATGACAGAGTGTTTATCCTTGAAACGAATACCTGAAAGCAATTCAAATCGCTCGACAATTCTTTCTACCAAGTCAATGATGACCAAATTTCCTTGAAGCCATTCCTTTTCATTCCCTAATGCCATTCCCAGTACCCACCCACAGAGATAGTTCTTTTCTATACTATTCATCACCCCTGCGTTTTCTAAAACTTCTTCAGCAAAACGGTACTCCTTCATTTTTACTAACTCATGATCATTAGAAAAGGTCTTTAGATCAAATTCATTCAAGCCCATTCTTGGGTATAAAAAAATAAGGATATAGTTCAATTCAATCAACCTATTTTCAACTAACTCTATCGCATGTTTTTCTAAAAGAAGAGAAAGATAGGTGTCCTGATCATCCGCCAATTGTATTCGTTCATTATGAATAAAGTAACGGTAAATAAAATCATCGTCCTTGCTAGTCACATCTTCCAAAATCATTCGAAATAAAGCGTAACGAATCATCAGTTCATCACCTGTTAAGTGATACCCCTCTTTTCTCGAGTAACTGATTGAAATATCATACCCCTGCAATTCCGCTTGTAATTTACGCAGATCACTCATAAAGGTTGTTTTGCCGATTTTTAACGCATCTAAAAAATGGTTGACCGACAGATAGTCTTTCTCGTAGTAAAAGAGCGTCAAAAAGATATATTTTCCTCGTTCTTTTGAACTCATCTCATAATATTTAAACATACGCTCACGTAAAAATGACTCCAACAAATATTCCTTGCTTTTTTCAGGAAGTCGAATCACACTTTCCTTATTCACGCTAAGTGGTAGTTTTTGGGCAGATAGAAACTGGTTGATTTTATCAATGGTATACTCTATTTGAGTGCGGTTCATAGAATAATTCCGCTGAAGATAATCGTAACTGATGGTCGGTTTTTCAATCAGAGCCATCATCATCTTTCTCGTCCTATAGTCAATTTTTACCATCAATGTTCCCCCATTTCTGCAGCCTACTGTTCTACTTTCAATGTAAATCCTTCCGCTTGTACATATTTTTGAAGCACTTGATCTACCTGCTGCTTTTCTTCTTTAGTAAGATCTAGCACAGGCAATTTCGGTAAGCCCACGTCTTGCCCAATTGTCCTCAGACAATACTTTAAACCGGCCGGGATTGTCGAGAGTTTGCAGGCCTCTCTAAAATCATCAATACTTGCTTGTGCTTGCCGCGCTTGTTCTATGTTTCCAGCTACAAATTGTTCATAGATCGCCACATCTGTTTTCGTCACAACATTTGCGGTTGAAGCCACAGAGCCATCTGCTCCTAACTGTAGCGCTTCTAAAATCTTAGAGTCGCTTCCCATCAGCAAAGAGAAATCCTCTCGATGATTTAATTCAAGATAGCCCTTGAAGTTTTCTAGATCACCGCTTGAATCTTTTATCCCAATAATCGAGTCAATTTTGAGTAATTCCGAGAAAACATGACGATTGATGAAATTTCTAGTATTTGGCGGAATATTGTACAAAATGATTGGTAATGTCGTTTGCTCAGCAATCACACGGTAATGATGAATCAGCTCCTCATCGGTATACTTCAAAAGATATGGCGTTATGATGGAAGCAGCATCAACGCCGATTTTTGCAAACTCATTTACTAATTCAATCACTTTATTCGTTGCGATGTCTCCGGCACCTGCAAATACTGGTACTCTGCCCGATACTTCATCGACAACGATTTTGGCAAACTGGATTTTCTCTTCTTTGCTTAAGGTATGAAATTCGCCATTGGTTCCTAAAATAAACAACCCGTGGACACCACCAGCAATCAAATGCCTGACAAGCTTTCTGGTGCCCTCTTCATTGATGCCGTTCTCATTTAATGGTGTGACCATTGCTGGTATAATTCCTCTGATTTTCATTGTGTAAGCTCCTTTTTTGTCGTTGCTCCTAAGCTTCCCCCTGGATGCCATTTAAGGTAATCTTCTAAATTGATTTCTTTTGCTTCTTGCAGCAACACCGACAGAATCTGCAGCTGGATCATTTGGGCAATCACAGAGGAACGTGGCGGTTTATTCAATGAGTCCCCTTCTTGGGAAACATAAGAAGACAATGTGACTTCAGCACAGGAAGCTAGGGAAGAATCTTCATTTCCTGTTATCGCTAAAATTACAGCGCCATTAGCTTTTAAGGTAGCAAGCGCATATTCTAATTCTTTGGTATTCCCACTATTACTTATCGCAATCACTACATCGCCAGCCACGACTTGTCCTGCCGATCCGTGCACGGTTTCGGTTGTGTCTAAAAAATAGGCGGGTGTACCGACAGATGAGAAAAGTGAAGCTGCATAGCCTGCTACATAGGAACATTTTCCCACGCCGGTTACATGAACGCGCTTATGATTTTTTTCTGCATGGAGAATAAGTTCTTTGGCCTTCACCATCTGTTGATAGACTTCTTCGTCTTCAAGCCGATAAAATTGAGCATCGCTTTGGGCTTTTAAATTCGTACTATATGCAAACAAAACGTTTTTTTCATTCAATACAGATGTTCCTTTCTTATAGCAAGGAGAAATGGTATTCATCCTTCTCCTTGCTAATCATACTGTTTAACTAAATAGTTTTAAGATTTTGTCTAGTAAAATTCCGATAATATTGTAGTCGATTTGAGGAAATCCAGCGTCTGTGATGCCTAATTCAGAAAAAGCTGGGAAAAGCACCAAAGGCAATGCAGTCAGCAAAATACCGCCTAAGAAGGATGCGATGATCGCCCCTTTCAACCCGCCTCTTATTGAACCAAAGACACCCATGGTTCCACCCGAGAAAAAAGCAATCCCAGCTGCTGGCAAAAGCACAACGGGAGAACCCATAGCAGCCATGGCAAACGTCGCTGTTAACCCACCTATAAACGAGGTAATAAAACCGACAGGAACCATGGTTGGCGCATATTGGAAAAACACAGGAACATCTACTGCCGGCATTGATCCCGGGATATATTTTTCAGAGATCGCCACGAAGGCAGCCGTTAATTCAGCAATAAATTGACGCACACCATAAATCAGTACAGACATCCCCGCCGCAAATTGCAACCCTTGAATCAACGGATACAAGAACCATAAGTCGTTGCCAGCCATTTCTTGAACGACATCCATATGACCACTTATAACTGCTGCGATCGTTGCAATGTAGAAAAGAATAATCATGAAAAATGCAACAGAGAAGACAAAATCTCGGAATACGGAGAAGAAATCAGGAAGCTCGCGATTGGCTGCTTTCTCTTTCTTTGCTTGCCAATTTTTCCCGCCAATGACACTGCCGATGACACCTGAGAACCAGTAAAAAATCAAGTTAAAGTGACCTAGTGCAACCCCTGCATTACCTGTCAGCTCATCTGTATATTTCTGAGCCAATTTGGGCAACCCTGCTCCTGCAAAACCTAGCACCAAAGAACCAAAGATAACTGTTACCCAAGTGGGCATACCATTCGAAATAAAAATCAACCCAATGACAGCAGCAAAGAAAAGATAATGCTGACCGGTTAAGAAAATTGATTTTAAAGGCGTCAATTTCGCAATAACTAATCCGAATATGAACCCTAGCCCCATAATCATTGATATTTCAAAACCATATACATCCATAGCTAACGCTGTAGCAGGCTCTACTGCTAGAACCGTCCCTTGAACACCAAATGCGGTCTGAAACAACGTGGCGAAATTTGCAGCAATCGTTCCTACATGACCACCACCAATATTAAAAATCATAAACCCAATGCCCACTTTGAGGACACCGCTCAGGGTCTCCTTCGCAGGCTTTCTTTGTGCAAGTAACCCGATCAAAGCCAAAATCATTAGCAACACAGCAGTATTTCTGAATTGGTTCATTACTAAAATTGCCATTCAATTTATTCCTCGCTCCATCAATTTATTTTGTTTGCATCGTTTCAAGAAATGTTTCTAGTTTTCCTTGGATCTCTTCTTTACTCATAATATTTTGAATGCCTATGACTTCATAAGGTTTGTTTTGAAAATCAGGTTCCGCTGCGATATCTGCCATACTCATAAAGGCATCGCCGGTAAAACCAATGAGAACGTCTAGATTTCCATGAATTGTTTCAATAGGATAGCCGTTTTCTTCAATCACTGATTTTACTTTTATGTGAAGCAACGTTGAACTCCCCATCCCTGCACGGCATGCAACCGCTATCAAATATTTCTTGCCAATACTCGCCTTAGGCTTTGCATCTGATTGGATCGATGCATCATTTTTCTTTTTTTGAAAAAATCCCATCTTAACTCCTCGTTTCTTCTAATAGTTGTATAAATGCTTCTGGTGTCTCCACATTTGCTAAACGATCAATGATACTGTCCCTTGCTAAAACCTCTGCTAACTCACCCATCAGTTCCAAATGACTCGTCGGGTCTATCGCTGCTAAACAAAAAATGACTTTCACTGGATCATTGGGCGAACCAAATGAGATGGGGGTATTTAATGTCATCGCACTTAGTCCTAAGCGACAAACCCCATCTTCTGATCGGGCATGCGCCAAAGCAAACCCAGGCATAAGCACGATATACGGCCCGGCATCTAAGACGGATTGAATCATCGCTTCGACATACTGTTTTGTAACGTTGCCATTCCTCAATAACGGCTGGGCAACTTTTTTGATTGCTTCTTGCCAACTGGTACTCTCTTGCTGAAGTAAAATGTTTTCTTTTGTTAATAATGTAGTTTGCAAACGACAATTTCCTTTCTAAAAAAATTTCTTTAGGTTTTAGTAAAGAATTTCTCGAGATAATTCCTATACACACACTATAAGTGAAAAGTTTCGGCCTGAATAGACGATTTTAGACCACATGTTTGTACACGCTTCCAGATTAAGTGAACTGCTCTTCTCAAAAAGACCAGGTATACTGGCTATTTTTTTTATTAGCCTCCATTTTTTCTCGATAACCTTCTTGAGCAGTTCACAAAACTTATTCCATCAAGGAAAAAGTGAACCAAAAATGGACAGATCTTTTGCTTGCATCCACAAAAAAAGAAGCTCTTAAATAAACTAAGAACTTCTTAAGGCAAACACTCTATTCATGGCTATAGATCTACCGTTTTAATTGTATTTCTAGCCGTAGGTATTTTCACACGAATTTTTACTTGCAACTGCTATTTTCTACTTTGCTTCCTCATGCTTCACGGGACAACTGCTGTGGCAATCAGAACAATGATCCTTTTTCACCATACGGTAAACCACACGGCCGCCATAGCCAAAGATCAGTCCGCTTAGAATTACTGTAGCAATCATTTTTCGCCTCCTACGACTTGGATCAAGGGCGCACTCCCTCGGAATGGTTTCTTCACCAGAGCAAATACCAATAGACCAGTAACGACTATTGCCGCGAAAACACCTAGCGTGAGGTGTCCGCCTTCAAAGATGACGTGTCCGAATTGGTAGACCAACAAACTGGCGCAGTACGCCAAGCCACATTGATAGCCAATGGCTAACCATGTCCACTTGCTGTCCCCCATTTCACGGTGGATCGCACCGATGGCAGCAAAACAGGGGGCACATAGTAAATTAAAGACGAGGAAAGAGTATGCCGCCACAGCAGTGTAATCGCCGCGCAACACTTGCCAAATCTCCGTACCACTTTCTGACAACTCACCGGTTTGTCCGTAGAGAATCCCGAATGTGCCGATCACATTTTCTTTGGCCACCAAGCCAGTGATCGTCGCCACGGCGCCTCGCCAGGTTCCCCAGCCTAGGGGAGCAAAAAGCGGCGCCAAAAGTCGACCGAAAAAGGCCAAAATGCTTTGGTCTTCACTGACCCGCTGCAAGGCAAAGTTGTAGCTGGAGGTAAACCAGACAAAGATACAAGCTACAAAAATTATCGTACCGGCTTTTTTTACAAAAGCAACGGCTCGATCACAGGCACTTTTCAAAATCGTTGTGAGCTGCGGCAAATGATACGCTGGCAGTTCCATAATGAATGGTGCCAGATCACCCGAAAAAAGCGGCGTTTTTTTCAAGACGATCCCTGAAAAAATCACAGCGCCCATGCCGACAAAATAGGCCGATGGTGCGACCCAACTATACTGAGGGAAAAAGGCTCCGGAGATCAATGCGATGATCGGCAATTTGGCAGAACAAGGCATGAAGGTCGTGACCATCACCGTCAACCGACGATCCTTTTCGTTTTCAATCGTTCGGCTTGCCATCACCCCCGGCACGCCGCAGCCTGTGGCAATCAACATAGGGATAAACGACTTGCCGGATAGACCAAATTTGCGAAACAACCGGTCCATGACAAATGCCACCCGTGCCATGTATCCACAGTCCTCCAAGATAGCCAAGCAAAAAAACAACACGAAAATCTGCGGCAAAAAGCCTAAGACCGCACCGACCCCTGCCACGATGCCATCCAAAATCAATTCTTGCAGCCACTGGGCGACCCGCAGCTGTTCTAGCCAGTGCGCTGCTGTTTCGGGTATCCAGCTGCCAAATAATACATCATTGACCCAATCGGTGCCGATCGTGCCAATCGTCTGAATCGATAAATAGTAGATTCCCCACATAATGAAGGCAAAAATTGGTAGCGCCAATACGCGATGGGTCAACACGCGGTCGATTTTGTCGCTGAAGGCTAAGTGCTGATCTGTTTCCTTGATGACTGCCAGCGCCAACAATTTTTCAATGAAGCCATAGCGCTCATTAACGAGAATGGCGTCACTGCTGTCTTTAAAGATCATCTCTAAAATCGAAATCGTCTCCTGAAGGACTGCTTGCTGGGAATCAGTCAGTTTACACATTGCTTGAATCGCTTCATCTTTTTCAAAGAGTTTTAGGGCAAACCAGCGTTTTTGTTGCTGAGGGATCGTCTCTGGCAAAATCGCCATAATCTCGGTCAAGCCAGCTTCTAAACGATCATCGTAGCGGGGAGGGAGCTGTTGTGTGTTGACTGCGTGCTTCGCTGCCTCGATCATTTTGGCTAAACCACGTTGTTTCAAAGCACTGATCCCCACTACCGGAATCCCTAATCCGTAAGCCAATTTTTCGAAGTTGATCTGCAAGCCTTTTTTCTTTAATAGATCGATCATGTTGATGGCTGCCACGGTGGGAACATTCATTTCTAATAATTGCAAGGTTAAATACAGATTTCGCTCAAGATTAGTTCCGTCAATAATATTGATTACCGCATCCAGCGATGCTTCCATCAAATAATTGCGGGAAATCAGTTCTTCCGGCGTATAAGGCGACAAGGAATAGATCCCGGGCAGATCTTGGATCAACACGTGCCGGTCTTTTCTCAGTCGCCCCGCTTTACGTTCTACGGTGACACCCGGCCAATTGCCCACTGTTTGTTTGGCACCAGTCAATTGATTGAAAGTACTTGTTTTCCCGCTATTGGGATTTCCTGCTAATGCAAAGTGATAGGTCATACCGTTTCGACTCCTTTTTCGACAAAAACCAACGCTGCTTCTTGCTTTCTCAAAGACAATTCATAGCCGCGGAGCCGAATCTCCATTGGATCACCCAATGGAGCCAGTTTCACTACTTCCAAATGTACGTTTTTCGTAAGACCCATATCCATCAAACGACGGCGCAAAGCACCTTTTGCACCAATCTGATTGACCTTCCCGCTTTCACCGACTTGTAGCTGATCTAAAGAGGTAATGACGGTTTGCTGCTGGATCTCTGTGACATCGATTTGTTCCATGACCCTTGCATCTAAAGCAATCCGCGTTCCCTGGTGCAAAATGATGCCGCCTTTGCGATCTTTTTGTACCACAACGATGTCAACGCCCGTGCGAATGCCAAGATCGTTTAAATGAGCCGTGATTTCTTTGGTGGTTGCCAACGAGTCGATTTTGTATGTCCCAGAAGCCCGAGTTTGCGCCATTTTCATTGGTTCTTACTCCTTTTGTGAAGTGTTGTTTTAATTAACCTACTTTAATTGAGAATGATTATCATTATAATAGAGCCATTTCCACAGGAAGTCAATCTGTTTTCGACTTAACTTTGAATTTCCCTTCACAATGGAGATTTTTTTTACTCATTTTGATTGCATATCCCCTTTAATAATTACGCAAAAACCTTGTAATTCTACGTATTTTCCGCTTTTTTCATTTGCATAAAAAACACAGAAACACTATAAATTGTGTATGTCGAATTCACAAGCACAAGATATAGTGTTTTTTCGTTGACTTTCTCCGAGACTTATTTATACTAGGTTTATAACTATTACAACTCGGAGGAAACAATTATGAATATCAAACTATTTTCTAAAAACAACTGCATGCAATGTAAAATGGCGAAACGCTTTTTAAGTGAAAATCAGATTGCCTTTGAAGAAATCAATATCGATAATGAGCCTGAAGCATTAGAATTTTTGAAAGAACAAGGATTCCAAAGTGTGCCAGTCATTACCTCTGATGCGCAAACGATCATCGGTTTCCGTCCAGATCAACTACGTCAATTAGCGAGCTAAGATTTTTCTCAATGTGATGCTTTTGAGGGATTTGTCAGTCGTCCAGACCGCAAGTCCTTTTTTATACGAACAAAACAAGAAAAGAGGTTAGCCATTTATGAGCTTGAAAGAAATCAAAGATGTCAGTTATTTCAAATTGAATAATGAGATCAACCGTCCAGTAGATGGTCAAATTCCATTAAATAAAGACAAAGAAGCCCTAGCGGCATTCTTTAAAGAAAACGTTGAACCAAACACCTTAACCTTTGCGACTGCAATGGACAAAATCAATTATTTGATTGAAAATGATTATTTAGAAGAAGAATTTATCAAAAAGTACCGTCCTGCTTTTATTGAGGACTTGTATCAATTCTTAGACGAGCAACACTTTACTTTCAAATCATTTATGGCTGCTTACAAGTTTTATTCACAATACGCACTAAAAACCAATGATGGTACCGCGTATCTAGAACGTTACGAAGATCGGGTCGCTTTCAACGCCCTTTACTTTGCGGATGGCAATGAAGAGTTAGCCATGAGCTTGGCAGATGAAATGATCTACCAACGTTACCAACCAGCAACTCCTTCTTTCTTGAATGCAGGACGCAAACGTCGGGGTGAATTGGTTTCTTGTTTCTTGATCCAAATCACTGATGACATGAACGCGATCGGTCGTGGGATCAACTCCGCGCTGCAACTTTCACGGATCGGCGGCGGTGTCGGGATCACATTATCAAACTTGCGGGAAGCCGGCGCGCCTATCAAAGGCTACGAAGGTGCAGCAAGTGGTGTAATGCCTGTAATGAAATTGTTTGAAGATAGCTTCAGCTATTCAAACCAATTGGGTCAACGGCAAGGGGCTGGCGTGGTCTACTTGAACGTCTTCCACCCAGATATCATCAGCTTTTTATCAGCGAAAAAAGAAAATGCGGATGAAAAAATCCGTGTCAAAACCTTATCATTAGGTGTGATCGTACCTGACAAATTCTACGAATTGACGCGTAAAAATGAAGAGATGTATCTCTTTAGTCCGTACAGTGTCGAAAAAGAATATGGCGTACCCTTCTCTTATGTCGATATCACCAAGGAATACGACAACTTAGTTATGAATCCACGGATTCGCAAAACCAAAATCAGAGCCCGTGATTTAGAAAACGAAATTTCTAAATTGCAGCAAGAATCTGGTTATCCTTATATCATCAATATCGATACCGCAAACCGCAGCAACCCAATCGATGGCAAGATCATCATGAGTAATCTTTGTTCCGAGATCCTTCAAGTCCAAGCACCATCTGTGATCAACGGCAAACAAGAATACGAGGTTTTAGGAACAGATATCAGCTGTAACTTAGGTTCCACCAATATCGTGAACTTGATGGACAGCCCTGACTTTGGGAAATCTGTTCGAGCAATGACTCGTGCCTTGACCTTCGTTACTGATGCGTCTGACATTGACGTGGTACCATCGATCCAAAATGGGAATGCCTTGAACCACACGATCGGTTTAGGCGCAATGGGCTTGCATACCTATTTTGCAAAAAATCAAATGGAATATGGTTCACCAGAATCTCTTGAATTTACTGATCTTTATTTCATGTTGTTGAACTATTGGACATTGGTTGAAAGCAATGCCATCGCCAAAGAAAAAGGCGAAGTTTTCCATAACTTTGAAAAATCAGCTTATGCAGATGGCAGCTACTTCACCGATTATATCCAAGGTGACTACCAACCAAAATCGGAAAAAGTCAAAGCATTGTTTGAAGGCGTCTTTTTACCAACTGGTGAAGATTGGGCAGCCTTGGCACAAACCGTCAAAGAAACCGGCTTGTATCACCAAAACCGCTTAGCCGTTGCACCAAATGGTTCGATCTCTTATATTAATGATACGAGTGCCAGCATCCACCCGATCACTCGGATGATCGAAGAACGCCAAGAAAAGAAAATCGGCAAGATCTATTATCCAGCACCTTACTTGAGCAATGAGACGATCGGCTACTACAAATCAGCCTACGATATGGATATGCGCAAAGTGATCGATGTTTACGCAACTGCTCAAAAACACGTCGATCAAGGGATGAGTATGACCTTGTTTATGCGTTCAGATATTCCAGAAGGTCTTTACGAATGGAAAGAAACGACAAAACAAACCACCCGTGATTTGAACATCTTGCGTCACTACGCTTTCCACAAAGGCATCAAATCGATCTACTATGTACGGACCTTTACAGATGATGCAGAAGAGATCGGCAGCAACCAATGTGAAAGCTGTGTCATCTAATCCAACTTTTGCCTGAAAACGAACTAACCGCCTGCCCCTGCTCTTTCTTGACAGCGGGTCGGCTGTTGTCTTGATACGATTATTGGAGGAACCGACTATGGGTAAGACTTACTATGAAGCAATCAACTGGAATGAGATCGAAGATATCATCGATAAATCCACTTGGGAAAAATTAACAGAGCAATTCTGGTTAGATACGCGGATCCCTTTATCAAATGACCTTGATGATTGGCGGACGCTATCACCATTAGAAAAAACGACGGTGGGCTACGTCTTTGGCGGCTTGACCTTATTAGATACCGTTCAATCAGAAAGCGGTATGGATCAACTGCGTAAAGATGTCCGCACCCCACATGAAGAAGCGGTCTTGAACAACATCCAATTTATGGAATCTGTCCATGCAAAAAGCTATTCATCGATTTTCAGCACCTTGAATACAAAAGCGGAGATCGCTGATATTTTTGAATGGACCAACACCAATCCATATTTGCAAAAGAAAGCCGAACGAATCAATGAGATCTACAAAAATGGGACACCGCTAGAGAAAAAAATCGCCAGTGTGTTTCTAGAGACCTTCTTATTCTACTCAGGTTTCTATACACCCCTTTACTACTTAGGCAATAACAAACTAGCGAACGTAGCGGAGATCATCAAATTGATCATTCGTGACGAATCCGTTCATGGCACGTATATTGGCTACAAATTCCAATTAGGTTTCAACGAATTACCAGAAGACGAACAGCAAAAGCTGAAAGACTGGATGTACGACTTGTTGTATGAGTTGTATGAAAACGAAGAGCGTTATACCGAAGAATTATACGATGAGATCGGCTGGACCGAGGAAGTCAAAACCTTCTTGCGTTACAATGCCAATAAGGCTTTGATGAATCTAGGACAAGACCCGCTTTTCCCAGACACCGCCAACGATGTCAATCCAATCGTCATGAACGGTATTTCAACTGGTACCAGCAATCACGACTTCTTCTCACAAGTTGGGAACGGGTATCTGCTTGGTTCCGTGGAAGCGATGAAAGACGATGACTACTTCATCGGACTTGATTGATTTGCTTACAAATAAACACCTTGTTTCTCGCCAATAGAGGGTGAGAAACAAGGTGTTTTTTAGTGAGCCAGCTGGTCTTTGATAAAGGTCAATGTTTCTGTCAAACAGGCCTGCGCTTGTGGCAAGCTATAATCAAATTGGTATTCGTGGGTCACCGTTTCCGAATCCCCTTTGTAAAAACGACTTGTCACGGGAATATCAAGAGCTTGCAGCTGGTTGGCAAAGGCAATGCCTTGGTCTTCAAAGGAATAGGCGTTGCCATCAGTGATATACGTTGGTGGAAAATCAGCCGTCAATTTATCCACCAGTGAGATCTCCTGCAGTTGGGGACTATCTTGCCATTCTTTTTTGCCTAATAACGACCAAGCCACTGTTTTAACAAAGAATTTCATAAAACGATCATCCGAAGAAGTTCCAACGATCTGCTTCAAATCAAGGGGGCCGCAATAGGAAATAAACCCTTTCAGGGCCGATGCAGGAATGTCTTGATCAAAGGACATTTCCTTCGCATACGCTGGATTGGTTTGCAGCGCCACATATTGCCCGGCAATTTGGGCACCTGCAGAATCTCCACCAAAGAAGAGTTGATCGAAATCAAGCATGGGGTATGCTTGGGCATCTGCTTTGATCGAGTCTACCGCTTGGGCTAACTGTTTGACCTGTCCCGGATAATGCAAACTTGGCGCCCATTCATAATTAATCGAAATCACAGCGGCTTTGGTTTCATCGACGACATAGGTCGCAAACTCTTTGACGCCTTCTTTGTCTCCCCCGACATAGCCGCCCCCATGGACCCAAAAAATGACGGGAACAGGGCCTTGTGCCTCTTTGGGATAATATAGATCAAAGGTACTGCGTTGATAATCCGATTGATACGTCAAGTCCTGTTTGACCGTCACATTCGGCAAACTTTTTTGATAAGCTGCCTCATCCTTGATGGTCACTTCTTGGTTAAACAGATGACCGATCAAAAAAGCCCCCGGTCGTGGGGAGAGTTGAAAAGCCAGAAAAACGGCAGCTAAGAGTCCGATCAGGACCATCGCTACCCACATGAAAAAGCGCAGAATTTTTTTCACGCAAAAGCTCCTTCCTTCGTTCTGTTTCAGCTTTTTCATTTAACCATGTTTTTTTAGCAAATTCAATGACAATCGCTAAAGATTAAAAAAGGATGATACCAATAGGCACCATCCTTAAAATAACATCGTTTATAATGGCAACATCATAAACAAACCAGCTGCGATCGCTGCACCGATCATTGGACCGATGATTGGTACTAACGCATAGCCCCAATCGGAAGTCCCCTTGTTTTTGATTGGTAAGATTTGGTGAGCGATCCGTGGTCCTAAGTCCCGTGCCGGGTTGATGGCATAGCCTGTTGGTCCACCAAGAGACAGTCCGATCGCTAAGATCAAGATCCCAACAACGATGGGATTTAATCCATCCGTAAAGGTATTGGCGCCAAAAGCCAATAAGCCAAAGACTAAGACAAAGGTACCAATTACTTCAGTGATCGTATTCGATACTAAATTACGAACTGCAGGCCCTGTTGCAAAGGTACCTAAAATCGCGCCTTGGTCTTTTGTTTCATCCCATAATGGCAAGTAGTTGAGCCAAACGAGGATCGCCCCTACGATCGCACCAGCAATCTGCGCCAGCATAAACGGTACAGCTAAGCTCCAAGAAAAATTCCCTGTCATCGCCATGCCTAATGTAACGGCTGGATTCAAGTGAGCAGGTCCCATGTACCCTGAAACGTAAACGGCAATCGTTACCGCTGTCGCCCAGCCCATCGCGATCACGATCCAGCCAGAGGCTTCCGCTTTACTCTTTTTCAGATTGACAGCCGCACACACACCATCCCCTAACAAAACCAAAATAGCCGTTCCTAGAAATTCACTAAAGATCTGGGTTGTTTCATTCATCTTTTTTTCCTCCTTTTAAGGCTGTTAAATCTGATTCTGCGATCACTTGGTTCAATTCTGCTACATGGGCTGCTTTTTCTTCCTCGTCCCAGACAAAGAAGTCGGTCATAGCTGCAACGACACCGGCTTTGACTTCATCTAAGGTATCTCGCATAAATAGGATATGGTTGGTCCGACGCAATAGATAATCGACAGGCGTCAGAACCATTTCTTCATGCAAGGAATAGTTCAAGGCAGTGCTTTCTTTTTCATCTAAGCCCTCAAACTTCGTCTTGTAGTTCAACACTTGGGGAAGATTCGACCCATAAAGATGAGCCAAATACGTCGCATCTGCTTCATTGAACCCAGCGGCTTGCGCTTGGTCAGCCAGCTTCGCTAATTCTTCCTCTACATTGGCTGCATCAAGCTCCCCACCAGAAACTGGGTACGTGGTTGAATCCACTAACTCGAAGGAAGCACCTCTTTCTTGAAGCAATTCATTGATCCGTTTGACTGCTCCTTCCGCCATCAAACGATAGTCGGTGATTTTTCCGCCTGCCAACGTCAATAGTCCGTCTTTTGAGCGTTCCAAACTGCTGCCGCGAGAAACTTGCGATGGATCCACTTTGCTGGCTTCTACTCGTTCTTGTGCTTGTTTTACGGCTTTTTCTACAACCGGTCGCTGCCGCTTATCTGCAAGATATTCTTTGACGCTTTCAACGATCTGCTCAAAGCTTTCATCCGATAGTTTGCCTTTACCGCCGCCATTGTAATCCGAACCGCCATTATTCGTAATCAATGGACGTAGACCAGCCCAGCTCGCTTCGATATCATCAAGGGTGATTTGTGCATGTGGGAAGCGTTCATTCACGATGGTCAGTAGATAATCGACATCTTCTTGTGTGACCGTCGGATGGGCAAAATCGCCTGTATAGTCCGTATCGGTTGTGCCAAAATAGGTCTTGTTTTCTCTTGGTACCACGAAAACCATCCGACCATCATTTTTCCCAGTATCAAAATAGGTTGGTTGCGGCACTTTTAGTTTTTCCCGATCGACCACTAAATGGACACCTTTCGTCGGACGCATTTGTGGCGGCAGCTCATCATTCTTGTCTAATTGACGAACGATGTCTGACCAAGGGCCGGTCGTGTTGATCACGACTTTGGAGTGAACCTCAAAGCGCTCGTTTGTCAGTTGATCCTCCACTTCTACCCCATTGATGATGCCTTGCTCATCATGTAAGATGCCGACGACTTTGGCTTTACTGATCATTGCTGCCCCATCGGCTTGTGCTCGTTTGATGTTTTCGATCACCAAGCGGGCATCGTTGTTGCGAAAATCAAGATAGACTCCGCCACCAACTAAGTTTTCCGCCTGCAGCTGTGGTTCGCGTTCTAAGACCTCTTCTTTCGTCAACAGATAATTTTCGTATTTACTGCCTGTCACATTTGCTAAGCGATCATAAAGATCCATCGCCACTTTAACAGAAAACAAGGAGAAGGTTGCCCCCGGTTCATCGTAAATCGGTAAAAGCATCGGATCGGGTTTCGGGATATGCGGAGCAATTTGTTGAACGATCGCCCGTTCCCGCACGGTGTCAGCGACCACTTCCACGTCAAAGGTTTTCAAATAGCGAATACCGCCATGAACGAGTTTCGTGGACCGCGAAGACGTCCCTTCGGCAAAGTCTTGCATTTCCAAAAGAGCCGTCTTCATCCCAGCGGCTGCGGTTTGAACAGCAACCCCTGCGCCAGTGATCCCACCACCGATGATCAATACATCATAGGTGGTCTTTGCCGCTTCTTGAATGGTTTGCTTCCGATCTTTCTGAGAAAAGGTCATGGCTTACTCGCCTTCTTTCTTCGCTTTGAATTTGAAGGTCTGAGTAGCCGCCACCGCTTGTTTCCAACCTTCGTACAAATTGTCTCTTTCTTCTGCTGGCATTTCTGGTGTAAACATTTGCCCTTCTTCTGCCATTGATTTCAATTCATCCAAGTCTTTCCAGAAGCCAACCGCTAGCCCTGCCAAGTAAGCTGCACCTAATGCGGTTGTTTCCAGATTCGCAGCTCGTTGCACGTCAATGTCTAAAATGTCCGCTTGGAACTGCATCAATAAATCGTTTTTGGCTGCACCGCCATCGACTTTCAGCAATGGGATATCGATGCCAGAATCTTTTTTCATCGTGTCGATGACATCTTTTGATTGATACGCAACAGCTTGCAATGTTGCCCGAACAAAATCTTCCTTCGTCGTCCCACGAGTCAAGCCAAAGACGGCTCCTCTTGCATCTGAATCCCAATAAGGTGCACCCAATCCAGTAAAGGCAGGCACCACATACACTTCATTATCGCCTTTTGCTTTGGCAGCTATTTCTTCTGATTGCGGAGAAGACTCGATCATTCGTAGACCGTCCCGCAGCCATTGGATCGCTGATCCAGCAACGAAGATACTTCCTTCTAAGGCATAATAGACTTTGCCGTTGATGCCATACCCGATGGTCGTCAGTAGGTCATTGTCAGACAATTGTGGTTCTTCACCCGTATTCATGACGATAAATGCCCCAGTGCCGTAAGTATTTTTGATCATGCCTTTTTCAAAGGCCATTTGTCCAAAGAGGGCGGCTTGTTGGTCCCCAGCCATTCCAGCGATTGGTACTTCACTGCCGTAAAAATGGTAGCTGCGGGTGTGACCATAGACTTCTGAGTTGCTTTTGACTTCTGGCAACATCGAGCTTGGAATGTTCAAAAGATCCAAGATTTCTTGATCCCACTCTAATTTATGAATGTTGTAAAGCATCGTCCGACTAGCATTGGAGTAATCGGTGACATGGACTTGCCCATCTGTCAGTTTCCACACAAGCCATGAATCGATCGTTCCGAAAAGTAGCTCGCCATTATCCGCCTTTTCTTGTGCCCCTTCGATATTGTCTAAAAGCCAGCGCACCTTGGTCGCTGAGAAATACGCATCAATGACTAACCCAGTTTTTTCATGAATCATCTCTGTATGGCCATCTGCTTTTAATTGGTCAGCGATCGGTGAAGATTGGCGGGATTGCCAAACGATTGCATTTGCGATCGGCTGGCCTGTCGTTTTGTCCCAAACCACTGTCGTTTCACGCTGGTTAGTGATCCCGATGCCGGCGATTGCTTCTGGTCGGATACCTGATTCAATAAATGCCCCTGCGATGACTGATTGGACAGAGTTCCAAATTTCATTGGCGTTGTGTTCTACCCAACCCGATTTTGGAAAGTATTGCGGAAACTCTTTTTGTGAACTGCCGATTTTTTTCCCGTTACGATCAAAAATAATTGCTCTTGAACTAGTGGTTCCTTGGTCGATCGCCATTACATAATTTTTTTCTGCCATTTGATTCGCTCCCTTTAGTTTTTTATACGCTCTTCTTGTTAGCGCTTTCTGACTTGCTTTTATTTTAGCCGAACTTTCGCTATGTGGTTCGTCAATTTTTTTTCAAATTTCTAAGAAATTGACGAAATCCACTATTGAAAGCGTTCGCGGATCATTTTTTTGATCGTTTCCCGATCATAAGCGGTACCTAGTTCACTGATTCGATAAGTCGGTGTTTTCGTCTCGATAGCATAATTTGCCAAGATCAAATCATATTCTTGTTCCGGGCGATAGCGTTCCACGACTACGCCATTCAAATTTTTGAGATACAGCAGCCACATGTAGTAGAGGGCTTCTTTAAACAGTTCATCCATTTTCAAAGCGATCCCGACGCGAAACTCCCGATTGATTTGATAATCGATGATCGTGATCACGCTCAAGTATTTGACCATCGTCATCATCAACAAACTATTTTTATCAGATGGCTTGATATCAAGCTCTGCTAAAGCCTTATCCAATAGTTCGTGACTGATTTGCTGGATGTTACGACTGGATAGCTGCGCTTCTAACTGCCAAATATTTTCTCGATCAAAAACCTCCACATCCCCTTTGAAAAAATAGACGCGGCTGTGGATCTGCAGCAGGTGACCATAACAAGTGGCTTCGATTTCACGGGGAACAAACGATGGGCGGTAGAGATGCAAAATATGTTCCAAAATCAAGGTATCCATCAAGGCAGTTGGCGTAAACCGAGAACGCTGCAGCATATACACTTGCAGATCGTGTTCGGATAACACCGAGAACGACAGTAAAAAGACAAAGTGCAGCATCGCCTCCTCTTCTCTGACTTCTAATGCATAATGGCCAAACCCACGAAATACCAACTCCCGTAATTGCTGAAACAAAGGATCTTTCATGTAAGGTGCCATTTTCTCCCGTAAGACTTGAAAGGATTGAGTAGCAATTTTCAGTCGCGCCTTCATGATCCTCAGCCATAGGGACAAGCGCTGCTGGGCTTCTTTCGTGAAGGTCATGTTCAGACCTCGTGTGATCAGACCGACGTATTTTTCATCGATCGGCAGCGGCTGACTGTCGAAAGAATGGACATACCAAAAGAGTTCAAAATAGAAATAACGAATTTGCGTTTCTTCCCCAATCAGCTTTCCTTGCCAGATCTCTAATTCGAATTCTGCTAGCAAGCCATTTAGCTCTTTGATTTTGCGAAACAAGGATGACTCGCTGACCGCTAATTTTTGTGCCAGCTGGACAGTCGTCACTTCTTGATGTTGTAAAAGATGCTCAAGAATTTGAAATTTCAATGCTGACCGATAAAACGCCCATTCGATTTGATTGAGGGAAAAAGTGGGACTCATTTCAAAAACCAGTGAACCATTTCGGTAATACAATCGACACTGCTCTTGGTAGTGAGCCAGCTCATCTTGCAACTCCTCCACATATTTTTCCAAGGAAGGCTTACTGATGCCAAGATAGAGCGCTAATTCATGTAGCTCCATTTGACCGCCAACTAGTAAAAGTTTTTTGAGCAGCTGCAATTGCTTTGCTTCTTTTTTTTCTAATAACTGATCAAGTCTCATCGGCATCACTTCCCGACCATATGAAGGTTTGATCCAACACATTCGTGAACCGTGGATGGAAGAAAAAGTCTTTTTGGGTCAGCTCCTCCATCGTTGCCTGCTGCTCGATCGCAAATGCTAGTAAATTGATTTTTTCCAAAATATTGGCTTTTGATAATAGCTGCGCACCAACGATTCGGCCGCTGGCTTGATCGATCATCACTTTTCCATGAACCTGCGTCGAATCAAAAAGGGAAGCGGCAGCCGTAAAAGTGTGACAGACGATCGGGGATTCATAGAAAAACTGATCCGACTCGGTCAAACCAGTACTGGCTAAATACCACTCAAACAATTGTGTACCGACTGTCCGCAATCCACCACGAAACGGAGTTGTTTTGCTTGCTAGATTGCGAGCTGCCGCGATCCCTGAGCGAACAGCATTATTGACTAAGGGCATATAGACCGTGTCTTTCGTAATAGCATTCGGAATTTGGATCAAATCGCCGACCGCAAAAATATCCGTGGCAGAAGTTTCCAAGTAGGCATCTGTCCAGATGGTTTGATCACTGTGTAATTCAAAGACCTCAAATGCCTCTGGCAAGCGAGGATGAACGTTAACTGTCGTCAATACAAGGTCACTTTCATAGCCTTGATTGGCGGTTTCGATCCGAAAGCCTGTTTCCGTTTTGACGACTGCCAAAGTTGGCTCCGACCAATGCAGTTGCAAGTTGGGGATTTTTTCGATCTCCGTTAAAAAGGGCTGCAAAAAATCGCGATCAAAGTACTTGAACAAAGGATATGACATTGATTCGATCACACTGACTTTTTTTCCGATCGCCGTCAAGGTATTCGCCGCTTCCATCCCCGCTTGACCAGCACCGACGATGGTAATCGACTCTGCTTGGGGCAATTGCTGCAAGAAATGCTTCGCTGCTTCATATTCTTTGTAGGTCAGCAGTGCTTCTTCTGGTTGTGGCAAAACAGTGGAATCCTGACTAGAGCCTGCTGCCAAGACGAGTCGATCATAACTTAGTTCCCGCTTATCCGTTCGAATCCGATGATCCGAAGGAAAGACTTCTAGAAGGGTTTCTTCTAAGGCTACGTCGATTGTTTCTGCCTCCAGCTGCTCCTTCGTACAAAAGAATGCTTCTTCCAGCGAAGCGATCCTGCCTTCGATCAGCAATAACAAGCCGCTTGGAACAAACCCAAGATGGGCTTTTTTTTCTATCAGTAGAATCTCTGCGTCAGGGTATAATCGACGTGCTTCACGGGCGCAGCTGACACCACCAAAAGACCCACCTATAATTATGATTTTCATTGGATCACCTCTCTCCTTTAGCTTAAATGAAACGCTCTCATTTGACGAGTAAAAAGCTATCAAGCTGACTATTTTTTTGTTAACTGCGATAAAATAAATGAGACCTATGCTACACTATACGCAAAGGAGTGTTCAAATGGTTTTCTTCTATCAATTCATGCTGGGCTTGTTTGCCAGCCTATTCGTTGCAGCGGCAGCATTCGTCTTTCAGTGGCTGACTATTTCTGGCGCACTGGCTGCGATTCTTTGCGGCACACTAGTCATTGGCTTTGGTCCGTGGTACAGCATCTTTTTGATTGGCTTTTTCTTTGCCAGCTCTGGCATCATTGGTCTTTTAAAGAAAATGCGCAGTCAGCCAGAGTCAGCTGTGCTTGCCAAAGGTGCTCGCCGTGATGCAAAACAAGTCTTTGCGAACATCGCACCAAGCATCTTTGCTCTACTGCTTTCCTTTTGGACGAAAGAACTGCTATTCCTTTGGGGATTTGTGGCGGGAATCGCTAGCTGTACAGCTGACACTTGGGGCTCAGAAATCGGCGTGCTGAGTCCAAGTGCACCGCGTCACTTACTAACGGGAAAAAAATTACCACCGGGACTTTCCGGCGGCGTCAGTTGGTTGGGAACTGCTGCTTCCCTAGCAGGAAGCCTCGCCATCACTGGTTTATTCGCAGCAGCCTTATGGTTGAACGGCAAGCCGTTCTCCTTTGATCTCTGGTTGACCTTGACTGTCTTAGGCTTTTGCGGTAGTCTCTTGGACAGCTTACTGGGCGCAACGATTCAGGTACGCTATCAATGCCCTGTCTGTCTCCAATACACCGAAAAAAAAGTCCACCACGACGTTGCCACCAAGCAAGTCGGCGGTCTTTCCTTTGTAACGAATGAAGGGGTCAATTTGCTGACTTCAATCGTGATCGTTATTTTGACTGTTTGTTTCTTTTACTTAAAAATGTCTAACGCATCATAAAAAAGCAGCAAGGCATCTCACTAATGTGAGGTGTCTTGCTGCTTTTTGATTCAATATCCGTTAAGCAATATCCACCAAGCGGATCTTCGTGACATTTTTGTAGACAGACAATTCTTCGATCACTTCAGAAAAGCCTAGTCCTCGTGGGAGATCAATTGTATAAATGTTGGTATAAATGCGATAGTCTTCCATGAATTTGACATCAAAATTGACATCTTCGATCACGATATTTTTCTCTTGGAAGTACTCCGTCAAAAATTCTTTGGTCTCGGTGCGGTGGATGTACTGGATTTCTAATTTCTTTGCGGTTGGTACGCGGACGATCCGCTTAACGATCGTCAATGCAAAGAAGATCCCGATAAAACTACTTAATGCGATGGTGTAAAAGCCCATCCCGATGGCAATTCCTAAACCGGCGATCGCCCATAAGGAAGCAGCCGTCGTCAACCCCGTCACCGAGCGCTTCGTCACAATGATCGTTCCGGCGCCTAGAAAACCGACCCCGCTGACGACTTGCGCAATCAATCGTGCTTCGTCCGAACGAATCACGCCTGCTAAATCTGGATGATCCAGCGCATCTCGCATGGCACCTGTGGCGATCTCCACTTGGATCAAAGCAATGACACAAGCCCCCATGCAAACCAAGATATGGGTTCTAAGACCAGCTGGTCTGCTTTTGTACTGCCGCTCGTACCCAATCGCGCCACCCATGACCATCGCCAACAGCAACCTCAGTGCTACTTCGGGAATAGATAAATGCATATCAACCATTTGCATCCCTCTTTTCTTCGTATTCTCTCTTTTAACTATAGCATCTCTGATGGAAAAAAGGAAAAAACATCGCTAGAGCGGCCAAATAAAAAAAGCCTCCTCAGAAATAAGCAAGATAGATCCGAACCATCGCTCGCAGCTGCGCTGGCATTACTGCACAAGCGCAGGGGGAAGCTGCAAGGATGGCGCGTTTTCCTTCTGACTTATTTCTGAAAAGGGCTGATTTTGTTTTACAGGTTGCTGGCAGCAGCCTCATCGATGATCACGATCACGTCATCATGCTTTTGTAAAACTGAAGCTGGTAATTCGTTGGTTACGGGTCCTTCGATCATTTTTTGGATTGCATCCGCTTTGACTTCGCCAAATGCCATCAAAATGATTTTTTTGCTTTGCATAATTGAACCGATTCCCATTGAAATTGCCGTCGTCGGGACGTCTTCGACTTTATCAAAGTAGCGTTTGTTGGCATTGATGGTCGATTCAGTCAAATCAACGACTGAGGTCGTTCCTTCAAAGGATGCACCAGGTTCGTTGAAGCCGATATGTCCGTTTTGACCGATACCCAAGATTTGGATATCAACTGGGTGTTCCGCAATCACGCTATCGTAGCGTTGGCATTCTGCTTCTAAGTCTTCCGCTTTACCGTTTGGTACGAAGGTTTCTTTGAATGGTTTTTTATTGAATAAATGAGCATTCATGAAGTAGCGATAGCTTTGTTCGTCTTCGCCGCCTAGTCCTACGTATTCATCTAAGTTGACTGAAGTCATTTCTGAAAAATCAACTTCACTGGCAGTCATTTCTGCATAAAGGGTCTCTGGCGTGCTTCCTGTTGCTAAACCTAGCACTTTGGCGCCATTTGCCATACCTTCTTGTATCAATTCAAAAGCTTTCTTTCCGCCTTGAGCAGCATCTTTAACGCGAATAATTTCCATGATCAGCGCTCCGTTTCTATTTGGTATAGTCCAATAATACCACAGGTTGTGTTTGATTACAATAATTAGTCTAGACCAGATGACGATTTTTTCTTTATCCCCAATCAAAAAAAGACGAGCTCTAAAATGCGCTCGTCTCTACTCGTATTCTACTTGCTTACCAATTCGTATAAACATCAATACCGCTATGACCAACACCTGTGTCATAGACTTTGTAGGCACCTAAGGATGATTGACCAGTCGAACCTTTCGGTTGATTGTCGCTGGCAACAACGATGTACCCATCGGCATCACGGATGGTTCCGTCTGATGCTACATGGCGACCAGGGATGTTCAAGCCTCCTCCTGGCAAGACTTTTTGTGAGTAGTATGATTCTCTCACACCATTGAAGTAGTTGATACCGTCCACTGGATTCAAGACACCAGAACCAGCACCAGGAATGCTTGAACGGGTTTGACTCACGTTAGCAGTCGCTGTAGATTCACTTTTTTCTGGGCTTTCTTTCGTACTTGTTTCTTTGTTTTCTACTGATTGGCCATCGTTAGAAACCAACAATGTTTCGCCATCAAAAATCATATTTGGATTTTCGATCGAATCATTCAAAGCTAAAAGATCTTCGACCGTTGTTTGATAAGTAGCAGCGATCCCAGATAGGGTGTCTCCTGGTTCGACAACATGGGTTTGTTCTGCTGCTGAAACAACTGTTCCTCCAACGAATAAACCAAATCCTGCAACAACTGTAAATGCAAATTTTTTCAAATGAAAAAACCTCTCTTTTGATTATTTGTCCCGCTATCGGGCACAAGTAAGAGAATAACATTACAATATTGCAGGAAGGTTTCAGAAATATTTTTCATTATCACAATTGTTAAACAGAAAGTTACGAGCTTTTTGATGATAAACAGTAAACTTACAATATTGTTATCCATTTCGATGAATGATTTTGGCTCCATCATGCTATAGTAAACCCAGTAATTGAAAGGATCGATGCACATGAAAAAACTACTTTTGACGCTTGGCGTTTTGATTTTAGCAGTAGGTGGCTACTTTGGCTATACGTACTATACAACAACTTATCAAGGGATAACGGCTTATGCCATCACGCCCAACAAAGTCCCAGAAAAGACCCAAACGTACAGCGATTCCGGTGAAAAAATCGATGGCTCCTTTACGTATAAGTACACGTTTGAGTTTGTTAAGAAAAACGGCGAGAAAGAACTCATGACCTATGATCTTTCTGGTGAAAATGTGAAGCCATTCGCGCCAAATACCTTAGTCAAAGCAGAGATCAGTAAAACCCGTGTCATCTCGGGTCCCAATGAAGTCCCTCAATCAGAAGTCCCAGCAAAAATACTGTCTGAGCTGGAAACCTTTGACGAATAAGGACTTCTTACAAGAAACTTTCTACTTTTTAAGGTTCATTTTACTTTGACGGTCTATGCTAACGTTATACCAAAACTATTTTTCTTCCTCTTACCAGTCCTCGCCCGACTGGTATTTTTTATTTTTTCTCAATGGTCAGGCAAGATTTACGCTTCTTATAGACAGAACCGCTCTAGCTTCGCAAGGTTTTTTCTGCTCAAGCTTTGATCAAGTAGCTATTGACTATCGGAAATAAATAAACCGAGAATCATTAGGATAAAAGCTGAGTTCATCATAAAAAAACCGCTAGATTGTTTATCTCTAGCGGCTTTCTTCGATTTTAATAGAGTTCCAAGTATTGTTCTCTTTCCCACTCGGAGACTGTTTGGCGGAAGGCTGCCCATTCTAATCGTTTTGCTTCGACAAAGTTGGCATAGATGTGTTTGCCTAAAGCATCGATCATCACTTGGTCTTTACGCAATGCTTTGATGGCATTGTGGATCGTTGATGGCAGATCTTCGATTTGTGCTTCTGCACGTTCTGTTTCGTTCATGATGTAGATGTTGCGGTCGACAGCTGGTGGTGGTGTCAACTCACGTCTAACGCCATCAAGTCCTGCTTGTAATAAAACAGCCATTGCTAAGTATGGGTTAGCGGATGGGTCAACCGAACGCAATTCCAAACGCGTTGACAAGCCTCTTGATTCTGGCACCCGAATCAATGGTGAACGGTTGCGTCCTGACCATGCCACGTATACAGGCGCTTCGTAACCTGGCACTAAGCGTTTGTAAGAGTTGACGGTTGGGTTGCAGACAGCCGTGTAGGCACGGGCGTGTTCGATCAAACCGCCTAAGAAGTGATACGCTGTTTGGCTTAATTGCATTGGTCCTTCTTCATCAAAGAAGACATTTTCATCACCTTTGAACAAGGACATGTTGCAATGCATGCCTGAACCGTTGATGCCGAATAATGGTTTTGGCATGAAGGTCGCATGCAAGCCGTGTTTACGAGCAATGGTTTTCACGACAAGCTTGAAGGTTTGGATGTTGTCACATGCTTCCACTGCGTCCGCATATTTAAAGTCGATCTCGTGTTGCCCTGGTGCCACCTCATGGTGAGACGCTTCAACTTCAAAGCCAAGGCTTTCTAATTCTAATACGATATCGCGACGGCAGTTTTCCCCTAGATCGGTTGGGGCAAAATCGAAGTAGCCGCCTTTGTCGTTTAATTCAGTTGTGATTTCGCCTGCTTCATCTAATTTGAATAGGAAAAATTCGGGTTCTGGTCCAAGATTGAAAGAAGTAAAACCAAGGGATTGCATGTCAGCTAATGCCCGTTTTAAGTTGCCGCGAGGGTCGCCTGCAAATGGGGTGCCATCTGGATTGTAGATATCACAGATCAAACGAGCCACTTTGCCATGTTCACTTTCCCAAGGGAAGATCATCCAGGTGGACAAATCAGGATACAGATACATGTCACTTTCTTCAATACGGACAAATCCTTCAATAGAAGAACCGTCAAACATCATTTTGTTTTCCAGTACTTTATCTAATTGACTTACAGGTACTTCAACGTTCTTGTTCGTTCCTAAAATATCAGTAAACATCAAGCGTAAAAAGCGCACGTTCTCATCCTTTACGATTTGTTTGATGTCTTCGGCAGTTCTTTCAAATTTTGGCATAGTATCCCTTCCTTTTTCCCAATTCTTTTTTTATATCACAGCAATGATCTACAAATGTTCTACATTCGTGGACCTTTTTGCTGGTATGGCTGTTGTTGATTCAATCCACCTTGAGCCAAGAGTTCATCATAAAAAATTCGACGAACATCTTCATCGGTCAGCGGCGGTTTGTTCTTCGCTTCTTTTTCTTTGGCAACTTTCATTTCATAAACTCGTTTGATCCCAGCCATGTTCAGTCCATCGGAAAGATAGTCTTTGATCTCTAGCAAGGTATCAATATCATTCAGCGAATACATGCGTCGATTGCCATCGCTGCGTTCCGGGTGGATCAATTCTTGTTCTTCGTAATAACGAATTTGACGGGCGGTGAGATCGGTCAATTTCATGACTGTTCCGATAGGAAAGACTGACATTGAGCGCCGCAATTCTTTTTCCCGCATAACTTGGCTCCCCTCCGTTTCAATGATGCTGCGTAACTTTATGGAAACTATACCAATTCTTTTTTTGCGTGTCAACCCCTCATGTTAGAAAAAGTGACATGAATGCAAATTTTTTTGATTTTTTCATTAGGTCCTTGATTTGATCGTATGTTCAAGCAGTTGTTTTTATGGAAGAAATGGTGCTTTAGCCAAAAATGTTCGGTTTTTGCGTTCAAAGCAAGCCAAACCACTTATACTTCATAATTTTGTCACGACAAAAAAACGGTGCATCGGTTGCACCGTTTCTGCTTATTCCTGTTCTTGCGCCATTCTGCGTAGTGGATAGGTATCCTCCAGCGCAAATCCTTTGATATGATAGGTCTGTGTTGCTTCATCGAAGGCATTGCTCAAAACTAGTGACTCCCGTTTTAAACGATTCAGCGCATTGCCTTCATCGGCTTGCAGAACCAGATGATAAGGCTGCATGATCTGCATCAACTCCATTTTGATCGCCTGAGTCAAGCGTTCTTTGCCTTTGGTACTCTTTGCCGAAATCAAGACGTTGGGAAAGAGCGTTGGGACAAACTGATCGGCGTCGATGCGATCCGCCTTATTATAGACCGTCAACATCGGTAATTGGGTCAAAGAAAGTTCTTCCATTAACTTCAAGACGGTCTCCTCTTGCTGAACCCGTTCTTCGGAACTGGCATCGACGACATGCAGCAAGAAGTCCATGTTTTGACTTTCTTCCAGTGTGGAATGAAACGCATCGATCAATTGGGTCGGCAATTCTTGGATAAAACCAACCGTATCGGTAATGGTGACTTCAAATCCTTCCGGCATCCGCCAGCGTTTCGTCAAAGGATCGAGTGTCGCAAACAACTGGTCTTGTTCATACGTATCCGCACTGGTCAAAATGTTTAAAATAGTTGATTTTCCAGCATTGGTATAACCAATCAAGCCCATTTGAAAGACTTGGCTGTCTTTGCGCTTTTGGCGTGTCCGGTCTCGATGGGCTGCCACTTCCTTCAATTCCCGTTTGATGATGGTGATGCGGTTGCGGATGTGTCGACGATCGGTCTCCAGCTTGGTTTCCCCTGGCCCTCTCGTTCCGATTCCGCCCCCTAGCCGAGACATGTTCTTTCCTTGCCCTATCAAGCGTGGAAGCAAATAATCCAGCTGCGCCAATTCTACTTGCAGCTTTCCTTCTTTGGAACGGGCACGCATCGCAAAAATATCGAGGATCAGCTGGACGCGATCAATCACCGGCACTTCTAGCGCATCACCGATCAACTGGCTTTGCCTTGGTGTCAGTTCATGATTGAAGATCACTAGATCTGCTTCATGTGCTTCTGCCAACTGCTGCAATTCCGCAACTTTCCCCTTGCCGATCACGGTTTGTCGATCGACTTGCTGCCGTTTTTGCACCAGTGAAAAAACAACTTCACCATTGGCGGTTTTTGTTAAGCTTTTCAATTCTTTCATTGACGAATCAAAATGAAGATAGTTTTTCTCCGTTTCTACTCCGACAAGAATCACACGTTCTTGGCTCATCTTTTCTCCTCCAACCATTGGTCGATTTCTGTTTCAAGGGTACGTTGTTCTTCAGGTTGTCTCACTAAATCAATCCATCGGGGCTGTGCTCGGTTATTGAACCACGTCAGCTGCCGCTTGGCGTAGCGGCGTGAGTTTTGCTTGATTTGTTCAATGGTTTCATCCAATGTGGCCTGCCCTTGAAAATAGGGCAAAAATTCCTTGTAGCCGATCCCTTTAGCGGCTTGCGTTTCGGGATACTGCAAAACAGCTTTTGCTTCTTCGATCAAGCCTTGATCCATCATCAAGTCCACTCGCTGATTGATTCGCTGGTATAACACTTCTCGCTCAGTGGTTAAACCGATCATGAAGAAATCGTACAAAACTTGCGGTATTTCTTTTGGTGCAGCGATACTTTCGCCGGTCATTTCAAAAACCTCCAACGCACGAATCACTTTCCGCTCATTGTTGTAGTGGATCTTCGCTGCTGCCAAGGGATCGACCGCCTGCAACTTTTGCCATAAAGCTTCTTTGCCGATGGCTGTTGCTTCTTGTTCATAGCGCTGACGAATCGTTGGGTCGCCTTCTTCTGCCCCTAAACGAAAGTCATACAAAAGCGCTTGGATGTATAACCCTGTTCCCCCTACAACGATCGGCAGCTTTCCTTGCTGCTGGATCGTCTCGATGGCTTCACGCCCCATTTGCTGGAAATCAGCGGCAGAGTATGCTTCCGTCATCCCACGAATATCGATCAAATGATGAGGAATCCCTGCCATTTCTTCCTTCGTCACTTTGGCGGTACCGATATCTAATTGTCGATAAATTTGCATGGAATCCCCGCTGATGATCTCCCCATGGTATTTTTGGGCTAATTGGATACTCAAGGCGGTTTTACCGACTGCGGTCGGTCCCACGATCACTAAGACTTTTTTCATCCTTTTGTTTCCTCGCGGACCTGCTGCACAATTGCCCGAGCGTTTTCTGGAAAATCGGTGATGATCCCCGTCAACCCCAAAGCCAAGCAGGTGCGAATCGCCGCTTCTTCATTGACAGTCCACGGACGGATCGCGATCGGAAAATCAGTCAAGACCGTCGCTGTCTCTTGGACCCAGCGATAGGCCGGATGAATCCCTTCGATATACGGTCGGCTGAGCGCCAACGGTGGTTTGTCTTCCCCGCGTCCCATAATAAAATCAAGGATCGCATCCGGTTCGATCGCATGCATCCGATCCAAAGTCTCGATATTGAAGGAACAATACCAATGAGTAAAGGGCCATTCTTGGCTATTCAATAAGTCGGAGACTTTGGCTTCGATTCCTTCATAATCATAATGATCGGTTTTTAATTCGATCGTCAAAATACCACGATAATTCTTCGCTGCAAGTAAATCCAACACTTCTTTTAGCGTGGGGACTTTGGCGGCTTGGAATTCCTCAGAAAACCAGCTGCCAGCATTGAGTTCTTTTAGTTCAGCAACCGTCAGGTCACAGATCCGACCTTTGCCGTTGGTCGTTCGATCAACCGTTTCATCATGCATGACAATCAAGCCGCCATCTTTTGATAGATGTACATCTAACTCAATGATATCAGCTTTGACCCGCACCGCTTCCGCAAATGCTGGTAGCGTGTTTTCAGGTCGGTTGCCGCTACTCCCGCGGTGGGCAACGATTTGTACCATCATTCTTTCACTCCATTCTCACTCTTTATTTTACCATGGAATCTCCTAGAACCAAAAAACCTCTGTTTGTTTCGATCCTCTTAATGAATAATAACGCTTTGTTTCGGTCAAAGAAAAACACCCTTACTATGATCGCAGTAAGAGTGTGTGTGATCAGTTAATAAAGCGCAACCGTCGATACTCTGGTTTGGTTGCCTTAACCAAGGAAAACGGCTGACCAGTAGAATCAAATCGTTTTTGAAAAATAGGTCAACGGTTCGCTCGTCATGTTTTTCATTTGGGTTTTACGCTCATTGACCATTTCGACTAATTGATCAAGGAAATTTTCCATAATGATCCGACCGCCTTTATAGGTATACCCACCGATTTTAACAGTTTCCTCTGGGGATAAAATCACCCGACGTGTTCCGATTTTTTTGAAAAATTCTTCCAAGAAAAAATTCGGTAGATAAAAACTGTTTTGCGCCGCAAAAGATTGTAGATAGGCAAAATCATCGATGGTGATATAACAGTCGTCAAAGGCATCAAAGCTGACATACTCATCCATCAGCATGACCCGTTTTTGTAGAATCTCACTGATTTTTTGATTCAATAAAACCAGCGTTTCGATTTCTTTGACTTTATGCTCCAACAAACGGCGTTGTTTTTCTTTTTGTTCCTCATACCGAATGCGTAAATTAAAAATGATGGTTACTAACAATGCGCCCACTAAGACGCCGATCAAACCTGCTATTGCTACTGCCATTCTTCGATCCTTCCTCATTCCTTTTTTCATATTGTATCATATTTGAAAGTTTCGCAAAAAAGATAACGAACTTTTTATTTGACCTTTCTTGACCTAATCGGTATACTATCTCTTAGATATTGCGAAAACTTTATGCTAAACTATATCTATAACGATTTTTAGGAGGACTATCACTATGAATTTAATTCCTACAGTCATTGAACAATCATCTCGCGGTGAAAGAGCGTATGACATCTATTCTCGTCTATTAAAAGACCGGATCATTATGTTGAGTGGTCAAGTAACCGATGACTTAGCAAACTCAATCATTGCTCAGCTTTTATTCTTGGACGCGCAAGATTCTGAAAAAGACATCTACTTGTACATCAACTCGCCGGGCGGAAGCGTTACTGCTGGTCTAGCAATCTTTGATACCATGAACTTTATCAAAGCCGATGTCCAAACCATCGTTATGGGGATGGCTGCTTCTATGGGTTCATTCTTATTGACCGCTGGTGAAAAAGGCAAACGTTTTGCGTTACCAAATGCCGAAATCATGATTCACCAACCATTAGGTGGCGCACAAGGTCAAGCAACTGAGATTGAAATTGCTGCCCGCCACATTTTGGCAACCCGCGAACGTCTGAACAAAATCTTGTCGGAACGTACTGGTCAACCAATCGAAGTGATTGAACGCGACACCGATCGCGACAACTTCATGACCGCACAAGAAGCCAAAGATTACGGCTTGATCGACGAGATCATGGAATCAAACAAATTGAAATAAGCTTGCATAAAAAAAGGTGTACGAAGCAATTCGTACACCTTTTTGCGTCTTTGGATTCGGCGTCAGACTTCGCCATATTGGCCTTGTTGGTAAGCATGCCCATTTTCAACATAATGCGTGATGTTTGCCTGATTTTTGGCGATCTCTTCTTCTGTCAACGGGCGGATCACTCGTGCCGGGCGACCAAACGCCAACACGTTAGGAGGAATGACGGTTCCTTCCGTCACTAACGAACCGGCACCTAACAAACTATTTTCGCCGATCACTGCATGATTCAAAACGATCGAGCTCATGCCAATCAGCGCCCCTTTTTTGATAGTGCAGCCATGGAGCATACACTGATGCCCAACAGTCACATCGTCTTCAACGATCGTCGGGGCATCGTGATCAACGTGGATGATCGTCCCATCTTGAATATTGGTACGCGCGCCGATTTCGATGCGATTGGCATCGCCTCGAATCACTGCTTGAAACCAGACCGTACTCTCTTTTCCTAGAGTCACGTTTCCTACGATCGTCGCATTTTTTGCCACAAAACAAGGTGTTCCTTGCAACGAGGCGGGCGAAACTGTTTTGTGGGTTTCATTCCCTGATTGTTCTTTGTCCATCAACTTCTCCTTCCAATCCATAAAGGGATCTGCGCTTTCTTTTTTCACTATAGCACCACCCTTGCGACAATGCAAAAAGAGCGCCAGTCAGACTGGACGCTCTTTTCGGCTTACTCGGCTTCTTCTGAAAATTGACTTTGATACAGTTGGCTATAAAAGCCGCCAGCTGCCAACAAGGTTTCGTGATTGCCTTTTTCAATGATCGATCCTTGATCCATTACTAAGATCAGATCTGCTTCACGAATCGTTGACAAACGATGGGCGATCACAAAGCTGGTACGACCTTCCATCACTTTATCCATTGCTTTTTGAATCAGCGCTTCTAAGCGGGTGTCCACCGAACTGGTGGCTTCATCGAGAATCAAAATCTTTGGATCAGAGATGACTGCCCGGGCGATGGTCAACAATTGTTTTTGTCCCAAAGAGACATTATCGCCTTCAGAATTGATGATCATCTCGTAGCCATCCGGCATCGTACGAATGAAGTGATCGACATTGGCGGTTTTCGCTGCATCAACGACTTCATAATCGGTGGCATCTAATTTCCCAAAGCGAATGTTGTCGCCGATCGTGCCTTCATACAACCATGCATCTTGTAAAACCATCCCAAACAATGAGCGGACATCATGACGTTCCATCTTCTTCGTGTCGATACCGTCGATCTTGATGGCCCCTTCATTGACATCATAAAAACGCATCAACAAATTGATCAAGGTGGTTTTCCCAGCACCTGTTGGTCCCACGATCGCCACGGTTTGTCCAGCTTTGACTTCAAAGTTCAAGTCTTTGATCAACGGTTTTTTCGGATCATAGGCAAAGCCGACATGTTCAAAGGTCACGTCGCCTCTGATTTGTTCTGGCAATTGGATATCGGTTTGATTGACTGGCTCTTCTTCCTCATCTAATATTTCAAAGACCCGTTTTGCTGCTGCTGAGGCACTTTGCAAGACAGAAGACAACTGGGTTATATTCCCCATTGGCTGACTGACTTGCCAAATGTATTGAATGAACGCTTGCAGCTGACCAACAACGATCACACCGCTGATTACGTAAAAACTACCCATGACTGCCATTGCGATATAGGTAAAGTACGCGGTCATTTGCACCAGTGGCATCATCAATCCTGACACAAAGGCAGAACGAAAGCCGTAATAGCGCAACTGGTGGTTAACGTTTTTAAACCCTTCAAGTGTTTGCTTTTCCCGTCCATACACTTTCAAGACACTGAATCCAGTCATGTTTTCTTGTACGTAGCCGTTCAGATCCCCTAACGCATTTTGCATGCCTTGGAAGTCTTTTTGCGACTTTTTGACGATCGTGCGAGAAATCAATAAGGAGGCTGGGATCATGATCAATGAAACCAATGCCATGTAGGTATTGATGTAAAACATCATGGAAACCGCCATAACGATTCCTAAGAAGGCATTGACGATCCCGATCAAGGCTTGCTGCATCGCACCGCTGACGGCATCCACGTCATTGGTCACCCGTGACAGGATATTCCCTTGCTGGTTGCGGTCGAAGTAAGAAACGGGCAAACGATTGATTTTTTCTTCAATGTCTTGCCGCAGATCTCGCATCGCCGATTGGACAACGTTAGTGATCAGCAACCCTGACATCAATTGTGAGAAACAGTAACCGACACCAACGACTGCGATCCAGATCAAGCAAAGGATCACGTAATCAAAATTAACGCCTTCGCCAGCGGCGATGTTGCGGCTGATCTCTGTCGTCGGTAATCCAGAAACATACGGCATTGCCGCATTGAAGCCGACGGTTGCAACAGTAAACAGCAAGACTAGGATAAATTGTACTTTGTACGGTTTGATGTAAGCACCTAACCGTTTTAAAGAAGAGATTGCTTTCATTGTGCCAACTCCTCCTCTGATAATTGTGACGCCGCAATGTCGTAGTATACTGGACAAGTTTGCAGCAGTTCTTTGTGGGTGCCAATGCCAACCACATCGCCTTCGTTCAAGACGACGATCTTATCGGCATTCATGATCGTTCCTACTCGTTGAGCAACGATCAAAACGGTCGATTCCGTGGTCTCTTTTTTCAAGCGTGCCCGCAATTTTGCATCCGTTTGGTAATCCAATGCAGAAAAACTATCATCAAAAATATAGATCTCTGGTTGGCGGATCACCGCACGGGCAATCGCTAGGCGTTGTTTTTGTCCGCCAGAGAAGTTGGTTCCGCCTTCTGCCAAGTGAGCATCAAAGCCATCTGGTGTGCGAGAAATGAAATCTGCCGCTTGCGCAATCTCGGCCGCTCGTTCCAGCTCTGCTTGCGTGGCATCTTCTTTCCCATAGCGCAGGTTTTCTGCGATCGTCCCTGTAAATAGCAACGCTTTTTGAGGGATAAACCCGATCTTGTTGCGCAATGTCGTTAAGCTGTAATCCCGAACGTCAACGCCATCAACCAAGACTTGGCCTTCACTGACGTCGTAAAAACGTGGGATCAATTGGATCAAGGTTGATTTCCCGCTCCCGGTACTACCGATAAATGCCACGGTTTCCCCTGGTGAAGCGGTAAAGCTAACATTACGGATCACTGGACTTTGGGCATGTCCTGGATAAGCAAAGGTAACATTTTTAAATTCCAAGAAACCTTTTGTCTTAGTTTCTGTCACTGGCTGTTCTGGCTCTTTGATTTCAGAAGTCGCATCTAACGCTTCTTGGATTCGGCGAGCAGAAACCGCCGCTCGTGGATACATCGTAAAGACGGTCGCAAACAGCATGAAAGAAAACAGCGCATGGAAGATGTATTCGATAAATGCAATCAAGTCACCGACTTGCAGCTGCCCTTGATCGATTTGAATACTTCCCGTCCAAATAATCAAGATCATCACGATATTGAACAAGAAGAAAAAGCCCGGTTGTGCCGTTGCCATCAATCGAAACAAACTGCGAGAACTAGACGCATAGGCTTGGTTGACTTTGCCAAAGCGTTTTTCTTCAAATTTTTCATTGACGAAGGCACGGATCACTCGTAAACCAGAGAGATTTTCCCGCAAGATGCCATTGATTTTATCTAGATTGGCTTGTTGTTTGGTGGATAAGGGTTCCGAGATTTTGGCAATGGCGATGACGGCCATCAGCAATATCGGCAATGCCCCCAAGACATACAACCCTAGTTGTGTACTTGTCCGCATGACCATGTACAAGCTGACCACAAACATCATGGGTGTCATCAAACCCGTCCGTAAGATACTTTGCATAAACAGCATGATTTGATACGCATCATTGGTCACACGGGTGATCAATGATGAAACCCCGATTTTTTCATATTCAGTATGTGAATAGCCTTGGACTTTTTCAAAAAGATCGTCACGAATATCTGCCACAATGTTAGTGGTGATACGTGACGTGAAATAGCCTAACAAAATGTTCATCGTGATCCCCACAATGGTGATCGCGATCATCGCCGCACCCATTTTCCATATGTAGTCGCGATCACCAGCGGCGATCCCTTTGTCGATCATTCTTGCCAATAACGTCGGCAAACCTAATTCAATCAAAATAAAACCAAAAACACAGATGAAATTAAAAACCAGCAGTTTTTTGTTTCTCATCGTATAGTGCCACATTAATTTCAAAAAATCCCCTCCTTTTTTACTTCATTACTTCTACTATAGCATAGGAATATTCTTATTGTAATGCACTATCAGCGAAAAAAAGTAAACTTCAGTGATAGTCGTTTCATTTTCTTTCAGTAAGCCTTTTCAGAATGACGTGTTTCTATACTTATTCGTTTTTCTGTGATAAACTAGGGATACTTGTAGTGGAACGACTTACAAACCCGGTGAATTTTTTATGACGACATTTGGAAAGCAAAGACGAGGCTTTCTCTTTTTTCTCACAACGATTGTCTGAAAAAAGCATGCAGCGGCTCTCGAAGCCTTCTTTTCAGGTCACTTTATTCGGACCTCGATTTTGTGATGCAGCGAATTCATCAACCAAATAGACTACTGCGAAAAGCAGATAAAGGAGAAAAGATATGATTTACAAAATTTATTACCAAGAAACAAAAGACCGCAACCCAAAGAGAGAACAAACCCACTCTTTGTACATTGAAGCAGACGATGCAGTGATCGCACGCCGTCTGGTTGAACAAAATACCCCATACAACATCGAGTTCGTTCAAGAACTAGATGAAAAACATTTAGCTTACGAAAAAGAAAACGCTGATTTCAAATTAGCGGAGTTTTAAGATGAAAGTTTCGCTGAAAAATAATGAGACTGGCGTATTCGGCGTCGGTGGACTTGGCGAAATCGGAAAAAACTGTTATGGGGTTCAATTCCAAGATGAGATCATCTTAATAGACGCGGGAATCAAATTCCCCGAAGATGAACTGCTTGGGATCGACTATGTCATTTCCGATTATAGCTACATCGTTCAAAATTTACCGAAAGTCAAAGGCTTGATCGTCACTCATGGTCACGAAGACCATATTGGCGGAATCCCTTACTTGTTGCGGGAAGCCAATATCCCGATCTATGCGGGACCATTGGCACTTGCTTTGATCACCAACAAATTAGATGAGCATGGCTTATTGCGAGACGCAGAATTACACGAAATCAATGAAGATACGGTGATTCGTTTCCGTAAAACGTCCATCAGCTTCTTCCGAACGACCCACAGTATCCCTGATGCTTTAGGTGTCGTTGTCAAAACGCCTTCTGGCAATATCGTCGCAACTGGCGATTTCAAGTTTGACTTTACGCCTGTGGGCGAACCAGCAAACTTGCACAAAATGGCAAAAATTGGTGAAGAAGGTGTCCTTTGCCTCCTTTCCGATAGTACCAATGCAGAAATTCCAACCTTTACCAAATCAGAAAAAACGATCGGCAGCTCGATCCAAAAGATTTTTGAAAAAATCGATGGTCGGATCATTTTTGCCAGCTTTGCCTCCAACATTTTCCGTCTCCAACAAGCTGCAGATGCGGCGGTTGCGACTGGACGTAAAATCGCCGTTTTTGGACGCAGTATGGAAAATGCGATCGTCAACGGACAGCGCCTTGGCTATATCAAGGTGCCGGATGGAACCTTTGTAGAATCTCATGAGATCAATCGTTTGCCTGCAAACGAAACCATGATCCTTTGTACGGGTTCACAAGGAGAGCCAATGGCTGCTTTGAGTCGGATTGCCAATGGGACCCACCGTCAAATCCAAATTCATCCAGATGATACCGTGATTTTTTCAAGCTCACCGATCCCAGGAAATACCACGAGTGTCAATCAGCTGATCAACTTGCTGTTGGAAGCTGGCGCAAACGTGATCCATGGCAAATTGAACAACATCCATACTTCTGGTCATGGTGGCCAAGAAGAACAAAAACTGATGTTGCGTCTAATGAAACCAAAATTCTTTATGCCTGTCCATGGGGAATTTCGGATGCTGAACATCCACACCCAACTGGCACAAGATGTCGGTGTACCAAAAGAAAATTGTTTCATTATGGAAAATGGTGACATGTTGGCCTTAACAGCGGATACCGCTCGCTTGGCTGGTCATTTCAATGCCAATGATGTTTATGTTGACGGCAGCGGTATCGGTGATATCGGAAATGTCGTCTTACGAGATCGTCGCATTCTTTCAGAAGAAGGCCTCGTCTTAGCTGTCGCGACAGTCGATGTGGCGAAGAAAGAAGTCCTTGCTGGACCAGATATCCTTTCGCGTGGATTTGTTTATATGCGGGAATCTGGCGAGATGATCAACGAAGCACAGCAGATCCTCTTCCGTGCATTGCGGGAAGTCTTGAACCAACCAGACCCAACAGAGCACAAATTAAGAGAAGCGATGTCATCGGCTTTACAGCCATTCCTATTTGAAAAAACAGAACGTCATCCAATGATCCTTTCAATGATCATGACGCCGGATGATTTATAGTCTTACATGCAAGGGACTGTGACATAAGTCCATAGAAGAAAACCGCAAGAAATGACGAGAA
>NZ_JACVUH010000018.1:0-53223 GCF_016516865.1 Enterococcus sp. S53
TAGCCCACGGCTACAATAATCACATCCTGCTGAAATTGCTTTCCTTTAAAAGGATTCATCGTCATTCCTCCTGCTATCTTTTTCTATTATTCTACCTTATTTGATAGTAGATTTAAAACTTTGCAACAGAACCCTACAAACCTATCGTCTCCCGAAAGTGCGCAACAGCACCAATCAGGTTCGCATCATTCCGGAAAGCGCAGACTTGGATGTCCGGATCGACAGCTTCTGCGCCATGCGCATTCAGATGATAGGCTGTCCGTTCCCCGATGCGCGCGATCAGATCCTCGCGGACGGAAACGCCGCCACCGATGATGACACGGTCCGGATTGAAGCTGACTGAGAGGTTATAAATACCACGAGCCAAGGCATCGATCATGCCCTCCACAAACTCTACTGCCATCGGTTCGCTTTCTTGCGCTTTCTCGAACAGATACTTCCCGTCGACCACTCCATCGGGCATTTTCATCGCCTTTCCGTAGCGTTCGGCGACTTGGACAGGGCTGCCCAATCTGCTCAGCGTGTTCTCCCCGTCCAGCAGCATGTAGCCGAACTCGCCCCCGAAAAGATTTTTCCCCTTGAACAATTGGCGATTCACGATCACCGCACCGCCGATGCCGGATCCGATGACGATGAACAACGCATGTTGCACATCCTTCGCCGCGCCCAACCATACTTCGGCCAAAGCCGCGCAGTTCGCGTCGTTCTCCACGGAGACCGGGACTCCGAATAAATTTTCCCATTCTGCTTTGATCGGGAAACGATGGATGTACGGAACCGCGCTGATACCGCCGATGATTCCCGCAACGCTGCCGACAGCACCCGGTGAACTGATAGCGACACCCTCAACTGAATCGGTTTTCGCAAAGCCATCAAATACGGACTTCATCTCATTTTTCATTGCATCCCAGCTTTTCGGCGTCTCAAAAGAGCCTTTTCCTGACAAGGCAGCCTCTTTCCATAATCCGAACTTCACGGCGGAACCGCCGATATCAAATACAACTATACTCATATACACACTCCGTTCACTCAGCTTGCTTTTTGTTCAATTACTTGTAAGAACAAACTCCGCGGAAAAGTTATCATAGCGATGAATAGATGTGGAGAATTCAAATGCGCTACCGGTATCCAGATAACCTACTTGCTCCGCCACCGCTACCGGATCACCTTTTTCCATACCCAGTTCCTCAGCTTCAAAATCTGTCGCTTTGCGGACAGAAACCGTCCGATGAGCGCTTTGAATGTTCAGATGAATCTCTTCTTTGATATAGCCATAAATGGATCCCTTGATATTTTTCTCCTTTAAATTCGGAATGAGGTCAATCGGCATATATATCTTCTCCATCACAGTCGGCTTAGCATCCACATAACGAACCCGGTGGATGTCATAAACGAAACTGTCGGACGCGATATTCAGCTTATTGGCAGCCAGTTCCGGAACCTTCTGGATGGAGAAATTCAACACTTTGCTATAAACCTTTTTATCTGGGTACAGAGCAGTCGTTCCGCGGAATTGGTTCGCCAAACTGATGCGGTTGATGGCATCCGCACTCAGATCCTTGACGAATGTACCGGAACCGCGCCTTTTGATGATCAAACCTTCCGACACCAACATATCCAAGGCTTTTTTTACCGTCATTTTACTTGCATTATAATGGACACACAAATCCTTTTCAAAAGGGATCTGTTGGTTTGCAACATACTCCCCATTCAATATTTTATTTCTGATATCATTTGAAATGATGACATATTTTTGCATACTTTTTACCCCTCTCGTTGACAGCTTTCGTGAGAAATGCCAAAAAAAGCAGCTGCCTCAACAAAAAGTCTATATTTTTAGTATATCGAAAATATGCCCCACTGGCAATGACTTGAATCTCATAAAACGATTTCCATTGGTTCTTCACTCACCTGTTTCGCCCATTTAGCAACGATTGTATCCGGAACTTCCAGCTGATTCTCCTCGACTACCTTACGGAACCAACGGCCGGACTTTTTGATTGTCTTCACTTGAGTATGGATATTGGTAGAGATGAAACCATAGCGGTTACGGTAAGCATTCATCCAAGACCAACAGTCGATTGGAGTCCATAAATGGAAACCAAAACAATTGGAGCCTTCTGCCATTCCCTTCGCCAACCAGTATAGATGCTCTTGGATAAATTGGATCCGGTAGTCATCCTCGATAATGCCGTCCTCGTTCAAATATCGTTCTTCCTTGGAAACGCCCATCCCGTTTTCCGACACGAACCAAGGGATATTCCCGTAATTATCACGGATATTTAAAGCGATATCATACAAAGCTTGCGGATATATCTCCCATCCCTTGTCCACATTCATGCGGCGCCCCGGCATTGCGAAACCATCGAAATACTTGGTTGGCAGCCAGTCGACCGCCAAACTGTCAGCTGAAACATCCGGACGTTGGACCCGATTCGGATGATAAAAATTCACACCGAGCAAATCAATCGTGTTCTCCGCAATCTGACAAAGTTCAGCCTCGGACGCATCCCACAAGACACCATCCTTCTGGAACGTATCAGTCAACTCCTTAGGGAACTGTCCCTTGACAGCTGCATCTAAAAACATTTCGTTCATCCATAGATCAGCAAACCTTGCAGCAGACAAGTCCGCTGGATCATCCGAAGCCGGATAAGAAGGTGTCAGATTCAAAATGATGCCGATTTTTCCGTCAACATGTGTATTTATCTTTCTGTATGCTTTGACTGCTTTTGCGGAAGCCAAAGCGATATTGTACGCCACTTGAACGGCCTTTCTGCCGTCCACAAGTTTTGGATAATGGAACTGATACAAGTACGCGCCGTCAACAATGACAAGTGGCTCATTGAAAGTGAACCATTCGGTCACCCGATCACCGAAAAGTTCGAAACATTTGGATGCGAACTTCACGTAAAGATCAACTACGTGTTTCGATTCCCAACCGCCATATTTTTCCTGCAACGCTATTGGCATATCAAAATGGAAAAGATTGATGACAGGCCGGATGCCTTGGAGTAAACATTCATCAATGACCGCATTGTAGAAACGAACGGCATCTTCATTGACAGTCGCTTCCTCGAAATCATCGATCAGACGCGTCCATTGAATCGAAGTTCGAAACGAATTCAATCCGATTTCTTTCATCAAGGCAATATCTTCCTTGTAGCTGTTATAGAAGTTGGAAGCCACATCCGGTCCGACCTGATCGTAGAAGGCATCCGGTTCTATCTCAAACCAATGATCAAACACATTGGCGTGTTTCTTGTTGAAACGACCCTCGCTCTGCGGACCTGATGTCGCTGCACCCCACCAGAATTGCTCTGGAAAATCTATTTTCATTACTTTTCATCCTCACTGTTGTTTATTGTTTGCAAATGATACAGGCGACTTGAAAAATCTCCTGACATTTCCCGGCTCCAGTAATCCTGAGCACGTCCGATATAGTTCCCACCTGAGAGAAGTCCAATTTGCATCAGATCATCTCCGTAGCGGTGTGCTTCCTCTCCCTCTATCCGATAAAGTGCATGGGCATCAAGTCCCTCCAACAGAACGCGTTCATATGCAGGATTTGGTTTCGCCAATACGTGGTACACACCTACCAACGCTTCGGACTTATCTTTCGAAACAACCATCCAAGCTGTGGTGTTGCCATCAAACGGACTCATCAGGCGATAGAAATCCCCTTTGTGAATCAGTGTCTGCCATGCCTTCACCTGAACAATTTGCTCCCGGATGGTTGCTTTATCTGCTTCTGATAGTTTCGTGCTGTCCAGTTCACAACCAAATGTACCAAAAGTAGCTACATCTCCGCGCATCTTCAATGAAGTGACACGTCCCACTTGATGGTTGGGCACTTCCGAAACATGGCTGCCAATCGAAGCCAACGGATACACAAGGGAAGTTCCATATTGAATTTTCAGGCGCTCCACTGCATCCGTGTCGTCGCTCGCCCAGGTTTGAGGAGCATAGTACAACAATCCTGGATCAAAACGACCGCCTCCACCCGCGCAAGACTCAATCAGCAAATCAGGATAACTGGCAAGAAGTTTTTCATAAAGGTCATAGACGCCTAGAATATAGCGGTGCAACACTTCCCCTTGTTTACTTGCCGGAAGGGCTTGCGAAAAAGCTTCGGAAATATAGCGGTTCATGTCCCACTTAACATAATCTATCAGCCCGCATGAAAGGATTGCATCCATTTGGGTAAAAATATTTTCTACAACTTCCTGACGCGAAAAATCAAGAACATACTGGTTACGCCCATGGGAAATATTCTTATTTGGATGGCCTATCTTCCAATCCGGATGCGCTTCGTCAATCGGAGTCCTCTCCGAAACCATTTCCGGTTCGAACCAGAGCCCAAATTGCAGTCCCATTTCGCGTATCTTTTCAGCCAATCCAGCCACACCATTCGGTAACTTGGCCTTATCAACCGTCCAGTCCCCCAAGGAACTGGCATCGTTGTCCCGCTTACCGAACCATCCGTCATCCAATACAAACAATTCGATTCCTAAATTTTTCGCATCGGCAGCCAGTTCCAGAATCTTTTCTTCATCGAATTCAAAGTAAGTAGCTTCCCAATTATTGATCAGGATTGGCCGTTTACTTCCGGACCATTTAGGGCTTATCAGATGTTCCCGGTACAGATTGTGGAATGTGCGACTCATCCCATTCAGTCCGTCCTCACTGTAGACCATCACCGCTTCCGGCGCTGTAAAGATCGTCCCTGGGGTCAGTTCCCACTCGAATTGATGCGGATTGATTCCCAGCATCGCACGTGTGACGTGATAAGCATCCACTTCTACTTGTGCAAGAAAATTGCCGCTGTAGAGTAGGCTGAAACCAAATGCCTCGCCCTGCTTCTCGGTAGTGGTTTCCTTAGCCAAAGCGAAAAATGGATTGTGCACATGACTGCTGGCTCCACGTGTACTCGACACCTGCTGCACGCCGGTCAAGAGCGGTTTTCTTTCGATTTGCGCTTCTCTGGCCCAAGCACCGTGCAAGTGAATGAAGTCATATCCATCCGTCGGCAGATCAAGGTTCAGGCTCATCAGACGTTCCAGAGCATAAGTTTCTTCCCCGCGGTTTTCAATGACAGCATGCCGTGTCATGGCTGCATGTTCATGGAATATCGTATAAGCAAGTGTCAAATACAATTCCGAATAGCGGTCCTTTAAAATGATCTCCAGTGTCGTGGCTTCTGCCGATTCGGCAAAAGTAGTCGGCATTCCCGACAACTTGCGTTTTCCCTCCTCGATCCGGAAAGATTGGTATTCGAACTGACTGATGCGATCCCCTTCCGGATAACGTACTTCCAAGGCAGGATAGCGGAAATCGGTCGTCCCAAACACCGGCATTTCTTGTTTGATATGTTCAAGAGAAGTCGTATGGTCCCCAGTAACTTGATTATTTGAGGGACGTATTTCGCGTTCAATCAGATAACCGAATGCTTCCCGATGTCGGATGGCCTTTCCGGCATACAATTGCTCCATTACATTCGTTTGTTCCATCACTCGGAAAATATAGCTGATTTTACCGTTCGTAAGATGAAATTCATTCATTTCTTTATTAACATAAACATATTTATTCACAGGGCACCTCTATTATAATTTTCTGGTGACTTCTTAATGTCCGGATACTTTTTGCAAATTTTTAGCCATACGGATCTTGATTTTCGAAACAGTCCAAACGCTGGATATCCCCAATATGCCTGGTGCAAAACCGAAGAGGAATATACCGTTCTGCAGACTGAACCAGAGAACCAAAAGAATTTCCATTAACAACAGGATTGTCCAGCTCATGCCTTTTACCAGCATGTAGACCTGTAAAGGTATCGACCATTCCAAATTGCTGAACGCTCTTTTAAAAGATTCCCGGGTAAACAACATCAGGAATGTCCCTCCCTCCATAAATAAGACTAGATGGGTGATTCCTTGCCACAGTGTTTCTTCAATCAATTTTGGCGCCGGCAGAAAGGGAATGATGAACAGATACAACATAAGAAAAAAGAGAAAAACAGAAAGAAATCTTCGTCGATCATTATTCTTGTAATTACGCTTATAATTCTCAAAAGTGTGTTTTCGTTCATTTACCAAAACATCGGAACTTACTGCAAGTAAAGCATCAATAGCTGCATACAGTGTAAAAATACCAGCTCCTTTGATCAAATATAGCCAGAAAAAGAAGCTATTTTTGATCAATTCATAAAGGAAATCGGTCAACAAGTAAATCCTATGCACGAAAGCATCCATTTTATTCGCATTTTGTTGCATGATGATTCCTCCTTTCAGAAATGATATAAAAAGACTGAAAGCACATCGGCGCTTCCAGTCTCCCAAACAATCCGGATAAATCCGCGCTTAATCCAATTTGTATTCCTTGCGCAAATCTTCAGCAAGTTTTTTCAGTGGCTGTTCCACAGGCGTATTGTTCAAATTCAATGTTTCGATCAGAGCAGTTATTTTTGACTCAACTTCCGATACAGCCGGATGGTAAGGTGTGTTCAAAATAATGCTTCCGTCACTCAGTTGGTTCACAAGTGATTGCGCATTGTCAGGTGCACCAGCAAGAGACAATACGTCATCGGCAGCTCTGTTTACAACCGGCACAGCTGATGCGATTTCTGCTTGGATGTCTTGTCCACCGCCGTAAGTCAAGAATTCAAGCAATTCCCAAGCTTCCTCCGGATATTCCGTATCAGCATTGATACTGATCGGCAGATAAGCTGCAGAAGATTGCGTTCCTTTATCGCTTCCTACAGGCAATGGTACAACATCGAATTCAAAGTCAGCATTTTTTTCATACTCAATCCAATCCCATGGCCCCGTCATCCGCATCGCGGCAACTCCAGAAAGGAACAAGTTCGAAAGCCCTTCTTGTTGTGCTCCAGTAGGCTGTACATTATACTCATTGGCTAACGATTGGCTGAAGGCGATTGCTTCAATGGTTTGTGGATCGTCCAATTTTACAGCAGCAGTCACTGGATCGAGCATGCTTGTGCCGTATGCAGTCAACAACTCTTTCAGATAGAAGTTCTCTATGCCGAATTGTACAGTCCGTTCACCCTCTTTGACCGTCAGTTTTTTTGAAATCTCAAGGAACTCATCCATTGTCCAATCATCTTCCGGATAAGGAATTCCTGCTTCATCAAACATATCTTTGTTGTAACCGATTTGGACAGTAGAGCGATCGCGCGTCATTGCATATTGTGCGCCATCAACCTGTCCCAATTCCAATACACCCGGCTGAAATTCTTCCGTATCCAACGCAGCAACTTTATCGGTCAAGTCCGTTAATAAACCATTTTCAACGAAACCGCCGAATCCAGAGGGCTGAACCCACAGCAAGTCCGGGAGATTTCCGCCCGCAGCCATTGTCAATACTCGTTCATTGTACTCAGCGTATGTGGCGGATATTTGTTCGATTTTTACATTCGGATGTTCTTTTGTGAAGGCATCAAGAATTTCTTGTTCTTTCTTTGTTCCTTCCGGGTTGTTGTTCCATGTCATGATTTTTAACGTAATCGTATCTTCACCATTGGCATTTTGACCAGAAGAATCCGTTGCAGCTCCGCTACCGCACGCAGCCAATAACGTCGCACCAATAACTGCCATCGAATATAATGCTTTTTTCCCAAATTTCATCTTTATTTCCCTCCTATAATTATCCTTTATTTCCTTGCGTCGCAATACCTTGTACAAAATATTTTTGTCCAGTAAAGAAAATAATGATCAACGGTACCAACATCAACGTACTTGCAGCCATCATCGGTCCCCAGTATACCGTCAGCGCCCCTTGGAATTGCATGACCCCAATCGCCAACGTGTATTTTTCCATGCTTTGCAGATAAATCAGTGGTGTCATGAAATCATTCCAAAATCCCATGAAGCTCAATAAAGTGACCGTTATGATGGAAGCACGTGACATTGGAAGGATCAGCTTCCAATAAATCTGAAACGTATTGGCCCCATCCAGATAAGCCGACTCTTCGACCTCTTTTGGGATTGTACGGAAAAACTGCCGCAACAAGAAAATATAATAAGAATTACCCAGAAAAGCCGGCAATACCAGCGGCACTAACGTATCCACAAAGCCCAACTTTGACCAAATCACGTACACCGGAATCATTGTTACTTGAGGCGGTAACATCAACGTGGATAACAGTAAAGCGAACCAAATCCCTTTCCCTTTAGCCTTTATGCGGGCAAATCCGTAGGCTACCAGTGAACTGGAAACCACCGTACCGAATGTTCCTAGCCCCGCAACCAACAAGGAGTTTTTATAAAACGTTGCGAATGGAACGATTTCGAATACTTCCTTATAATTATCCCAATCCCAAATTTTAGGAAGCAAGCTTGGCGGAAACGCCATCGCTTCATTTTCCGGTTTGAATGCTGTGAAAATCATCCAAAGGAACGGGAGTATAAACAATAATGAAAGTGAGATCAAGAGTGAGTATATCAGCAGTCTGTTTAATTTATTAGCTTGTTTCTTGCTTCTCAATTTCTTGTTTGTCTTTAATGCTTCTTGCGGTGTCTCCATTTCAAATTCTCCTTTCTTTTATTATTAGTCCCCTGCTTCGTAATAAACTTGCTTACCGACAAATTTGAAAATGAAGACCGTCAGTACAAGGACTATGACGAACAGGACCCATGCTAATGCAGATCCGTAACCTTGATTGAAGAAACGGAATCCCTGTTGATACAAATAAAACACGTAGAACATCGACTGGTAATTGGGTCCTCCCGTACCGCTGCTGACAACGTAAGCTTGGGTAAATACTTGGAGCGATCCGATCAAGCCCATGATCAGTTGGAAGAATATCACCGGTGAAGTGATTGGAACCGTAATGTTCCAGAATTTGTTCCAAGTACTCGCGCCATCCAATTCGGCCGCTTCATAAAGCGTAACAGGCACTTCTTGTAGGCTGGCTAAGTAAATGACCATCCCCCCGCCGATTCCCCATAGACTCATGATCACCAAAGTAGGCTTGACCATCTGCTCGCTCAACAACCACATCGAAGTAGGCAGACCAAAGAAATCCAAGACAGCGTTTGCAATTCCGAAGTTAGGTTGGAAGATAAGCGTCCAAAGCAGAGATGTAGCAACTGTCGGCACAATCGAAGGCAGATAAAAAATCGTCCGGAAAATACCGATCATCTTCACCTTCGCGTTCAATAACACTGCCAACAAATAACCGGTTACCAGACTCAACGGTACGCTCAGCAGCGTGTAGAACAAGGTGTTCCCCATAGATTTCCAAAACAGAGGATCCTCCGTGAACATATTTTGATAATTCTCCAAGCCGATCCATTGTGGAGCTCCAAAACCGGTAGAGTCGGTAAAGGAAAGATAAAGCGAATAAAGCATGGGCCCCGCTGTCAGCAGGATGAAGCCTGCAATCCATGGGAAAGTAAACATGTAAAATAATTTCGTTCTATTTTTGCTTAACATTCTGTACTCCTTTCTCACTCGCTGACGAATGCCATCCATCGTAAATACTGCGGCTTTTACGAATGCATGCATAACATCCTATAAATGATACCCTTTACAATTTGTTTGATTGCCAAATTGTGCTTTTTTCAAGAAAGCATGTATTTATCACTCATTGCATTCGATACTGATGGTCGAATCTTATTTCCGCTCCTCTCCTTAAATCTTCATTCCGCTCATGCACAGTAAGCCGTCGCCGCAGCCTGTTTTTCATTTGATCTCAACCACAAGCATATTTTAACATATATACTTTTAAAAGCAAACATATAGTTATATCTTTTTTCGATAATGTATTGACATGCTTTTTTCAATGTATATATTTATATGTATGCGGTACCATTATTCCCTATCCGCTGCACTTTGTAAAGTACTGATGTGTTCAAGATTTCTGTACATGCACTAAGAGGTTGCAAAAAATATAAAACAAGGAGAAGTATGAATGAAACACTCTGATTGGAAAAGCTATTCAGGAAGCGGGATACGGCCGCAGGATTTCGACGCTTTTTGGGAAGATGGTTTGCGTGAATTGGAGAGTCTGCCGCTTGCGTACAACTTGGAGATAGAAGCTATCCCGTCACAAGTCGCAACCTTCTATCATCTGACGTTCATCGGTGTCGGTGGCGCTCAAGTGCACTGCCAGCTTGTGACACCGAAATTCACAGCAGGCAAAAAATTAAAGGGCATGCTGCAATTCCACGGGTACCATGGCGACTCTGGAGATTTCCAGGACAAAGTCGGTTGGGTGGCGGAAGGTTTTGTCGTGTTGGCAATGGATGCCAGGGGCCAAGGTGGTCTTTCCGAGGACTGCACAAAAACAAAAGGAGGCGTCATGAAGGGGCTGATCATCCGCGGCTTGGAGGAAGGCAAAGAAAACCTCTATTATCGTCAGGTTTTTCTGGATACCGCTCATGCTGCTCACATTCTCAAATCGCTTGATTTTGTGGATGAAACCAGGATCTATGCGCAAGGTGCTTCACAAGGGGGCGGTCTGACGATTGCCTGTGCAGGACTCGTGCCTGACCTGTATCGCGTGTACGTCACCTACCCGTTCCTTTCCGATTACCGCAAAGCCTATGCGCTCGGCGCCCAGACTTCCGCCTTCGAAGAAATTCCGTACTGGTTCCAATTCCGCGATCCACTGCACAAGCGTGAAAAGGAAGTCTTCGATACGCTGGAATACATCGATATCCAGCATTTCGCGCCGCGCATCCAAGCGGAAGTCTGCTGGGTTGTCGGGTTGCAGGATGCTGTCGTTCCACCGATCACGCAGATGGCTACCTACAACAAAATCACTGCAAGAAAACAACTAGTTGAACTGCCGGAATACGGACATGAGTACCTGCCGAAAGTCAGTGATGAGTTGCGGGGGTATTTTGTGGAGTAAGAGATTAAATCTGAAGAAGCACACCAATAATCAAAGGAAAAGATCAGATACAAAATGATTCGAAATTTGCTTTTATGACAGAGAATATGGTCAAGTACGCTGCCTTGGTAATCTTGTAAGCAGAGGAACTACTTCTTGGTTCTCAGAAAAAAAGGTTCCAATCACCAAAATTTGGTGATTGGAACCTTTTTTCAGGCCCTTCAGGCAACTAAATAAAAGTACAATCGGAAAAACAGTCAGAGCCCTTTAAAAGGATGATGAGTTTGCTTTCGTCAGATCTTCTGTTGCATTTTGCAAAGATATCCAAGCTTGCCAGAGTTCATACTTATCCGCTGATTTATTTTTTATAACCTTTTCTGCATATTTTCGAGCAGCCTTGAAAGTACTCCAACTTTTTTTTGTGTACTCTTTTTTTACAAATGCATCTGTATCAGCAATAGCTTTCTTAAGAGTTTCAACAGTCATCTCATCAATGGATATTTCTTCGACTGTTTCAAATGATGCCTCAGTCTTGTCGGAGGCAACAGCGATGATTTCGTCATAATAGATCGTTCCGCTGACTCTGCCATCTGCAATTGCGGAAGAATCACTTATTGCGTTCATCCAAAGACCAAAGTTTGTCACGCCGCCTGCTACTTCGCTTGTGAGACGAGTTTGGTTTCTTTTATCCACAAATTCCAAAAACGGAAGGGTGACAAGCATCGGCTCAGTTGTAGTTGCATATTCTTCGTATGTGTTCAGATATGCCTCGTAAGAGCCGCCATCTTCAGTATTGATCTGAATGACAGTTTTTTGATTTTTCCCGTCGGGAACAACCCAAAACTGCAGTGCGTTGCATGCTGACCAGTCAGATTCTTTGGCGATTGTGGCACCCGCCCAGCCCGTGTTCGTCTCATCATAAGAAAACTGAAGTGAGAAATCACCCTCAAAAACGTTATCTTCAGATAAAGAAATAACCAGATTGCTCCCGCTATCTTTATTTACAGCCCAACTGCTGTTCAGCATAGAGGATTCTCCGTAATAGGATTCAAAATTATCTACCAACAGTGAATCCTTTTCTTGCTCAGGAATATTGAACAGAACTGGGATTTCTTGCAGCTTCGTATCGTCAGCGTACAGAAGGATTTTTCCATTAGGGGCTGCACCAAGTCGTGCTAGGATATCATCAGTCAAAATAGCTCCCACGGTTTTGCCGTCTACGTGCGTATCAAGCGGTATTTCTAGAATACCATTGGAAACACGTATAGAAGCCGATATTCCTTCTTTATTCAATCGTGCATTCAAATTTATTTCTTCCAAAATACGGCTTCCTGCAATCGGAATGGTAAGGTAGCCGCTTGTCTGAGTCCATGCTATGTTGGATGGAACTTCAGGTTGTACAGACAAAACTGATTTTTGGTCGTTGGCAAAGATACTCTTTTCGTTATTATAAAATTCAATAAACGGATCCATCAATTCATGGCCATGCAATAGACCTTCCTGATCGACTGATGCGACATAGGGTGTATAAAAACTGCTATCAGAATAGTTTGTCCAAGTCATGAAAAAGCTACAATCATAAATATCTTTTGAAAGGATATCAAGAATTTCCATAAACCATTCCGGTCGTCTATTCCCGGTGTCGGTCATACCGGCAATCCCTATTTCAGTTACTGCAAAAAGTTTGCCATGCTGTTTCGCAAATGCATCTGTAAGTTTTACTGAATTTTCAAAATTTTTCTGGAACATGTATCCTTCATCGTCCGGCACTGGATTGGAATCATAGGTATCAAATCCAATTAAATCCACAAATTCATCGCCTGGATATCTCTCGTCGTACTCTTCAAGTGAGGAAGCCTCGGATCCTGGACCGTATAGGTAAAGAATATTGTGTACTTCCTTTGTATCGCGCAGGTACTCTACAGTATACTTAAATACGCTTTTATAGGTTTCGGGATCACAAAATGCTTTTCCCCACCAGAACCAGCTTCCGGTATTCTCATGGAAAGGGCGGAATAGCAATGAGCCATCCACTTGTTTTGCGTACTCAGCAATCATATCCAGATACGCATTAAACTGCTCATGATATTGTCCGCCCGGAAGAATCTGATTCATGACGTTACCTTTTAAATTGTAAGAGTCTGCCACGGTATAGTCATATCGATCGTATGTTTTTGTCGCTGAAGCATCCTTTGTAGCAGCGAAAGCAAAATTCGGCATATGTGCAGAAAGGGTCATCAAAGCACCTTTTTCAGATGCTTCATTTGTAAATAAAGCTGCTGCTCTGATATTTCCTTCTGTATTCTCCGGAATCTGTTCGACTTCTGGGTGACGGGTGTTATATTTTGCTGCAAATCCTGCAAACAGATTTCCGCAGTCTAGTCCGTTAAGCCCGGAAATCGAGCCAGTCAGATCTTCGGTGTCTGAGTAAGTCAGCTCGGAACTTCCAGCTTTTAATACGGTATCTTCCATATGCCCATAGATAACCGCATCTGATTCCCCTACTGCTTTCAGATATTGGTAAACTACCTTGGCAGAATCATCTGCTCTTGGATCTGCAAGTTGTATTTCCGTAGAGTAAGGAATGGATTGCCCATTTACGGTAAGCGCTTTATTTTGTCCCGAAAGTTGAGTTCGAGTTTCTGGTGTTACCGTCGCGTCTACATAATTATCCTCGATTGCAGGAGCAGAGAGGCGGATATTATCAAACCATAAGCTACCCTTATAATCCGTGCTATTTCCCACAATCAAAAGCATCAGTTTTTCGGGGGTTTCTGTTTTTGCATAGCTCGAATCAAGCTGAAATTGTATGGCTGCTTTCTTCAGAGTTCCGCCTGCATCTTCCGTCACTAAATTGTGGAATCCTGCCATTTGATCTTGAAAGACATTGTCGGAATTAGCCTTAATCGTTATTTGACCTGTTGTGAAAGCTTCCGAATCATAGTATAAATCAAAAGTTAGTGTGGTGAATGCCGAAAAGTCGATACCAGCTTCTTCAGAAAAGCTAATCCCAGGCTGGGACCAGCCGTTAGTACTATCCTGAGAAAAGTCTATATCTACTTTCAGCATGTTCTTTCCTACGTCATGACTGTATCCACTTATGCCGTGATAGCCGTCACCTGCCCAGCTACTATCAAAAAACCATCCCTGTGTCCCGTCAGAAAAATCCCAAATCCGTTCTTGAGAAGCACTCTCTTCCGCTGCAACCATCGGAACCACTGGATCCAAATAACCTACACTTAAAGAAACTCCTAAAAGTAGCAAACTTACACTCTTAACAAATATCTTTTTCATGAAACTACCTCCTTTTGGTCAAATCTTAACACACCTCTCGAAAAATTCAATAGTATATACTTTTTAATTTTCGAGCGAACTAGTTTATTCAAGAAGAACACGGTTGTTTTAAAGTGTGTTTGTTCGTTATTTGACAGTATTAGAACTTCTCGGTTACTTTCTTATTATTCCGGGTTATCGGACAACTAGCAATTCAAATCGTACGCATTATGGAAATCGTGATAAGTAAATAATAAAGCTGCAAAGAATAGATATAGCATCCATTCTTTGCAGCTTTATTTTTATACCATTTCTTTCTTCTTTGATCTTAATTCATTAGTGATACCAAATTTCATTCTATATCTCCTGAAAGTTCTCCTATTTATGCCTGTTTGCGCTTCTACATCTTTGTCTGTTGCTCCTTCTAGGAACAACTTGAACGCCAGGTGAAGACGAGGGTCATTATCTCTATATTTGGGTTTCCCGCCTTTGTATTTACCTTTTGCTTTAGCAAGTGCAATTCCTTGTTGTTGCGTTTCACGAATATACCGACGTTCTTCTTCAGCCTGGTACTTGTACAGTTCGATAATTAAGTTATTAAGTAATCGACGCAAATTATCATCAGTGATACCTGTTAGCGCTGGCAAATTCAAAACTTCCAGTGTAGCTTTCTTCAGCTGAATTAAATTCATCGTTTCTGTTAGCTCTTTATTATTTCGCCCAAGACGTTTTAATTCTGTCACAACGACTATATCACCTTCACGTATGAATCGCATCATTTCTTGAAATCCTTCACGATTGGTATCTTTCCCCCTTGCTTTATCACTAAAAATTTTATCACACTCTGATAACAACTCTAACTGTCGATCTAAATTTTGATCTATGCTGCTTACTCGAGCATACCCAATTTTCGCCATAATAAAACTCCATTAAAATTCTCAAATCCGGATCATTTTTTTATTTCTGTTGCCCAACTCTGTTGACCTCTTAGAAATCCAAGTATATCACAAATATTCAAAACGACCAATAGGGTATACTCTGGTGGCCTCTAGAATCATCTTTCTGCCCTAATGCTGAAGGAACCATGAAACGAGTAATTAAAAAAGGTCAAAACATTTAGTTTCTGACCTTTTAATATAATTTAATTCGAATTCAAAAGTTGTTAATGCTCTTAGAGATTTAGCTTCCACAGATTTTTTTACAAACACTACTAATCAAAAAATCACTCAACTTGTTATAGATTATTGTTGTTCTCCTAGTATTCTCATCTCTGAAATACCTAGAAAATTTGCCCACATATATATTCGAACATACTTATATGCTATTCCTCTATGATTGCTATCTGGAATAAAACTCTGCCAGTCTTTTGTATTCTTTCCTCGTGGAGCTGCATCTTCCCAAAGAACCCCGTCTTGTGAAACTTGAAATTGAAAAGCCTCTGCTCTCTTTGAATATTCATCCTGTCGAGCTAAAAATTCAATTCTATCAATGACTATCGGTTTATCCGAAAAATCGAATTGTACATATGTTTCGCCATTCTGCTCTTTTCTAAATTCTGACATGGTACTACTATCGCCATCAAACCATGCAGATACATCCTTTGGACTTCCACTACTTGTCTTGTAAACACGTGCGAGTGCATCTTTGATAAGCCGAGCATTACTAGATTTATAAAATTCTTTTTTATCGGTCGTTTCAAATAATGTTGCCCCTGGGTTTCCATCGGCATCTAAGTAATCAACTTTTACTGAGATATCTGAACCAAAATCTTTGCCTTCTGGATAAGTAATTGATGCAATCCAATTTAAGTCTCCATTCTCTTTTACCTCAGCTTTGACTTGATCAATTTCCACTTCTAGATTGCTTATATTTTCTATTGCCTCTATTTCTAGCTTGACTTCCTCCCCAGGTAAAATCATATTTTTAATTCCTGAATTTTTCATTTCAACTCTGGTAATCTTATGATTGACTTCATGCCTTTCCCCGAAAATCCGCAACTCGGAAAATGAACTAATATTGGGATAGGCTGGATCTGTTGGAGTGCCAGGATTATCTACGCGTAACATAAAATATCGATAGAATGTATTTTTATATTCTTCTTTTACATGGAGTGTTTCCATTTCTTCGGTAAAAGTCGTCGAATTTTCAGTTAGTAACGTCCATGTTTTATTATCTTCTGACCCATAAATATTAAACCCTTGATAGCGGTTAGGAAATCCTCGTCTCGTTTGCATTTGAAAAGAGTTGACCGTCATTCGATACTCTGAGCCAAAGTCTAAATAATATGGATTTTTTAAATCTCCACTGAATGTTGCATCATCATTATCTAGTAAAACGTGCAGATTGGAATTATTTGGTAAAATCGAAGAATAGGCTGCATAATCAAACGAGCCATCTTCAACTAATGGATTCAACAATTCTAAATCTGCTTGAGCCTGCGTAAATGCCTCGTAAGCTTCCATAAATTCTTCATCTGAATATTTTTCATCTATTGCCTTTTCAACTTCCTCCATGGTTTCTAAAAAAGTAGTTTTTGAGCTGCTAGTATAAATCTGATTTGAATCAAATTCTTTCATCGCCTCATCAAAAGCAGTTTGTCGGTCTGGGTAAACGTTTAAGTGAATGGTTTCCCCGCGAATGAATTGATCATTTTCCATGCCTATAACTATATTTCTCTTTCCTAGAGCCATATTATTGCTGTCTATCGTCATTTTAGCATCCTCTAGTTGAATCCCCTCTGAATTATCCCCTAAAAAGATATTTGCTCCCTCACCATCAACGATATCTATATTAAACGAAGCTATTTGTCCTTTAATGATATGTCTAGCTTTAGAAGTATCTTTTGCAAATTTAGGTATGGTTCCTTTTATCCCATCATTAGCTGTGTTTACATAATTGACCCATTCAAAATCCACTGTGACTTCTTGATCAGATAAAACAGCGTAAAAATCGATATTAGGCAGATTTTGAGCTTTAGTGTCTATCCCCTCTTCTGTCGAATATACAACTGTTTTCCATTCCCCTTCTGTATTTGGTAATACGATCACTTGGTAAGGGTCACTATAGTCATTGGAACTGGATAAATTTAAACGAGACTCTCCATTCGATCGATAGCGAATTGCCATATTAGCCGTCTTTCCTAAACTAGCAACAGAAAAGTGATTGCCACCCCTAATAGTCGATGTATCTTTAGGGTAGCTTTTATCATAAGCAGTTTCCTTTAAATCTTGTATAGTTGGTACAGCTTTAGTTGTAAAAAACTGTTTTCCATTCTCAGTATTAAGTTTTGTGTGAGTTTCATCTAACAGGGTTCCTCTTACTGTTACATTCACTTCGGGATTACCTTGAGTTGCTGGCACAGATAGCTCCGGTTCATTTGCTCGATCTAGGGGCATCGATAGCCAGTATTCCGCGCCAATTTCGGTCATTTTATTATCAGAATGTGATCCCCAAAAATTATTTTTCTTATCAAATGAATAAAAGACTGGTGCTGCTTGATTTTTTGCCATATGCGCGATCATAGGAGCTTTTTCTTCAATTTCAGAATCGCTCATACCTATTTTGTACCGATACATATCATAGAGTTCGGTACTACTATAGTATAATCCGGTCCTACCACGATAAGCCGGAGATATTTCCCCACCAAAATCCATCCCATTGCCAGTCTTCGTCCATGGAATTGTTTGTCCAACCATGTACTTCGCCCACTGCTCTGTTCCTTCTAATAACCGATTATTTAAAAATTCATATATTGTTGTAGCATCCTCATTAGTAGAAACTGTCCCCTCAGTAGGATCAATTCGCGTTTTTTGCTGAGTAAGTATTCTGGCTAACCCTATCATATTCAAAACATCCCCTGAAGAATGTGCATTATCACGTCCCATTTCAAGATGTTGGATATAATCTTGACCAATTGGATTCCCCTGTTTATTAGCTTCAATCAAGGAATATTGATGAATCAGGGAACCATTTCGTTCAGGTCTATCCGTATCTTTATTCACCGTGAACCATTCAACAGCTTCCTCATACATTGCTTGATCATTTTTAAAGATTGCTGTTAGAATCACACCTGTTGTAGCATACAAGTGTTGATTCATATAGTAATCATTTCTGTTATAGAATGTTTTTTGAGCGGGATCAATAAAGTTTTCAATCAAACGTTGATTATCCTCTTTTGTCCAATTCAAATCATAATCCTTTACATCTTCATTGCTAAATGTTTGATCTAAGGGTTCCGTATACTTAATCATTTCAGCAGCACTGACTAGGTAGTACACTGGAACAGCTACGTGTATATGAGCATCTGGGAAATAGTTGAATTTTTCAGCATCTAGATTACTCCAGATTCTAATTAATCGGATAGCATTATATCGATACGTGCTATCTCCAGTTAAATAATAGAGAATCGATTGTGTATACGCTTTGAAACTATCTTGACTCAATCTTACTGTTTGTGAGGCATTGTCATAACTTGTAACAGCAGGATCGTGTAAAGTTCCCTCAACTAAATTGCTGGATTTAAATTGCTTTTCGGCAGCAGCGGTTTCTTTCATTGCTTTGTAGTATCCTAGATACGTTTCATTTCCTTCAATTAATTGCTGCCTGGTAATCTCCAATTGTTCTGGGTCGACACTTATTCCTGGATGAATAAATCCATTTTCTTCTGTAATTTTTAAATTTACTTTATCTTCGATTTCCTCCGTTTCACTCGCATAAGCATTTGATGGGGCAAGTAAAGTCATTACAGTCATTGCCAAAACTGCTATAAAAAAGTGGATACCGTTTCTCATTTTCTTCCTCCTAAGCCTTTTATATTAGCGCTTTCATTTATACGTATTCGCTTTCCTGTGAAAAATATTTTTGAAATTAAGCGGTTAAGGTCTCCTTTCCTGGCTCCTTGCCTATTTTATTTGAAGTATTTCAGTAATGATTCATGGTATTTGTAAAAAATAGATCTGAGTCACACCAATTTATGGAATCAATTGTTTTTCCTTATAATTTAGTGAAACGGACAGATCTATAGAGTACCAAAAGTAATTCTTCTTGAATGGACCTTTCTTCTAGCCAAGTTTTTACGTGATTAGAAGTTTAGTGCATCATTTTATTCTTTGTATCTTATCTAACGATCTAACGTCATTCTAAGCTATAAACAACAATTCTTTCTTACAAACCGCAAACCCTAAAAATACAATACACAATCGTTTAATGTGTTTGGCAATGATTCTTTTTCTCGTAAAAAAGTAACCTGACTTTCATTCACGAATGGGTCATGCGTCGTGATGCTGTTCCTGATAGTGAAAGAAATCAAAATCGGCAAAAGAACTGTGGTCATCCATATCTTGTGCACATAGCCCAACCATGGCTCCGGTAAATGCAAGTTTTCCATTTGCTTTGATGTAATCATCACTTAAATGATCAGCAGGTGTTTTGTCACCAATGGCTTGAAGTTCTTGATCCCCCACTGCAAAAAAGAATTGAGCCTTATCTCTCGCCACTTCCACTGCTAAGGTGATCGGTTGATTTGCTTCAATCATGATTCGCTCAGAAGCATAGGACATATGATTCACGTCATTGATCTCAAGTTGAATATATTTCTCAGCTGTACTTTCATCATACGATACATGAAGATAATGCCAATTATCTGTGTCATAGAACAAGATCAGACCAGCGATTTGTTGAAAATTTTTCGGTTCAAAAGCCATCACGGTTTCAGCCCGAAAAGAAAAATGCTGCCAACGTCGAGCAACCAATGTCTGCTTATGCAAACTGCTAGGGCTTTGTTCCCCGTACAAACGTAACCATCCGGGACGTTCACTTAAAGAAAGCTTAGGGTGTTTTTTTAAAGGTTGTCGCAAACTTTTAAAATAAGCTGGTAATTCCAGTTCCTCAAAATCAGTAAACGTAGAAAAATCTCTTTTTTGAGTAGTATTTTTAGCAATACTAGGTGCTTCCACTTCTAAATCCGGGAAAATCGTGCCGTTACTTAGCCGTGGCCAACCATCGATCCATTCGATTTTTTGTAGCGCGGTTTCTCGTCCTAGCGTACAATTTCCTCGCTCTGTCAAGGGTCTAGAACAAATATGCAGAATATACCACTCTTCTTTAGAAACCTCTACAAAAGAAGCATGACCGCTTTTTTGCAACGGATTGGTTGGATCTGGTTTGGTAGTAAGCAATGGGTGATACGGAGAAAGTTCATAGGGCCCCAATACATTTGTTGAACGGCAAACCGTTGCTGCATGGGAGTAACCTGTCCCACCGGCAGCACATAATAAATAGTAATAGCCATCTTTTTTTAAGATTTGTGGTCCTTCACAGACACCCAGATCTGTGCCATGGAAAAAGTGTTTTCGAGTTCCCACTAATTTCATTTGTTCCACATCGTACTCCTGAATCACCAATCCATCAAATCGCTGTCTGTCTAAACGGTGATCAAATAACATACTCATAATATAATGCTTACCATCGTCATCGTGAAAAAAGGCCGGATCAAAACCAGAAGCTGTGACAAACACCGGATCACTCCATGGACCCGTCACATCATCAGCAAACAGTACATAGTTTAATGTATCTTTAAACTCCGTTCCTGTTTTTACATCCGTGATCAACAACCAAAATTTGCCGTCAGAATAACTTAAATGCGGTGCCCAGATGCTGCCAGAATTGTAATTTCCAATCAAATTGGCATGCTGATACTCTTGTAATGGGCAGGCGATTGCTTCCCAATTGATCAAATCGCGCGAGTGATAAATCTCTACTCCCGGCATCCATTCAAATGTTGATGTTGCGAGATAATAATCCTGCCCCACTTTCGTAACTGTTGCATCAGGATTGAATCCCCGTAGAATTGGATTTTCAATTTTTCTCATGTTCTTCCATCCTTTAAAAAAAAGCTGTGACAGAAGGATCCGCTAAACAAAAATCTCCGAACAACAGCACTTCATTATCGTTGGATATTCAGTTTGCTGAAAAACGAACGTCACAGCTTATATTTTATTGATATTTTCCACCAAAAGGTTTTTCCGTCCACACCACTCGTAAATCTCGTTTCTTCTCTCCAAATACTTCGATTGGCAGTATGCTGTAGCCAGAAGCTTGCAGATTTTCTGGTTTCCAATGATCCAGCATCAAGTAGACTTCCCCCTCTACTTCAAAGGCATAATTGGTTTGTCCAAAAAAAGTTTGACGGTAATTTGGTCCCTCACAGGGGTTATCGATCAGTTTATGTGGAGAGAACAAAAATGGTGATCTGGAATATAGTGCTGCGTTGGGATCCCACCCTGTCGTTCCAGAGGTGAGCATAAAATACAGACCATTGCGTTTAAAGACGGCTGGTGCTTCACGTTCTTGATCAATCAATATTTTTGTATAAAGACCCGTGAGCGCTTTACGGTCTTCTGTCAATTCAGAAATATACATGGTTTTATTGAAATCACTACTATGAATCAAATACGCTTTTTCCCCATCTTCAAAAATAGTCATATCACGACAATCTTTGCGATTTGGTTTAAAGATATCTTGTAAGATAAAAGGACCGGTTGGGCTTTTCGCAGTAGCCACACCACAAGCAGCATATAAATAATCATCGTGATCGTAGTGGAACCACAAAACAAATTCTTGCGTCGTTTTCGAGAAAATCACCTTGGGTCGTTCGATGATCTTGTCTTTATATAGCTTATCTTGTGGCTCCTCAGAAGCTGTTAAAACTAAGCCTTCATAGTGCCAGTCCTTCAAATTAGTGGAGGTATAACAAGAGATTCCAATAAAATCCACTTTCCTTCCGCCAATGGAAGAAACTACATTCGGTCCGGATTTGTTCTCCCCATACCAATAAAACGTATCTTCATGTTTTAAGATCATCCCACCGTGGGCCTGAACGGGGTTGCCATCTGTGTCAAGCCACTGTTCACCATTTCTATTTGGCATTATTTTACATAACTCCCAAAACAGCTAAGATTGCTGAAAGAATAAGAATCAATATCATGATATAATTCGGTGATTTCCCTTTCCGCAACAACTGTGTAGAAACTAGTACCAATGATAAAGGTAAGATCCCTTTCATCACTTTATCAAGAATATCTTGCAGAACAAATTCTTGTCCAGAAATGTCCGCTTTAAAATTTAAAACAAATGGAACGTTCAAGAAAGTCATTGCACCAACCATAATTAAACCAAGCAGTGTTGCACCTTTTGTCACAGCTTTTATCAAGCCACTTTCAGTAGCTGTTTTAATATAGTTCGCTCCTAATGAATAACCAACAAAAGTTCCGTAATAACGAACGGCAAAGAATGGAATATGGAACAATAGGAAAAATAGGAGCGGACCTAAAACATTTCCTTGGCTTGCCAATGATAAAGCAATCCCAGTAACAATAACTCGCAATGTACCCATGAAGAATGAATCTCCAAGACCTGCTAAAGGCCCCATCAATCCCACTTTGATCCCGTTAACGGTTTCGTCCATATTCGGTATTGGCTCAATAGAATTTTCTTTCTCCATCGATAAGGTCACGCCTAAGATAAAAGGAATAAACCCTGGATAACAGTTAAAATAAGAAGAACTACGACTGAGTGCTTTATAATATTCATCTTCATCATTTTTATAAAACTTTTTAAGCATTGGAATTGAGGCAAACCCGTACCCTACTCCTTGCATTTTAATAAAATTCATTTCAGCAGATTGCGTCAATGAACGCCAGTAAACTTTTTTCAGCAGCTTTTTATCTTCTGCATCAATTTTTAAATTAGACATAAATCCCATGTTTTTCTTCCCCCTTCTTAATCAAAGAAATCATCAACAACATCATCACCGGATGTAGCGCTTGTTCTACTTAGTTTAGCTGCTTCAGTAATTTTCTTGTCTTGATTTTGTTTTTGTAAATAATTATAGCCGTATAGGAAAGCTAAGACCGTACCTACTAAAGCAATCCCCATAGTGTCTAATTGGAAATAGGCTGCTAGAGCAAACCCAACAAAAAAGTAAGGGATCAGTTCTTTGTCCCATAAAGATTTTAACAACATACCAAACCCCATAGCAGGTAACAGTTTTGAAGCAATTGCTAAGAAACTATTTACAACCTCTGGCAAGTTGTTCATTAATGTACTGATTGGATCAACACCAACCATGATTACAACAAATGAAATAATGGCATATGGTATCCCAAAGAAAAAGACTGCTGCTAAGTGAATTCGTTCATACCCTTTATCATTGTGATTTTCTACAGATTTATCAACAATCGCTACGACAGCATTGTGCCAAACAATCTTGATCAAGTTATAGACAAAAATTGAAAGCAAACCAACTGGAACAGCCAAAGCTACTGCGGATTCCACATCATTACCAGCTAAGATTGCAAAAGAAGTTCCTACGATGGCACCCATTTCTGTATCAGAAGGTAGACTGCCTCCAACACCGAAAACACCTAGAAAAACTGCTTCTAACGAGGCCCCAATGATAATTCCTTGGGTGAAATCACCCAAAATCAAACCGATGATTGGTCCAATGATCAATGGCCGCATTTGAAAATTGGCAAAGCTCAAAGCAAAAAATTTAATAAAATAAGTCGCAACCGCGATAAGTATTGCATTAACTAACATACTCTTTTTCCTCCTTTATTTATTGGAATTTCTTTCCAACTAATGCTTTTAATGATTCAGCTGTTTGTCCTGGAACAGGTTGATAGCTCACATCCCCTGCTGCTTCAAAAATTCGTTTGAAGTTTTCGACGTCTGCTTGATCCAAATAGACAGAAGAGGCTACCTCTTGTTTTGGGTTCTCACCTCCGCCTAGTTGACGACCATAGTTTGACAGATTTAATCTTTCCACTTTAACGTCACTTTTTAGGATTCGAAGCATATCTGTTGGGTTATTGACCAAAACCAAAATCTTCATGTCTTTTGCTCGTTGATCATTCACAATAGCTATCGCCTTATCTACAGGTACGATAGCTGCTTTAACAGAAGTGGGAGCTGCTAGTAGCAATGCACTTTTTTGAATCTCATTTTGAGCAACTTCATCATTGGCTACAATAATTCGTTCAACCCCCAATTCCTTCGTCCACATGACCGCGACTTGTCCATGAATTAAACGGTCGTCAATTCTTAACATTGAAATCATCTTTTTTTCCTCCAATAATTATTATGTTTTCTTTCCACACTCTTTAATAAGCAATTAGCATGCCAATATTTTGTCGAAAGCACTTTCACGCTTCTGTTCCATAGACTTCCCACTGTGTCAGCGCTGGAAATGGCGAGTCATCGTGATGTTTGATTAATTGTTTCAATTTGACACTAGATGTCACTTTTTCAGCGAAAGAAAAGAACTGTCGCTCTAAACGATCATTTGTTGCGAAGGTTAATGTACTAGTGTCGGAGAACTCTACCGTGACATTTGTCCAAAAACTATCATGGGGATAGTCTCCCCGAAAAACGAATGCCATCTCATCGATTTTGACTTGTCGGCCAAAGTCAATCGTCATTTCAGCATCTGCTTGTTGATTGATTCCCCACGACTGATATGGATAAGAGCCGTGTGATTCATTAGCGATCATGCCATCGATCGCGTTGCGGGCAAAAAACGTTGAGTCATTTCTCGTTTCAACATTTGCAAAAGCATGGGGATACGCTCCTTGAAAATCTTTTTGCGCATGAACATTCAAAGCCAGATTTCGGCGAGCAGAAACTTCCTCCTTCGTTGCCTTCTTGACCCGTAGGTAGTGTCGCTCGCCGCTAAAAATTTTAGGCGAATAAGCCCGTTTTAATTGTTCATCTATCACTACTTCATAAATGAACTGACCCTCGGGGATGTAAACCAAACTAGGTGCCAAGGCTTCGTCCAGTTGAACCCAAAGAAATGTTTCATCCGTGAGGATTTCAATAAAATCTCTAGTTTGATACGAATAATTTTTAAATGCGAGATAAGTTTCCACTTCGTGTGATCTACTACTGATGTTTTCGCCGCTGTGATTTTTTAAAGATAACGTAATCATGAAAGTAACTCCTTTTTTAGGTAGATTTTTTTGTTGCTTACAAAACAGTTCCAGAGATTGAGCATGGGATAAAAGTTAAAAGCATGTTTGTTCCACCCTTTAAACACGTATAAACGGCGAGAGCAGAAGCAACTCCTGCGGAAATAAGTCATGTGAGAGCCAATCTCCATGTATTTCTACTTATTTCTCGGAGTTTCACACTTCTGTTCCAGCCTCTCTACGATTAGTCAAGAGGGCTTTACTAAAAGAAATCTACTTCCTCGCTAGTTGGATTTAAGACGAGGCGCTTCATGCCACTTTGACCGTTGGCAATAATCGTTTCCATCGTTTCACTATCCGTTGGTGCTAACAAAATCATTTCCAAAACTAATGGCAGGCTCATTCCCGCAACTAATGTTACATTTTCTTGCAGCGTCAATTCCAACATTTCGTTGCAAACACTCCCCCCTGCAATATCTCCCAAGATCAATACATCATCTTCTGAAGAAATTTGGTCAGCAATTGCTTTTCTGATCTGCGAAGGGTGACCGCCAGGCATCAGACCATAGGCTTTTAAATTTTCTTGCTTGCCAGCAATCATTTCAGCAGAGTCTTTCATTCCTTGGGCTAAATGATTGTGTGATACTAAAAATATTTTCCGCATATTAAAAACTCCTTAAATTCAAGATTTCTATTATTTTATGGCCTACGCCAGACTCATTGTTACTTAATGTTATTTCGTCAGCGATTGCTTTCAACGGTGGAATGGCGTTCCCCATGGCGACACCGCAACCTGCAAAAGTCAGCATTTCCATGTCATTTTGCTGGTCCCCAAACGCGACAACATGTGTCGGTGACACGTTCAGATACTGGCTCAAAAAGGCCAATGCAGCTCCTTTATCAATGGTTGGATCCATCATTTCAATGTAATTTGTGTCGGAGAAAACAATTCTAAAGCCGGCCTGCTGCATTTCTTCTTGTACTGCCTGCAACAATGAAATCTGATTACTGCTCAATGCGACTTTCAAAATTTCTGTCGCATTTTCTGCTAGTACCAAAGGGATTTGTTCATAACTTTGCTCCTCTAACCGCCAAGCTTGATTTTGGAACTCTTGAATGTTCTCTTGGCTTTCCTCTTTCGAGATGAAGCGATAATTAAGCTTTTCGGTATTCAGATAGCCTGTCATCCCGTAGTTGCTGCCTTTGATCAAAAAAGTTTGGACCGCCTGTCGATGGACTGTCTTTTTCCAAAGAGGCGCATTTCGACTCATCTCTTTGATATATGCACCATTTAATGCGATCACATAGCCATCTGAAAGACCAATCTCTTGAAAGATCTTTTCTGCAGAGTTTAGACTTCTTCCCGTACAGATAGCAATTTTATGTCCTAATTTTGCCGCTTGTTGGATCGCATTCCGATTGATTTCACTTATTTGATGATCCGTCGTAAGGAGAGTCCCATCAATATCTATTGCAAATAATTTCACTTATAACACCGCCTCATCGTTTTATGTGCAATAAGTGTGCCAACATTCTGTCGAAAAAAAGCCAACCAAGAAACTGGTTCGCTTTTAATGAAAAATTCCTATCCTCTGCTTGTTCGCACCATCGATTTCCTATATTTCAAAAATGATATCGTAGAGATAATCCAACTCATACTCGCTGATTTTGATGTTGTACGCATTTTCAAGGATTTGAAGGGAGGTTGCAATGGCCTTGATCCTTCGTTGTCGTTGTTCGTCATGAGAAGTGCTTTGATAGTGAGACACTTCTTGGTTACGAATCATCCGCTCGACTAAGCCAGCAATGTGGATGTACAGAATCGCCTTTTTAGAATTTTCCATGGTGATTTTCAAGTTTCGTTCCATTTCGATAATCGCTTCGTCGATATAACCGATGACTCGTTTCACATCCAAAATCGTTATGACGGAAACCAATCGTTCAATAGAGAGGTTACGCACAAGATTATCATTGATATCTTTCCGAAAGGCTGGATCTGCTACCTGTTTAAACAATTTATCAATCTGTTCTTTCCCGGAACCGGAAATCAAATCCTCTAAGGCGACATAGTCGACACCTTCAATTTCAGGATCAGCAGTTCCTACTATTCCCTGCACATCAAACTGTTTAAAGTATTGATTGTCTTTTCCGTATTTTTTCAAAAAATGATAATCTACTGCTTCTACTGCATAATCGATTTCTTTAGGTAGACTCGTGCTTAAAAATTCTTTTAGCTGCTGCGCAGCGCCTAATCCAGTGTGACAAACCGTTAAAATCAGAGCTTGCTTGGTTTTTTTCGGATATGCCAAGCGATATTCGACGATCAACTCTTCTTGGATTCGTTGGCCGATACGTTCAAAATCCGTTTTCTTTTTGACCATGTCGCCAACAAAGAGGGCTTGCTGAGTATTGACATTGTTCATGATCAATAACGGCCCCTCCAACTGATCTTTTAACACATTATCCAGAATCATCAAAGAACCCATATCTGCTAGAATAATCAGTCCTTTCGAGCAGTCATTTTCCTTAATATAATGCTTAACAAATTCCTGTACTTTGTTAGCAGGAACATTAAAAGGCATATCAAAAGAATCAAATAAATGCTCATCCATGAAGCGATTGACCACATCAGCAATACTGCTAGCAGTGGAGAAACCATGGGCCAAGATCAATCCCCGAACTTCAGGTTTGCGAATCTCGATGTCTAATCCTTTTAAATAAAAGGTCAACAAGATTTTTTCAGAGTCTAATAACTGCAGATCCAACTTTGATTCCACCAATTCCAATAGCGCATTCAAAATTTTTTGTTCGGTTTGCATATGCATATTCAAAAAATCCTTGATCATCACAATTGTTTTGGGTTTAAAACTAGGCAATTCATCAAAGAAGTTGGACCGTTTATACAAATAATTGGTCAATGCCATGATGGAATTTCCGCTGATTTTTACAAAGTAATTTGATTCTAAAAAGTTGACCAATTCCTTGATCGTATTCTGCAATAGAAGTAAAGTGTTTTTTTCTTGAACTGTTTGAAAGACGAGCATTTCAATTACTGTATTGGCTTCCCGGGACAATTGTTGAATCAAATAATTTGTCTCAACTTCTCCTTGTTGATATTGTTGGAAAATTTTCTCATAGACTTTAAAAATTCCAGCCATAATCAGTGATTCATCGGTCTTTTTGTGCAAAAAGTCTGTTAAAACGCTTTCTGGAGTTACTAATACATCATTTTTTTCTGTGCTGTCGACCTCTTTTAGCGACAGGAAGCGAGAAAGCAAATGATCTTCCAAGGTTTCTGAATTTACTAAAACGCTAGGACCCATACCACGTTTACTAAATGCATTGGCACAAATCACCTTAATAATATTCTTCAGCTCTCCTACATTGTCTTGGTAATTGAGGGTACTCAACCGATTGATGATCCAAGGTGTAATCAAGATTGGACGATTAAAGTTGCGGCTTTCATTGATGAAAAAAGTATAGATGTACTCGGATATCTCTTGTGGGGTACGTTCTTTCAAGGCTGGGATATGAATCGTGATTGGGACTCGGCGCAAAAAGGTGCGCAAAAAATTGGTTTGAACATCCTCAGTCGTAGCAAAAATCAAACGAACTTGGGACTTGCGAGTGATATTGTTTTCCCCGATTCGTGAAAATTGTTGCGTGTCGATGAAAGTGAAGAGTTTTTCCTGACTTTCCGGCGATAAGCGATGGCATTCGTCCAAAAAAAGAATCCCTCCATCTGAAGCTTCTAACAAACCGACTTGATCACTGTCTGCGCCAGTGAATGCGCCTTTTTTGTACCCGAATAATATACTGCTCAACAGCTCTTGGTTATGGTAGTATTGCGCGCAGTTCAATTCATGAAAAGGCGCCTCTTCATGAATCAGTTGCTGATCAATACAAAATTCATAGGTTTTCCTTGCCAGCAGACTTTTTCCTACACCTGTCTCACCATGTAACATCACCGGTAAACCTATCCCTGGGTAAAATACTGAAGCTTTCAGCTGATCCACAGCCATTCGGAGACTCGTTTTTGCGCCGATCAAATCTGCAAACAAATCCGTTTTGGTTCGATGGCTATTTTCTTCATTCTTTAATTGCTCTAAATTATCATACACCGATTGACTTGGTTTAAAAAATAGCTGACTGAACGCTTCTTTGTCGAAAAAGACCGCGGGTCGGCTCTTGACTTTGATTGCCAAGCCTTCTTTTACAAATTCATTTAAATATTGACTAGTCGTATTTCGTCGAATCGCTACCAATTCTGAAATGCCTTCCGTCGTTAGTAACTCATTAAACGTAAGTTCACCCAGTGCTTGGGTGTTTTCTTTTAGAATAGCCAGAACTTGTTGTTTTGACAAAACAGTTCCTCCTAAAAAGTGCGTATTCTTCTCTTTGTCAGCTGTTATAGACTTTTTTGGTAGAAGTATCGCAAGAAGGCTATAGATGCTGACGAACAAGTTAATTATAGAACTTCATTCCGACACATTCAACGGCTGTTTCCTTTCTGTCGAAATGAGAAGACAGCGAACTTTTTTCAGTAAGTTCGCTGTCATGCTGCCTTTGATTACCAAATCAGAAAATCTTTGTCTAAAAGACGCAAGATTCCTTCCACAAAATAGTAGTCAGTATAAATGATTGGGACTTCCGTCCAACGTTCCTCATGGTAGGAGCCTGTCGCATCATCAATCAAACCATCTTTTGCCTGATCCTCGATCCCATGATTCTCATAAGCAGCTTTTAAGCATTTGACGGCTGCATCAATGAAGAAATCCTTTTCATATTCTCCCACGTGTTTCGCAATTTCCAAAAAGCCGCAAGCCGCACAAACCCCTGCGGAAGTATCCAGCATCACGGGTTCTTTTGGTGCTCTAAAATCTACTACAGGAACCCAGTTTGTTTGTTCTACTTGAGCAATAAAGTAATGGGCAACTTTCTTTGCTGTTTCCAAATATTCCTTCTTACCGGTATGGAGATAGCTTAATGCAAAGCCATAAATCGCCCACGATTGGCCTCGGGACCAAGACGAACCATCGGCATAGCCTTGTCCTGCGGGTGTTTCCAACAGCTCGCCATTGGTTGGATCAAAGACACCAATATGCGCAACAGAGCCATCTCCTCGCACGATATTGTTCATGACTTTGTCGGCATGGTCTTCCGCAACATAGCCAAAGCGAGGATCATCAATTGCCTCTTTTGCCCAGTAAAGTAAAGGAATATTCAGCATCGAATCAATGATCACCCAACCTGCGCGATCCCGATTCCAAGACCGGATAAACTGTCCTCTCGGGTTGTAACGGCCTGCCAGCAAGTGAGCGGCATGCAAACCCCGGGCTTTCGAGCGTTCGTTTCCAGTCAAGCGATAATTGGCAACAGCTGTGTGTAGCCACATAAAGCCAACATCATGGTGTAAACCAGTATAAATATCAAATGCCTTATCTAAACGTGTTTCATTTGCTTCCGCAGTTTGTCTGTATAGGTCATTTCCAGTCGCATGGTACATTTGCCACATCATCCCTGACCAAAATCCGTTACACCACCAAACCGGCTCCGTTATGCCTTTGTCTTCTTCATAAAGACCTGTTTCTTCGTCCACGATATAAGGAATTTTATCTCCCAGTCGTTCTGCCTGTAAAGTCAGCTTCCCATCAATTTTATTAAAAACTTCTGTCGCCCACTGTTTTATCTCTTCATTTATCATTGTTTTCCTCCAATTTACGGTTGTTTTCCAATGTAAGCTAAGATTCCGCCATCTACATATAAAATATGCCCGTTAACAAAGTTTGAGGCATCGGAAGCCAAAAAGACAGCTGGACCTTGCAAGTCTGAGGCTTCTCCCCAACGGGCTGCAGGTGTTTTTGCAATAATGAATTCATCAAATGGATGACGAGAACCATCCGCTTGTTTTTCCCGCAATGGTGCTGTTTGAGGTGTCGCAATGTAGCCAGGTCCGATGCCATTACACTGGATGTTGGCTTCACCAAACTCTGAACAAATATTTTTCGTCAACATTTTCAAGCCGCCTTTTGCTGCCGCATAGCCCGCCACTGTTTCACGACCTAATTCCGACATCATCGAGCAGATATTGATGATTTTGCCATGCCCTTTTTTTATCATGCCAGGTAAAACGGCTTTTGCTACGATAAATGGCCCGTTCAAGTCAATATCGATTACTTGACGAAAATCAGCTGCAGACATTTCCAACATTGGAATGCGTTTGATGATCCCTGCATTGTTGATTAAAATATCGATCACACCAACTTCTTTTTCTACTTGAGCGATAAAGGCGCCTACTTGTTCTTCATCGGTCACATCCGCTACATACCCGTGGGCTTCGATACCCGCTTCTTTATAAGCAGCCATTCCTTTATCCACTAGGTCTTGATTAATATCATTAAACACAATCGTTGCCCCAGCTTTTGCCAAAGCTTCTGCTAATGCAAAACCAATCCCATAGGTTGCGCCTGTAACTAGTGCGATCTTTCCGTCTAAATTAAATAAATCCATTGAAAATGACATAGAAAATGACATATTGAAAGCCTCCGAATAATTGTTTTATTTTAGTTCTGACATTGGCACCATGTCCATGTCCATGTAAGTAATGTTTTCACCGCACATTGCCCAGATAAAAGAGTAGTTTGACGTACCTACGCCCGAATGGATCGACCATGAAGGAGAAATCACTGCTTGCCCTTCATCGACAACTAAATGTTTGGTTTCATCGGGTTTTCCCATCATATGGAACACACGTGTATCTTCATTATTGAAATCAAAATACACATAAGCTTCCATGCGTCGTTCATGAGTGTGACAAGGCATCGTGTTCCAAGCAGAGCCTTCTTCAAGAACGGTGTAACCCATTTGTAGTTGGCAGCTTTGACAGATATTTGGATGAATGTATTGATAGATCTTTCGTTCATTCAATGTCTGACCTTCACCAGTTTCCATAGGTTTTACTTGATCAATCGCAATTTTTACATTGGGGTATTTATGATGCGCAGGGGTTGAACTCACGTAGAATTTCGCCGGCTGAGCGGCATCGGCTGAAGTAAAGACCACTTGCTTGGTTTCTTTCCCAATATAATAGCCATCTTGTTTTTTCATGGGCTCTTTTTTGCCGTCGATCTCGATAAATCCAGGTCCCCCTACGTTGATTACGCCTAACTCACGACGTTCCAAAAAATAGTCCACCCCTAATTCTTTGTCCAAAACAATCTCTAATGCAGAGGATGTTGGGGTCACTCCGCCGAAAATCATCCGGTCATTGTGGGTATATGTCAACGCAATCTCACCGGGTACAAAGACGTTTTCGACTAAAAACTCCCGACACAGTTCTTCTGTAGAATAATGACGAATATCTTCTGGACTATGCGTATAACGAGTTACCATTTTTTGCATTTCAATCTTCTCCTTACTTATCATTTACAGTCTTCAATAAACTTACAAGCAAAATCTATGCCAAAATGTGTCGAAAGAAAGATAAAAACCGTTTTATCACTTCGTAGAAATCAGCGTACCTCTGACTGAAAAAAGAACAGAAGCGTTTCATGAAATTTCATTGACGACTGATGGAAACCTGCAGAAACAATCCTTCCTTCAACGAATCTTCACCTACCAAATTGCCGCTTTTCTGATTAGCATTTTCTGGTTAATCGCTGATCTTTTCTAAAATCCAGCGACTGGCAAAATAGTCTTGGGTCGCTTTTGGTAACGGTAAGCCTATCTGCATTAGTTCAGAATCGGTATACACTTGTCCCGTCTTTGCTAAACGATATTGGCCTGGCATTAAATCGATCAATTTTAATCGCTTAGGGACCGTATTCGCTTTCGCTCTAATATAGACGTGACTTACGATCACCTTTTCTTCATCGTTTTGTTGCCAAGCATACTCATTTTGTTCCTCATAAACGGGTAATTGCTGCCACTTGCCAAATTGCATCGTATGGCGGATTTGTTTATATTCTTGAATGTGTTCTTTGATCTCAGCTTTTTCTTCTGCTGACAGTTCAAGTAGATTTAATTCATAACCAAAATTTCCTTGTTGCGCAACAATTGTTCTAGTCGCTAAGCTGGTGATGCGGCCGACTTGGTGATTTGGTACCGCAGAGACATGACAACTCATGGAAGCTTGCGGATAAATCAAAGCCGTTCCTTTTTGAATGGCCAAGCGCTCAATGGCATCGGTATCATCAGAGGTCCAGATTTGCGGACTGTACGCCAACATTCCCGGATCAAAGCGTCCCCCACCGCCAGCGCAGCTTTCTAAAAGAACTTGAGGGTATTTTTTGGTGATTGTAGCCAAAATGCGATAGAGTCCTAAGATATATCGATGAGACAATTCTTTCTGATGCTCAGCACCCAGAGCATCACTACCAGAATCAGTAATATTGCGATTCATGTCCCATTTGAGATATGAAATATTATTTTCACTTAATAGCTGATCCAACGAATGGATAATATACTCTTGAACCGCTGCTTTTGACAGATCCAGCACATATTGGTGGCGGACTTGTTGCGGCTCTTGGTTGGCAACGCGAATGATCCAATCCGGATGAGCACGGTAGAGTTCACTATTAGGTGAAACCATCTCTGGCTCTATCCACAAACCAAAGTCCAGACCAAGTTGATTGATCTCAGCAATCAATTGGGTTAAGCTTCCCCCTAATTTTTGAGAATTCGGCTGCCAATCGCCTAATGACGAATCATCGTTGTCACGTTTACCAAACCAACCATCATCCAGCACAAAGAGTTCCATTCCTAGCGCTTGTCCTTCTTTCGCAAGTGCTAAAATCGTTTCTTTATTAAAATCAAAATACGTGGCTTCCCAGTTATTCATGAGAATCGGCCGGACTTTATGTGCAAACGTTTTGGGAATGAGACAATCTGTATAAAAGTGATGATAGCGTTGGCTCAGCTGATTTAACCCGCGATTGGCATACACCATCACTACTTCTGGCGTTTGAAATGTTGCGCCAGTCTCCAATCGCCAACTAAACTCAAAAGGATTGATACCAATTTGCATCCGGGTGTTTTGGTGCATATCCACATCGGCTAACGCTAAAAAATTGCCGCTATACACTAAGTTCATGCTGTAAACCGCGCCTTGCGTCTCCGAGGTTCCTTCTTCTAAAAGCGCAATAAAAGGATTCTGGCCATGTCCTGAAGCCCCACGTTTTGAATCCACCCCTTGAAAACCTTGGTGCAGCCGGCGACGATTGTAGTGAGTTTCACGTCCCCATGCTCCTCCTAAGGTCAACAAATCAAATTTATCGGTCAAAAAATCAAGATTTGCACTCATCATTCGTTCAATCGTCAGTTCATTCGCACTTTCATTTAGCAAAGTAACATTTTGTGTAAAAACATCATATTCAGGAAAAACGCGAATACACACCTCTATCTGGAGTTTTGCCGCTTCGTCAGACAACCGTATTTTTAATGTTTCCGCATTTGCATGTTGTGCTGACGGCATTTCCATTGGTTCCCACGTTTTGGTCACTTCATGATTTTGATAACGAAAATTCGATAGTCGTGTCCCATCAGCCAATACTATTTGGAAAGCCGGCGTCCGCATATCGGGATTGCCGTAAGCGGGATAAACCAGCGGCATTTGTTCTAGTTTAAAATCTTTCACACCGTCTGTGTCTGCCAGATAGCTAGCGCGTTTAATATCACCTACCACATACTTAAGATCTACATTCCCAATTTTGGAACCAAAATAGTAAAATACTAAATGCCCACTTGACAAGACTCCCAATGATAATTGATCATTGGCAGAAAATAAATTGAATTGCTGATATTCTTTATTGTAAGTAATCATTCTCTTTCACCCTTTATAAAAATATTTTTATTAGTCATCAATTATTTCATTAGCTAAAGGTCTTTTTTCTATTTCTACTCTAAAAAATTCTATGCCTCCATAAGTCATCATGGATTCAATTTCTAAATAGAACTACTTCCGACAGTAAGACTACTCTGACAACAAGAACTTACTATCCAACTAAATTGAAGCAAAAATTATGCCAACTAATAAAAAAACCAATATACTAGGAAAATTATCACCTTTATTCGCCACAAAAAATAAATATTCGACAGAATAGTCATAGTGATGTAAATAGTAGACTTCGTACGTCTTATCTATTTGATAATTTTTAAAAGTGATTAAATGAAAGTAAGAATGTTTTCAGAAACAATTTCTTCTGACTTTATAATTTATGGGGCTGATGAATCAGAATTGACTCATCAACCCCATTTTCATTAATGATTTTAGTAAAAAACCACCCGTTTTCACGGGTGGCTTGATAACAGCTCTTCGATATCCCATTAAGATGACCACCAAGTGCTCACAGCATACTTTAAAACTTAATTATTCGCTACAGAAGATGAGATTTTTGGAATTATCTAAACAAGTGTATCTCTAAGATCATAGAATGATTTTGGAATCACGCTACTATTTCATAACAAGATTTCAGTTAAGAATACTTATTATTTTCAGAATTTGCATCTCTTTGTGCTTGGCTACCTTCTTTCATGCAACAGCGAAACCTAATTACTCAATAACATTGTCTTATTGTTGTCAAACACTATCTATTATTATGCACTTTCTCAGAAACACTTATTATATATCTTTTGTTCTATTAACTTTATAAAAAGATGTCCCAAATTCATTAATTTTACATCTTTACCAGTTACATGCTCAACGTATTCCTGACACTATTGTTGAGCGAGGAGGAACCCTTCATCACTGAATTCGAGACAATTTTCTCGCTTAGACTCTTCTGTATCCGCATAATCGGTGATAAATACATTAGTATGAAATACATATAATTCGTAGAAGCTAGTTGCTAGCGTTTCTCAAATACACTTTTTTCATACATACCTAATCCTCCTCCTCAATTTTTTTCTTAATTCTGAAAAGCGTACTTCGACTGAAACCGGTTATGGATTCAACCTCTTTATATGATTTGCCTGAAATAAGAAGTTCATATGCGTGCCGTTTTTTTGGAGTGATTGTAGCTTTCGGACGTCCTTCCTTAAAGTTCGGGTTATTCTTTCTTGCAAACATCTTTCCTTCTTGCGTACGTTCTACAATCATATCACGTTCCATTTCTGCTACACTCAATAACGTTCGTGTAACCATTCGGCCCATCGACGTATTTTCGATTGTTCCAAGATTCAATACCTTGATCGTAACGTTATCATCGAGTAAAGGTTCAATGATATCCAAAGCTTCTCTCGTATTACGCGCAAAACGATCAAGTTTAGTAACAACGATTTCATCTCCAGGCTTCAGACCAGCCAACAGCTGATTAAACTTTGGCCGATCTCGTTTTGTACCTGTAAATTTTTCAGAGAAAATATTCTTCTTCTCAACACCGTTCTCAAGCAGCTGTTGAATCTGTTCCTTTGTACTTTGAGAAGCAGTTGAGACACGTGCATAGCCGTATTTTGTCATTTGATCCACCTGCTCTTACAAATCATCTATCGTATACTCTGAGTACCCCTCATAGAAATAACTGACATCGATACCTTTCATGTATAACTCGCGATCGTCAATTTTATCAGTTAGAGCGTTAGAAATTAAGTAGCGTATTTCTAAGTCATTTATTGGACTGCGCTCCATTGCGGAAAGGTAGTCTTCTTTATTGATCAAGTTCCAATCAACAACTTTTTGTAATTCTTCTTTCAAAATGAGATCCAGCCAAATTCTAGTACTCCGACCATTTCCTTCACGAAACGGGTGAGCGATATTCATTTCCACGTATTTTTTGATAATCTCTTCAAAAGAAGTTTGCAGCATCTGATCAATATGCTTTAACGAATGTTCCAGGTACATGACCGGTGCGAAACGAAAATTTCCTTTTGCGATATTGACCGAACGAGTTTTTCCTGCAAAATCGTAAATTTCTGAAAAAAGAAAATCATGAATTTCCGATAAGCCTTTAAACGTGCCGACTTCGATTTCATTTATTTTTCCTGAATCATATAATCCCTTCGCTTTTTGCTTGCTGAGTTTTTCTTCAGCCTTGGCCAACTCAACTTGATTGGTCAAACCTAATTTATTCTCTAAAATCATGTAAAATCCCCTTAACATTATGACATAAGTTTATGAAACACTCCCAAGCCTACTATATCGCGGATTTAATCATGTGTCAAAAACTATTAAGTTTCTGACCTTTATCTTCATTATGCATTAACTGACATTTCAAGATTTTGGAAATCATAGATATTCTCATCTATAATTCTTATTTAATAAATTTGATAAATACTTTACTTGTCGTATCTGCTTCTAAGAAATTATTACCTGTTTTAGTATTCTCTCAAAACTATTCCTTCTCAACTTTTGAGAATTGTCAATAGATATAAACGATTTAATCTCTCATCAAAGATGATACTCAAAAATTTCGATTCTAACTTACCAACATAATCAGTAAATTTATGTACAAATTAGGATATAGTATTTTTTAAATATCTCATTTGAGAATTGTGTAAATTGGTGGTATAATTCATATAAATATCTATCGAAACGTTTCGATAGATTAGAAAGGAGATAGAGATGAAATTAGATTCTGAAAGAGAGATTCAATACATTTACAAAAAAATCAATGATTTAACTGAAAAAGACTATCTCTCAAGCTACGTTTTCAAAATTAATCAAGTATTATCTATACACATTTGTAACAAAGTCTGGAGATATACAGAAAAACACAAAAATTTTATGGACAAAATCAAGCATATATTTTTAAAAACAGATTTTTATTCTAATATGAAATATATCGACGATGAACTATACTCTTTGCAAATTGATGAGTACAATAGAGCGGTTATTAGTTATAAATGTGATAAATGTGAAGTTCTTTTTCTTTATAATAATTATATAACTAAAAATGATACCGTTATCAAAGAACTTGAGTTAATACAGAATAAGTTTCCAATCGTAGATTCAACAACCGACACTTTAAATAAAATAATTCATGAAAAAAAATCCTTATCTAGATTTGGCGATGGTGAATTTAATTTAATATTAAAGAAAGACATTGGGTTTCAGAAACATAGCGATCGATTATCGAAAAAGCTTATAGAGATTCTTACATCTCAGAAAAATAGCATACAAATTTCCATACCTGAGTTTAATTCTATGCACAATAATATACCAAAATGTTTTGGGGATTTATCATTCTGGGAACACTACTGGTACACTAATTTCTATAGCTTAAAAAATTATTTTACTCGTTCTAGTTATGGTAATACGGATATGACAAGAAATACGGTTTTTTTTGAAAATACGATCAGTGAAATAAAAAAAATATGGCAAAGAAAGAAAGTAGTTTTTGTCTATGGTAATAAGTCAAGATTTAATACCGACAGTGTCCTCTTCGAAAACATTTGTGAAAAATTCGAAATAGAGTGTCCAGCAACAGATGCTTTCTCTTCTTATAGTGAAATAGAAAAAAGATGTTTACAGTTTTCAAAAGACACCCTTTTTCTAATATCATTAGGACCAACTGCTACAGTACTGTCTTACGAACTAGCAAATTTAGGTTATCAAGCAATAGATATTGGGCATTTAACTAGCTCCTATGAACAATACTTGGGGAAAATTTCATTTCCTGAGTCATTACCTATAAAATGAATACAAATATGGAAAGAAGAAATACATTAAGTTTGATCGTAATCGGAATTTGTATGCTCGTTATAATCTTTTTAAACTCTTTTCTTATTTCAAAAATCAATATAATTATTGGTCAAATTATTGATTTTATGAAGCAAAAAATGTATCTAGAAATCCATAACATTCTTAAGTACCTACTTATATTATTGGTAGCTTTTTTTATTCTAGATATTTTACAATCTTTAATCACAAAGTTTTTCTTAGAAATATATAGTGCCTTACTAAAAATAAATAACTTTAATAAAATATTATATTTAAACCCCTTACATTTTCAATTGTCAAATGAAAGAAATTACTTTACAAATGTTTTTTTGAATGTAATCGAAAACTATTGTAATTGTATGACCACCTTCTTTACTTGGCATTTAGTTTTAATTCTAAATGGAATTGTTGCATTAGTATCTCTCTTTAAGATTAATCATGTTTGCACGCTCGTATTGCTGATAATATTCCCGACATTCAGTATATTTTTCTCTAGGATTGCTAATCGAATTGCAGAATCCCAAACAAAAATTTATAAAGAGCAAAAAGAACAGATTAACTTTGCTTACTCTATTCTAAAAAATATATTTAAAATTAGAAATTTAAAAATAGAAGATTTCATGCTTTACAAATATAAAAAATATCTCGAATCAATTTTTATGAGCCAGAAAATATCAAATTTATCAGATGCATTTTTATCGATACTATCATACTTACAAAAATGTTCTATTGCAATTACCTTGTTTTTAATTGGTTTTTTTTCGATAAAAAACAATATTTTAACGATTGGGGAGTTCATTTCTTTTATTATTTTAGCCAATATTGTTAGGAACCCGATAGAGCTTTCTGGCGAAATTATTAAGAATTTGCGTTTAATCAAAATGAACAGAGATGAAATAAAAAACTCTTTTTCGTTCTCAAAGATAGAAAAAGAAGTATCAAATCTATTAGTATATGATCAAAATTCAAAATATTGTATAGAAATGAAAAATGTCGAAAATCGTATAAAAGACAAGTTAATTCTAAAAAATATTTGTATTAAATTAGAAACGAATAAAAGCGTAGGGGTGTTCGGTGAGAGTGGCTCTGGAAAAACAACCTTACTTAAGGTACTCACTAAAAACCTTCCGTACAATGGACAAATACTTGTATTAGATAATGAACTAAAGGATCTATCTTTTGAGCAAGTAAGCAATTTAATGGACGTTAGTTTTCAACATTCTTCTTTTTTTCCTGGAACATTGAAACAAAATATTGTCAATAAACATAGCAATCTTAACAAGATGAACAGTTACACTGAAAAATCAAGCTTATTCTATTTTCTAAATAACTATAATTTAGAAGGGGAAATAAATAATTATAATGAACAATTTTCAGGTGGTGAAATGCAACGTCTAAGTTTGTTATCGACTTTTATTACAGAAAAGAAAATTATACTTTTAGATGAACCTACCGCATCTTTAGATTTAGAAAATGAAATTATGGTGACCCGTGAAATAAATAAATTGAAACAGGAAAAAATAATTCTAACAATATCTCATAAAAAAACAACATTATGTTCTCTGGATTATCTGTACGGTATTAAAGACGGGGAAATAATTGAAGAAGGTAGTCCTTATGAATTATGTACAAAAAAAAATAGTTACTTCAACAAGATTTTTGCAAACTAATATTTCTAGTTTTTCCTATGAATTTAAAAATTCTTTCAAATCAATTTCCTTTTCTCTAAAATCAATTGAAAAAAAAAAATTTGCTTTCATGCTTGCTACCACTTTATCTTTAGGAGATATAATCGTATCTTTTTTAATGCCTGTTTTTTATAAGAATATACCAGATATTGTACAAGGAAAAATTAATGTATCAGAAGATTCTTTACTGTTTTTTTTACTACTTTTTTTATCAGTTGGCTTAGTTATAGGTATCAGTAAGTTTATTCAACAACAACTTTTACTTTTTGGGTATTCTAACCTTAGCTATAAAATGTTAAAAAAAGTTTTATTGACGGACTTAAATGTATTATTTGATTCTTATGATATTCCAACCATTATAACGCGCTTAGTTAAAGACACAAATAAGTCTGTTTCATTATTAGGATCTTATTCCTTTATATCGTTAGTGAAGTTCCTTGCTATCTTCATAATTGGAAATATTATTTTTATAAAATTTTCATATGTATTTTTATTGGTAAACATTTTATTATTCATCATCTTGTTGATCAATTCATGTATATTAAATCCTTTGATTCGAAAACTAGAGAAAGAAAATAAATCCCAAATAGATGACTCTATAAACTTTGTATCTAATTCCGTCTCATCTTTACCATCAGTACGTATCAACGAAAGTCAAAGTTTATTAAGTGGCATATTTTTTGTTCAAATAAAAAAAATAATTAAAAACAGAATAATATCAAGTATATTCACTGGTTTATATCATTCGGTCGGCGAATCGTTAGTATTCATTGCAAAAATAGTTGTTTTGCTGATAACTCAAAATTTATTCAAAAAAGAATCTGTATCCTTTGATGATGTCATATTTTTAATTACTTTGAATGAACTAGTTTCTCAATCATATAAAGACTTAGCCACTTTTATACAATATATACAAAATAGTATTGTTTCAATAAAAAGAGTAGAAGAAATATTGCAAATCAGTAGAAAAAAATCTGAAGAAAACTCTATTGAAGAATCACATAACGTGGCAATTCAAATAAAAAACCTATGTTTCAGTTATAGTAGTTCAAATAACATATTTTGCAACTATAATCTTTCAATATTTAAAGGTGAGCATGTAGCAATAATAGGAAAGTCAGGAGAGGGAAAATCTACACTAGCAAAGTTGTTATTATCCCAATTGAGGCCAATTTCTGGAGAAATAATAATTAATGGAGATATTTTAAATGTGGATCAAAAAAATAGCCCCTTCTATATGTCACTAAAAGAAAACATTGTCTTAAACGAGCCATTTGACTCTTTTAAGTTCTCGGATGTTCTCGAATTATCATCATTAGACAATACAATTATGCAAAACCAAATAAATATAGAAGAAAATATTGCGTATATGTCTGGTGGCGAAGCACAGAAATTAGAATTTTCCAGGTTATTTTATCATAATGTGGATATTTTAATACTTGATGAGGCTACTTCTGCATTAGACAAAAATTCAGCAAAGTTTATTATCAAAAATCTAGTATCTAATTTTAGAGAAAAAACAATTGTCTTCATTACTCATGATCTAGAATTATTGAGTTTATTCGATAGAGTAATTGAAATAACATCCTACAAAGGAGAATAAATATGTTACTAACTGCCTGTATTCTTGAATTCAATGAAAATGACCGCCTAAAGGAAACAATAGAAAGTGTGAATCAATATGTTGACGAAATTGTCGTTGTAAGTAATGGTCAATTTGATAAATCAATAACAAGTAGCAATAATAAAATAAAACATGTTAATGGGAACTCACTCGAATATGATTTAGCTAGAAATATATATTTAGATCAAGCTAACGGTGACTGGATATTAGTTATTGATTGTGATGAAAGAATATTTTCACATGATTTAAAAAAACTCCGAAGCCTATTAAAAAATGCCAACTATGATGCACTTATTACTCCTAGATACGATTATTTAGGAAACGGAAACTGGTCACAAATCGAAGTGCTCAGGATCTTCAAAAACAATAAGAATATTAGATACAATTCTTCGCCTATTCATGCATCTGTATATACTTCAATTAAAAAGATCAATGGGAATTTCAAATATGAAGATATAGGTTTCCATCATTTTGATCTACTAATTAATGAAAAAAAGAATACATCAAAAAGAATGAGAAATATTGAATTGTTGGAGAAAGAAATAAATAAGCCAGAGCATTCAGTATTTCTGCATGCAATGTTAGGCCTTGAACTTGCAGCATTAGGTAACTATTCTTTAGCACTAGAACAGTTTGATATTGGATATTATTTGAATAGTCCAAGCGCAGCATTATTTAAAGCACAATTACTGTACGATTTGGGTGACTTGAAAGACTCCCAAAAGATTTTAGATGTGATTGTTAAGACAGATGATTCTTTTCTTCTTGATAAGATTTATGTCTTGAAAGCTAATATCCTCCTAAAAATGAACAAAGAAAAAGAATTACAAGAAATAGTGAAATTCGCATTAAAAAAATATCCAAACTCAATACATTGGAATATAAACGCAGCATATCTTACAAGTGATAAAAATGAAAGAAAGTCTTTAATTTTAAAAAGTCTAACTATGAACTCAAACTTAGCAAATCCCTGCATATATAAAGATATACAGGAAAAAAACTTGTTTTGGATACAACGATCATTATTAGATTGTGTAAATAAAAGTTTAGAAATGGAGTGTTACGAATTATATGAAAACTGATCAAAAAGGAAGCGGTATAATTTTAGTGTCAATGATTGAAAGAGAGATTTTGACAGTTCTACATCCTGAAGGACATATTGGTTTTCCAAAAGGAGAAATAGAGACGACAGATATCTCAGAAGAAGCGGCCGCTCTTCGAGAATTATATGAGGAAACGGGTCTAACGCCCAATTTTCTTTTGGATACAGACAAGTATTTCTTTACTGAAAAATATAAAGCCCATGAAAACCAAAAACAAATAAAGTATTTTATCGGAATTATTTGTAACCCTTACTTATTGAAAAACTCTGGTACCTTGGCAGCAGCTTGGTCTTCAATTAATGAATTAAAACAAAACAGACTCTTTCTATCTCAAGATGTTTTAAAATTTATAGAACCTCTAATAAAAAAAGAAATATTTTTTCTTGCGAATAGCGGTAAAAGAAATACTTATAGTTTGGGTAATAATCAAACTTACTCTAAGCACGCATATTCGAGAATCGCCCCTTTAAAGCTTTATTTTGATGACCTAAAAATATTTGGTACCCCAAATACTATAGATGCCTACTATATCGAAAAAATTATTCATCTATCTAAAAGCAATAAAAACAAAACTTTGTTTTTATCAGAAAATAACTTAACAAAATGCTGGTCTGCTGTAAATATGATACCCTTTTTAATGACTAATCATTCAGAAGTCATTTTGGAAACTAAACCTTCTGGATGTCAAATTGGTGAAAGACCTATAGATTTATATTTAGAAATGTTAAAAAATTTTGGTCATGTAGTTAATAATAATTCTAAAGGCATTTCAATAAAATTTAAAAAATGTATACACTCCAGTATTAATTGCTTTTTAGAATACCCATCGTTCACGGCTACTTCAATATTTATTTATCTTTGTTTGATATCAAATGTTTCTTATGCTTCGCTTGATAACAGTTCAATAGAGCCAGAAATAATTTTTTTAATTGAAACACTACAAGAATTCGGTTTTAATATATCTATAAATTATGAAGAGCGAAAAATAGAGTTTTATAAAACAAAAAGAATAACAACAATTAAAAGCGTTAGTATTCCTCCAGATAGAAATGTTATTGTTACAGAGATGATAGATTGTTTAACATCTTACAATTCTTATAAATTTAATCCTTCTTCGATGATTAATCCATTATTAGGTGTGCTAGATAAATTGGGGTTTGATATAAATAGTAACATTGTATCACCAAATCCAGTCAACGATAAAGGTGAAATAGTTGAAGCAAAATGTGGTTTCTATCCAAAAATATGTAGTGATTGGCAACCATTATTGGTAGCTCTATGCCTTAACTATAAGCTACGAATTGATATACATGATGAAGTTTTTGAAAATAGATATCAGTTAATTAAACATATAAGTTCAGTTAACAATAACGTTCTATACAATATTGATTCTAACAATAATTTGAAGATTCGTTATAAAAATGTCAATACTATTTTTAGCCAAGAAATGAAAACGTTTGATTGTTTGAATATTCGAGACGGAGCTGCTCAACTTATTTTGTCAAAGAATGGGACAATAACTACCTTCACCAATATAATTCAAATATTTAGAGGCTACGAACATATAGATCAAATTTCGCCAAATGTAGCTTCTCAAGGGAGGTTTTTATTTGAATAAATTTGAATTTAAAAAGTTTGCACAAAAACAAATAGAACAGAATCTAGATTTGTTTGAAAATGATTTGATCTTATTAACCGGATCAATATTTTTTAAACATGATAATGACACATTTAATGATTTTTTTAATGGTAAAAAAGATGTAGATATCCTTTTAATTCGCACTGATGAGGATTTTGATGTCTCATTAGAACCATTTCTGTGTGAATATAATATTGATATAGTAACAAAGACTATTAAATATGGTGCTGGTCGAAATTCTATAAATGTTAAAATATTTAAACGATCTAGTTTAATTAATATTCTGAATTTTAACCAGATAAGTTTTACAAGCTATCGTAAAAATTCTTTAAAAAAATTCAAACCTACTACTTCATTCTTTGGAAATACCACTGAAAATAGAAAAGAAATTCCCTTCGACTATAATGAGATTACAACATCAAATGGTTGTTTAATAAAGTATTATTTTAATCCTTTCAAGTCAAACGTATATTATCTAAGTGATTTACATTCGATGTTTTTGTTTTGTGAGATTTTAAACCAAGATAAGAAAATATTAAGTATAATTAAGAAATTTCAAAAAGATCTTCTTTTAATCATTATGACTTCACCAATAGAAAAAATAAACTCTTTATTCAAGTATTTCGTAGATAAGCATTCGATTAAACCAATGGAAATACTTCTAAAATTACTTAGAGATTATAGTAGGATTAACATACTAATCAATACAGCAGAGTTTACTATAGATCTTTATTTTTATTTTAGAATAATTAAGAATAACTTGGACTATTTACAAAAAAGTTTTGGGTTATTGATTGATGATTTAAACTATAATAATATTGATTTTTTAAAACAACAATTTAATTCTGTTTCATCAATATACACTTATATTAATGATACTGTATGGTTGGATACATTAAGGACTACAACTGTAAATGAAATAAAAGATGGGTTAAATATTGCTGATTTACTAAGCAATGCTGTTCAAAATTCGATTGTGAAAGATAAAAAAGAAATTACTTATACTATAACCGACTTTGACATTCTGTTTGAAAAAAATATCAAAACTTCATTTTTTTTTACTTACCCAATTCATGCTAATACTTGCGATTTAGATCTAATAAAACTTTTTCTAAAGGCCAACGATTCAGATATAGATTTTTTACAGAATCTATTTCTAGGAAAAACTCGAAAAATCGCCTCTATTGAAGATAAATATAAAATTGTTTGGGAATTATTAAAGTTTTTAATAGGAGAATCCTTTGATCAAAATTATAGATTAAAGAAATTTCATATTAATAACCTAAAAGAATATATAGTTATACCTACTGTAAAAGGAGTAGAATTAATAAATTTATTGTCGCATAATTCGCGCTTAAATCTAAGTAAAAAAAAATTACGAGCTATGTTTCATGATAACGCAATAAAGATTTATCCGGAACTAGAAATAGTTAACGAAAGTTTTGTTATTAATAAAAATACAAATATACAGATTGGAAAAGGAAAGGTTGTTGAAATTGAAATTCTCAGCGAAAAGCGGTCTTAATATAAAAGAAAACTCTTCTTTTGGAATAGTCATATGGGCCAGAAGTAGCCCAAAAAAAGCATTTGAAGTAATTATAGCAGAATGCAATAATTGCTTTGGCTCTAAGCCGTTGTTTGTTGTTGACGATATTTGTCCTCAGATTATGATGGGATATACAGATTCATATCAAGAAAAGCTAAGAGAGCAATATCGAAATTTTTTTAAAGAACACAGAATAAACTATGTATTTCTGAGCAATCATGTAAATTTAAGTAAAGAAATATCAAGTAAAAGAATTATGGATTTTTATAAGCCAATTAGTGTTAATCAGTACAAAAATATGCTTCCATTGTCTAAGAGAAGAGGAGACTTTAAATTAATAGAAGTTATTCATACTTACTTAGAAATTAGAGCTATTGATTTAGCCAAGGAAAGAGTCGATTATCTTATTTTCGGGAAATTTAGTTTGAACATTGCCTATTTCTACAATAAATTCTGTTCTCCTTTAAATTATGTAATATTAGACAAAATTTAGTAATATAAAAGAGAGAGTACCAGCCATTATGATTTTAATAACGGTAGTACTTCCTCTCTTTACTTTAAAAAATAAAATATTAATGTCTAACTTTTAGATACTTATCGGCCTCTTCTTTCCCGTGTATATCTTTTACTACTTCATATCCTAGTCTACTTTGTGCTAATTTTTTCTCAGGACATTCTGTATGGAGTTTTTTAATTATACTTATCTCTTCTAGTGATAAAAATGTAAGTCTTTTTAGGTATTGAAAGACATCTACTTCGGAAGAGCTCATTAGGTAATTAAACAGTTCCTCGGACGATGTTTTGTTAATATCTAACCAAATTGCGTTTCCTTCGCTTTTGCCAAACTTTTTTCCACTACTGTCTACCACTAAAGGCATAGTAAATCCAAACACTTCTTTTCCCAAAGTTTTTCTGACTAATTCGATTCCTGTTGTGATGTTCCCCCATTGGTCTGATCCAGCAATTTGCAAATTTATATCATATTTTTCTGTCAAATATTTAAAATCATATGCTTGTAATAACATGTACGAAAATTCAGCAAATGATATACCTGATTCTAACTGACGCTTTACTAAATCTTTATTAATCATGTATGAAACATTAATATGCTTACCAACATCTTTTAAAAATTCTAAACTATTTACATCTTCTGTCCACTCTATATTATTTATAACTTCGAATGAGAATATTTTTTTAATCTGCTTTTCTAGAGATTCTGAATTTTTTTTTATAATATTTTTCTGTACTTTTTCTCTTTCTGCAGTTCCTCTAGGATCACCTATTAATCCAGTTGCTCCACCAATAAGAATAAACGCTTTATGACCATTCATCTCCAATCTTTTCGCTGTAATAAGAGAGGAGTAGTGCCCTAAGTGTAGGCTATCTGCTGTAGGATCAGTTCCAATATAGAAATTCAATTTATCTTTATTTAGTTTATCACTAAGAAATTCGCTTGAAAAATCCTTTATAGCTCCTCTACCTAGTAACTCCTCATACAAGTTATCGTTCATCCCACTTCTCCTTGCTAAAAAATTTTAGTTAATTAAAAATAATACAAACACTATAAATAATCAATTTTGTATTTTTTCTTATTGTTAAAATCATGAAAATAATTATTAACATTCAAAAATCGAAACTAATTATTACCTGAACCTTCAAACCATTTCTCTAAAGATTTACTACGAATAATACAAAATGATATTTACCCATATAATACCACAAACAATCGCAAAAACCTAAATATACCAAGGGTTTGAATCAATGAAGACAATCTCGCCATATATACAAAACTAAAATCACTCCTTGGAAAATGTAACACTATACCATGCACATACTGTTTTCCATAAGATAAGACAAAAATGATTATAAAGAGGGCACGTTAGATATTTAACATAAAAATAAAATTGTTCTCTTCAGATGAAAATACTTTTAACTACCTGTTTAACTAAACTGTTCGACAGTAAATAAATACCCGTATCTGTGTAGAGCAAAAGGTTGATATTTCACTGAAATCTTGCTATAATTACTATGTAAAGAGGAGTTGCGCTAACAACTCCCCTACAGCACCGTTTAAGACGGTGGCAGTACTATTATTTAAACGAAAATAACCGTGATCTGCTAAAGTAGACGGTTATTTTTTTGCACTCTTTTTTTGTTTCTTCTTGCTTTTACGCTTAGAAGAACGAGTGTTTATAATCGTATCTGCTAGCTTCACACATGCTTCGATTAAACCCATGAAGGCTAACAAAACAGGCGCTATTGCTAACAAAATGCCGATTATATTCACATCTTGCAAAAGGCTACTCCTTTCTTCAGATTTCGATAGTACATTCATAATGCACCACCTCACTTTCAAAAAAAGCGCCACCGTCACAAACTTTACTGTACTCATATTATACCATAACTCACGCTAAAAACCTATATTTATCAAGGCTTTTAGCGTTTTTTTATGTCTAAATCCGAGTGAAATACTTGTTCCTTCAGTTGCTCCAGCCACCACGACCGCTCCTTCAGAAACCGTGTTGCTGACACAACACGAAGTGATCGATAGAAAAAAATACTAGGATCAGGCAGAGATCTCTTGTTCTTTTAAAGCCAAAATAGACAAAGCATTCGCAAACTGTAGTAAGCCTAATTGAGAATCATCGACGATCACATTTTTCTGATAATGGATCCGATCGGTGATTTCTGGTTTATATGGATGGCTAATGGCCGTCAGACCCAAAGAAAACAAGTGGTGAAAATAAAGAAACTCTTGTTTGAACTGCTGATTTTCTTGAACAAAGCTAGAGTGTTTGATTTCTGGTATATCTTGGTCTAAGAGCGAATGCGTTGAATGAATCGGCGGCATCCTCGTCAATCCCATCCTTTCTCTTGAAACAAGATAACTAACAAGAACAAGCAAGTGGACGGATTTATAGTCCACTTGCTTGTTCGATAAATTTATTTGATATAAATATATTGATTCGGTATAATTTTCACAATATTTAAACTTTTCAAAATATTAAATGTTCGGGGGAGAAATTCGAAAGAAAGGAGCAGATATGAAAAATATGAAGCGCTCAAAAAAATGGTGATTGTAGTTATTTTGTTTTTTGTGGTATTAATTGGGGGAGTTACAGGATTTGCTACAGTTCAAAAGAATAAACTCTCTGATTTATATTCACAAGTTTCTACATGGGAAAAAACTGGGAGAACGTATACTACCAATGAAAATGGTATTGGGTATTCTGTTGTTGAACTTAGTACTGAAAATATATTTGAAGTGCCAGCCAGTCTTCCTATTACAGCTACAGATTATGAAAATGGCATATTAGTTGATTACGATGGAAATGACAATGATTTTCAAGTGACATGGACAACAAGCGGAAATATCAGTGAAACGGTACACATGGATTCGAGTTTTAAGGTTATAGACGAAACAACTGGAAAAACAGTTTCTAATGAAGATATAAAAGTTGTAAAAAATGTTTTTACTAGTGCGAAAGATAAGTGGATTCAAATCAATCAAAATTAGCAATAGTTAGGCGTGTTGTACATGAAAAATATTTGTTTTTATTGGGAGTAATTGTGTCTTTGGGCGTATTGTTTTCTAAAAATGTTGAAGCTTCAGAAACGAAGGTTGCTACTATTGACAATGAAACGGTAGTTTTAGAAAAAGTTGAAGACTTAAAAACAATTAGCTCGATTTTAGAAGAATATGGTTACTCGACAGAAGAAGTTGGATCTGTATATAAATATACTGTTGAAGATCCTATACCAGTTTTTAATCGCACACGTGCTTACAGAGTGGATGTTCTATCTGCAGCTTATAGAAAGCATAAAATTGCTACAGGAGCAGCAGTCGGGGACTATTATAATAAGCTCTATAAGGCTTTAAATGTTCGAAATGGGTAAGTGGGTATGCAGTTTATGTCAAGCAGGTAAGCACGACAGAGGATGTTCTAGATCATATTCGAGTTTATAAGACATGGTAATATGCCATCTAAAAAAGTGATTCTTGAAAGGAAATAAGAGGTATTTAGAAATGAAAGTATTATTAGGCTCACAAGTAGACATTCTATTTTTAAACGATAAAATAGAAAATATTAGAGGTACAGTAATAAATATTTTTGAAGATTCTATGAGAGTAGAAGTTGAAACAACAAAAAAGCATTTAATCATATTGAAAACAGCAATCGCAACAATAACACTTTTGGATTAACTCAGTTATTTTAAATATAGTTAACACAAGACGCCCGTCAATCAAACGATTGACGGGCGTTCTTTGTGATTTTCAATTGGTCTAGCTATGTTGAAAGCCTAAAACGTCGGTAAATCAAGCTTCTTCTCTTTGGGTCTTTTGTGAAGAAACCGGGGGGACGAGTTGGAACGGTGTTATGTTCCAAGCTGGACTCGTCGCAAGATAAGCGAAATGTTGCTTTTCTAACAAGCGTAAAATGCAGCGGACTTGATCCGCTGTTTTGTCGGACGTAATAGCCAGGCATTCCACAAAGTCAGCAGGCAAGGAGAAAACGGAACGATTCGCTGTTTGCCACCCCGTGACGATTGTGGGATCGAATTCATACTGTCGACAAAAATCACCCACTGATAAACCAAGGTGACCTACGATATACGCAGTCACAGGATAGCTGTCAACATAAGCTGAAAACGACATACACAATTCATCCTTTCAACACTATCTTAGAGTTCACGGAAAAAGTGCCACCACTTCTTCTGTCTTTCTTGTTTCGGTTGCATGACTTCATTTTCAGGTGTAAATTTCCCTTCATGTTCTGAGGGGCTCTCATAACCACTCTGAGACGTTTTAAAATTTTTGGTATTATTTTGTAGGATTCTTTGTTTAAATCTTCTGAAAAATGTTCCTGCGACGTCAGAAGCAGTATTTGTTTGGTCGCTTGCAAAGTTAGTTGTTGTTGCTGATCAAGAAGTTTTTGTTGTTGGACTAATAACGACTGTAGCTGATCAATTTGTGCGTCCTTTTGTTGCAACTGTGCAAACAACTTCGTTTCTATACTGTCAGAGCTTGCTACGTCAGGAAGTTCTAACGCTTCAAGCAACTCAGCACGTCCTAGCCACGTCCTAGCTTGTCAGCAAGGTTCAACACTCCCGACCACAGAACTGTCTTATACCCTTGGCTGTTTATGGCAAGGTACGTTGGCTCTAGGTTGTCAGCATGTTTCCTCATAGCTTGTCTGCTGATACCAAAAAGTTCAGCAAGTTCTTTTACTGTCAACATTTGTTTTGGTTATCTATCCGTTGCCACAAGGGTGTCACCTCGTTTGTTTTTCTTTTAGTATACAGGAATCCGATCTAATAAACGAATTTCAATAAGATTCTTTCTAATCAATTAGAAAATATTTTTCAAAAATGCATATGAAAAAAATATAATAAGCAACTATTTAGAGATTAGAGAGAAAAATGAACGCTAATAGTTTTTATCACTAATCGGTCTAAAGGTCCATGGTTTTCCATCCAAATTATGTTTTAATAATGTTAAAATCATTTATGGAGAATACTTAGTATGAAAATAGTGAAGCGTGTTTTATTAGCTGTAGTGACAATATGTGTTTTATTTTTAGGGATTATCTATTTTTGGGGGTATAAATTAAACATATATTTAGTACCACCATCCCCTCAGAAGTATGTACAAGTTGCCCTAAATAACATGGACGAACTTGGGCTGTTCACTGACTCAAAAGAATGGGTAGAAACTAAAAAAAATACGATACAAGAAACATCAAATGCTAAAGATTATGCAGAAACAATCCCTAATTTAAAAAAGGCGATTAAAGTTGCAGGAGGCAAGCATTCGTTTATTGAATATGAAGAAAATATGTCAAAAAAAAGTATTGAAGAATATATAAAACCCAAGGCAGAAGTCGAAAATGATATTTTAGTATTAACTATTCCTGCATTTACTGGAAGTGATAAAGAAGCTGAAGAGTATACTACTATTTTAGAAACGGCGTTGCATAAGAAAATTTATAAGTCCGTAATTGTTGATTTACGTGGAAATACAGGAGGAGATATGGCTCCTATGATATTAGGTCTATCTGCCATATTACCAGATGGTAAATTATTTAGTTATGTAGATAGAAACAACGATTTAGAGCCTGTAACTCTTAAAAGTGGCGAATTAAACAGTAACATATCAACAATAAAAATAAGTGATAACAAAAAAATAAAAAAAGTGCCGATTGCCATATTAATAGACAGTAATACAGGGAGTTCTGGCGAATTAACCGCTTTGTGCTTTAAGGGGATCCCTAATGTTAAATTTTTTGGGTCTGATTCAGCAGGTTACACTTCTGCCAATCAAACTGTCTATTTATATGATGGATCGACATTACAAATAACTTCTGCTTTTGTAAAAGACAGAACAAATAAAATTTATAAAAATGTTCCTATTAATCCAGATGTTCAAACAAATAATAGCAAAAGTTCTGCAATAGAATGGATAAAATCTCAATTAAAGTAAAAAAAAACTTGCAAAGGTTTTTCTTTGCAAGTTTTTTTTACTTTGCTACTTGTGCTTTTTTCTTGCAACATGAGTAAATCCAATACTTAACCACCCGAAAAATAACACTAACCAAATTGTACTACGTCTTGCTAGAAATGCGATTAAACTTAAAATAGCGACAATAAAATATAAAAAAAAATCATATTTTGAAAAGAATTTACCCATAACTATTCCACCTTAAAGTTATATTTTCTATAATATATTCTCTTTTCTTAATGTTGGTCTATCAGTTTTTAGTCTTAGTATACGTGCAGCTGCTGTGTCAGGAACTTCGAACGCTTCAAGCAACTCGAGACGACCTAGCTTGTCTGCTGATACCAAAAAATTCAGCAAGTTCTTTTACTGTCAATA
>NZ_JACVUH010000019.1:0-47133 GCF_016516865.1 Enterococcus sp. S53
GAGCCTTAGAGCCCCAACGGGTTTTTAATGAAGTTATTTCACTGCGTCTTTAAGAGCTTTACCTGGTTTGAATGCAGGTACTTTGCTAGCAGGGATCTTGATTTCTTCACCAGTTTGTGGGTTGCGTCCTTTGCGTTCTGCACGAGAACGAACTTCAAAGTTACCAAAGCCGATCAATTGAACTTTTTCACCGTTAGCTAAAGCGTCTTGAATTGTTGAGAATACAGCGTCTACTGCTGCAGTTGCGTCTTTCTTAGTTAAGTCAGTAGCTGCTGCAACTTTTTCGATTAATTCTGCTTTATTTGCCATGGATGGTTTCACCTCCTGATATTTTTTTTGATGTCATGCATCAACAAAAATCTTGAGTGGTCCAAGGTTTTTGTCAAATATTGATTACCATCAATATTCTGATATAACGTTATCATAAGAACCTTGTAATATCAAGGATTTTAACGTTTTTAGGGGGTTTTTTTTTGGTTTTTTCCCATTTTGCTAGAAAAGGACAGATTTCTTTGTAAAAAGAAACAAAGTATGATAAAATCTCTATTTTCTTCTGCGAGGAATGATCCGAATCGGCGTTCCTTCAAAAGTGAATGCCTTGCGGATTTGATTTTCTAAGAAACGTGCATAAGAGAAATGCATCAGTTCTTCTTCGTTGACAAAAATAACAAAAGTTGGCGGTTTGACAGCTACTTGCGTCGCATAAAAAATCTTCAAACGTTTGCCTTTGTCTGTTGGTGTTGGGTTGATCGCCACAGCGTCCATAATGACGTCATTCAACAACGCAGATGGAATACGCATGTTTTGATTCATGCTGACTTCTTCAATCAATTGCGGCAGCTTATTCAAGCGCTGCTTCGTCACTGCGGAAACAAAAATGATTGGCGCGTAATCCAAATATTGGAATTCATCTCTGATCTCTTCTTCAAAATCACGCATCGTATTCGTTTCTTTTTTCAATGTATCCCATTTATTGACAACAATAATGATTCCACGGCCTGCCTCATGGGCATAGCCAGCGATCCGTTTGTCTTGCTCGCGAATTCCTTCTTCGGCGTTCAAGACCATCAAGACGACGTCTGAGCGTTCAATGGCCCGCATTGCTCGCATGACACTGTATTTTTCAGTAGATTCGTAGACCTTCCCTTTTTTACGCATGCCGGCGGTATCGATCATGGTAAATTCTTGACCGCTTTCGCTAGTAAAATGGGTATCGATCGCATCACGAGTCGTTCCTTCGATATCTGAAACGATCACTCGCTCTTTTCCAAGAATCGCATTGATCAAAGAGGATTTCCCGACGTTTGGTCGACCGATCAAACTAAACTTGATGATGGAATCGTCTTCTTCTTCCGCTTCATTGGTGAAGTGTTTGACTGCTTCATCAAGAACATCACCGATCCCTAATCCATGACTTCCTGAGATCGGGTATGGATCGCCCAGACCTAAACCATAGAATTCATAGATATCGTTACGCATCTCGGGATTATCAACTTTGTTGACCGCTAAAATCACGGGTTTGTTGCTTTTGTATAACAAACGAGCCACAAGCTCGTCCGCATCTGTTACTCCTTCACGAGCACTCGTAATAAAAACAATGACATCTGCTTCATCGATGGCGATTTCTGCTTGATGCTTGATTTGATCCATAAACGGCTCATCACTTAAATCGATCCCACCTGTATCGATTACGCTAAACTCACGGCCTAGCCATTCACCAGTGGCATAAATACGATCTCTGGTCACTCCTGGAGTATCCTCAACGATCGAAATTCGTTCTCCAGCTATCCGGTTGAAAATGGTCGATTTCCCCACATTCGGACGTCCAACGATCGCTATTGTTGGATTTGACATTTTTTACCCTCCATTTAAAAAAGCAGTCCTTGTACGCTGCTTCTTGTATTCAATCTTACTTAGTTTACCTAAAGCCATGGAAAGTTGCAAGCTTTCCCAGCAAACAAAAAATCAGCTTATAACAAATTCAAACATCGAATCGTTATAAGCTGATGGCATACAATTACTCTTCGTCGCTGTCTTTTAAGGCATCGCCTAAGATATCACCCATGGTAAACCCGGTTGATTCTTCTGGCAATTGATAATCATCCTCTGAAACTTCTTGTGTTTCATTGGTGTTTTCGGCTTTTTCTAATGCTTTGATACTTAATGCAATTCGATGTTCTGAAGGGTTCACTTCGAGCACTTTCACTTGCACTTCATCGCCTTCTTGTAAGACTTCATGTGGTGTCGCAATGTGTTTATGGGAGATTTGTGAAATATGGATCAGCCCTTCAACACCTGGGAAGACTTCCACAAACGCACCGAAGCTTGTCAAACGTTTAACAGTCCCAGTTAAGACACTGCCAACAGCCGCTTGTTCTTCGATATTGGTCCAAGGTCCAGGCAATGTGTCTTTGATTGAAAGAGACACACGTTCTTTGTCTGCATCAACAGATAAGATACGGACGTTGACGGTATCGCCAACAGACAAAACGTCACTCGGTTTGCCCACATGCCCATGCGAAATTTCAGAGACATGGACAAGTCCATCGATGCCGCCTAGGTCTACGAAGGCACCAAAATCAGTCAAACGAGCTACTTTTCCTTCTACTTCTTGTCCTTCATATAAATCAGCTAATAATGCTTCTTTTTGTTTTGCTTTTTCTGCTTCAACAACAGCTTTATGAGAAAGGATCAAGCGGTTTTCAGAAGGCTCGATCTCAACGATTTTAAAGGTCAATGTTTTCCCTTTGTAATCTTCAAAATCCGCAACAAAATGATCTTCGACCATTGATGCCGGAACAAAACCACGAACACCTACATCAACCACTAACCCGCCTTTAACGACGTTGGTGACTGGTGCTTCGATGATTTTTCCTTCTTGGAAATCTTTTTCGATATCTTCCCAAACTTTTTTCGCATCTAAGCGACGTTTAGAAAGGAGATAGCTGCCGTTTTCTTTGTCTTTACCAATTGCTGAAATCACAACTAATTCTAAGACATCCCCTACTTTGACTGCTTCGTTGATGTCTTCAACAGGTAAAGTCGATAATTCTTTTGCAGGAACAACGCCTTCAACGCCGGCGCCTTCGATCCCTACGATCGCTTGTTTATCCTCAATGGCCAATACCTCGCCTTTAACGATATCTCCAACTTTTACTTCTTGGAAATTGTCTAAAGCGGCTTCCATTGATTCATTTCCACTCTCAACCTGATTATTTTCAAATTCTGTCATCTCTCATGTCCTCCTAACCAACAATTCTGCAATAATTGCACTACATCTTTTAGTTTAAAATAGAATGAAAAAAAAATAAAGCGATTTCTCTTATTTTCCTAAAAAACTACGGTTTTTTCGTTGAAAAAGTCTTTTCACGTCTGTTTTCTTGCTTGCTTTCATCTTTTTCGTAGGAAAAATAAAAAAACAATGGGGAACACCCACTGTTTTCGTTAGTTGATCTTTTCTTGGATCGTTTTTTTGATTGCTTCTACGACTTGCTTGATCGTTAAACCGGAGGTGTCGATTCGAACGGCATCTGTTGCTTGTTTCAGAGGGGAGACTTCCCGATGGGAATCCAAATAATCTCTTTGCTGGATCTCTTCTTTCAAGGTCTCATAATCGGTACCGATCCCTTTTTGCTGATTTTCTTTGAAACGGCGCTGCGCCCGTTCTTCCACACTTGCTACAAGAAAAATCTTGACTTCTGCTTGTGGTAAAACCGCCGTACCAATATCGCGGCCATCCATCACGACACCGCCATCTTTAGCGATCATCTGCTGTTGTTGGACGAGTTTTTCGCGGATCGCAGGGTATGCAGACACCTTCGAAACTGCGTTGGTTACTTCTGGCTGACGGATCGCTTCTGTGACTTGCTCTCCTCCTGCAAAGACCTCTTGACCGTGTTCAGTCGGTTCAAAAGTGATGGGGTATTGATCGATCAAAGCAGCGATCGCCGCTTCATCCTCTAATGAACAGCCGCTTTTTAAGGCCAAATATGTGATGCTGCGATACATGGCACCGGTATCTGTATAAATAAACCCTAAATCATTGGCGATGATTTTTGCCACTGTGCTTTTTCCCGATGACGCAGGACCATCAATAGCGATGTTGATTTTTTTCATTTTTCTTACTCCTCGTTTCCCAACGATGTGTATTCCTTCATCGTTTCTGCTTATCGTTCACCTTGGCTTCTTCCTACCAAGAAAAAAAACCGCCAAAGCGGTTTTTTATTTAATTCGTAATGTGTCGCCAGGGTATAGCATGTAGTTGTTTGGATCAATCCCATTTAATTGATATAGGGTTTCAACTGAGATGCCTGTACGGGCTGCCACTTGTTCAGGACCTTCACCTGCTTGCACCGTCGTATATTCCTCGGTACCAGTCGCTCCTTGCCCTTGATTATTTTGCGTAGTGTCTTGACCTGCATTGTTTTCTTGTTGAGCCGGCTCACTACTACTTGATGGCGTCGTTGAAGCTGGTGCAGAACTGCTACTGCTTGATGAAGAACTTGATTCACTTGTTGACGAACTTGTCTCACTTGTCGATTCAGTAGTGGATGATTCCGTTGTTGATGACTCGGTTGTCGAAGATTCTGTCGTACTTTCTACTGTACTGCTTGAACTTGCTGCGGTCGGGGCATCACTGTTATGATTCAATACCCAAATACCGGCACCAACCGGAATTGCCACGATCAAGAAAAGCAAAACTAAAACGATCGTCAAAAAGAGTGAATTCCCACGCTTTTGTTTTCTTTGTTGGGATCTTGATGCAGAATCATCGTATTCTGTATCATAGATTGGTTGTTCCCACGGTTCTTGATTTTCTGAATTGTAGTCATTGTCTTTCTTGCTCACTCGTATTCCCTCCTAGTTTCCTTCCGATGTATTATACCATAGGTAAATAAAAACTGTCCTGCAAAATACGATTCAATTTATATCTTTAAAAATTTTTATTAAACGTTCTTGCCAATGAAGGATGACTTTTTTTTCTAAAAGCTCTTCTTCTACTGCCAATTCGATCCCGTCATTGTCGCAACAATAAGGATTCTGTTGCACTTCTTCTCCAAAATGCGCCAATAAAAACTGACGGCGGCAACCGGTAAAATGAATATAAGCCAACATTTTTTGTAATTGTTCTTGCTTTTGCTGTTCGTTTTGTTTTAGCGTTTCCAGCCAAAACGCAGCCCCCAACTCCTTCATCTTCTGCTGCCATTTTTCTTGCAGCGGTGTCAAGGGTTCTTTCCTCTTTTCCTGAGCCATTCGTTCTAAAGCACGGCGTTCTTCTTTGTTTTCTCGCTGAAAGAAGTAGTGGATCTGCTCATCGTGTTCCTGATAAAGCAAGATCGCACTGCTTTGTTTGCCATCGCGGCCTGCTCGACCGATTTCCTGACTGTAGTTTTCCAGCGAATCAGGCAAGTCATAATGGATCACAAAACGAATATCTTCTTTATTGATCCCCATCCCAAACGCATTGGTTGCGACGAGCAATTTTAATTTATTCTGAGAAAACTGCTGCTGCAACGTTTTTCTTTGATCACTCGCTAAACCACCATGATAATAACCTACCGTATAGCGCTGACGCAGTTTATTATAGACTTCTTCGACTTTGCTTCTTGTGGAACAGTAAATGATCCCAGCCCCGCCTAAGCGGCTGAGATAGTCTGCTAATGCCGCATCTTTGTCTGTTGTTTGCTCTACGAACAAGCCGATATTGCTGCGGTTCATCGAATAACGATAGACATTGGCGTTCTTTGCTAACAACACTTGCCGAATATCTGCTTCGACTGGTGCCGTAGCAGTAGCCGTCAAAGCTAATGTGACGGGTGTCTTCAAGCGTTTTTTTACTTCACCAAGCTGCAAGTACTCTGGTCGAAAATCAATGCCCCATTGGGAAACACAATGAGCTTCATCCACCACGAGCATAGCGATCTTTGCTTGTTCGAGTTGTTGCAAAATGGCTTCTTGCACGATCATTTCTGGACTTAAAAACAAAAATTTGTACTTCTGCAAGTGCTGCATCACATAGTGACGATCGGCAAGGTCCAGTTGACTATTAAATGCAATCGCGCGTTTTTCCCCTTGCTTTTGTAAGCCATAGACTTGATCTTCCATTAAAGAAACAAGCGGTGAGATAATGATCACGATGCCATCTATGAGGTACCCTGGCAGCTGATAACAGAGACTTTTGCCATTCCCGGTAGGCAGAATCGCTAACGTATCTTGCTGCGCTAAAACACTTTCGATGACTTCTTTTTGTCCTTGACGAAATGTTTTGAAGCCAAAGTACTGATTCAGTGCGTTTTCTAACATCGAATCCCCCGTTTCTGAGCAATCTGTAACAAACGGATCGTCAAAAAATCTGTCGCCAGAAGTTCCTGTAATTCTTGATAGCTGTTTTTCCAAGAAGTTGCTGGCAGCTTATTCAGCAACGCTGTATCAAAGCGCTGATACGGAAATGTCGGATCAAGCAGTGCCCATTCAATCAAATGATCATTAACGGTTCCTCGTTTGATCCTTCTTTTTTCCATGATCTGCTCAACAGAAGCTCCTTGCAAGAATAATGCACGACTTTCCAGCATACTTTGATTCAGATTCCTATTTAGAAAAGGCGATAATCCTTGAAACAGTACCATCTGCGGCTCTTTTTCGACCAGGGCTAAAAATTGATGGATCGCAGCTCCTACATAAAGATTGTCCCAAGGCTTACCTTGTACAGATTCTGGCAAAAGTTGGAAAAACGCCTGCCCAAGAAGATCAGGACCAGATAAGGTGCCCGCTAAAAAATCTGCAACTTCTGCGGGAAGCTGGTCAAAAACTGCCGAAAGTTCTCGATGAGTGATCTTTTTGATTTCAGGGTATTGATGGATCAGTCGACGCACAGGTTCTGTATATAAGGGCGTGTTCTCAACAGGAATATACTGATTGGTCACCCCTTGATATGCAGCTGCTTGAACCAGCAGTCGGACAAAACGCCAAGCCTCCTCCGTCGTTCGTCCATACCGAAAATAATCCATCTGATGCAACAACATTTCTCTGGACTGCTCATAATTTGCAACGGTCCTTTTGAGCAGCAGACCATCTGAATCCCGACTTAACATCCCTTGTTGGATCAAGTCAGCGATCGTCTGTTGATACTCCCTCTCATTCAACTGTGGCATCGCTTGAAAAAAACCTAAGCGATCATAAAAAAAGGCATAACTCAAAACAGAGCTAGTACGCTTTCCAATGAGAATTTGATAAAGTGTCGATGGGCGTAGCTTGTCAGTATCAGAAAACAGCGCTAAAATAAAAGAATCCATATCTTCCCTCCAGAAAGGACTAAAAAATGTCACAACGCTGTAAAATTGTTCCTGAGCGCTGCATTGCTTGTGGCCTATGTGCGATCTATGCCCCCGAGATCTTCGATTATGATGAAGATGGGATCGTTTTATTTGCCCAAGAACCGAGTGCTCGGCAACAGTTTATCATAGAAGAACAACAAGAAAAAGTCAAAACTGCTTATCGCAAATGCCCTACCCGTGCGATTATCATGGAAAAATAAAAAAGCCGACCTGCCATTGACAGACCTTTCGTCTGCAACAGCAAGTCGGCTCATTTTTTATTTTCCTATAGCAGAATGATGGGGCTGCTTACGAGCCAACCATGGCAGCAGCTTGGCATGTAGTGCTAAAAAGACGGCACTGACGATTGCGCCTTTAACCAAATTGAAAGGTAAGATCCCGATCGCCACATATTGCGGCAAAGACATTCCTAAAAATTGATCAGCTGTGACCCCGAAAAAGCGTAGGTAAAGCGGTGTGATCACAAATAGGTTCGCCACACTCATAAAAATCGTTACCGACAAGATACCGCTGATGACACCAACCATTTTATTTTTGGTGTGGATACCTTTGCGGAAAAAGTAGTACATTGGTAAAGTAAAGGCACATGATGCTAAAAAGCTTGCCGTATCCCCCACCATATCAGCAGGTGAAAAACCAGATAAGAACAAATGTAGGACCGAACGAATGAAGGCAGTCACTACCCCACTCCAAGGACCAAATAAAAACATCATGATCATGACGGGAATATCACTAAAATCGATCTTTAAAAAGCTGAATGCCGGAAAAATTGGAAAAGCGATAAATTGCAAAATTGTTCCCATAGCAGCACACATGGCGATTGTCACCATTTTTCTTGTTTTGTTGTTCATCAGTATAAATCCTCCTAAGTTCAGGATTCCTCTTCAAACGAACCTATTAAATTTCCTCGGCTTTCTTGTCGGCGCCAGACAAAAAATGCCCTCTTTTTTCCACAGGGAAAAAAGAGGGCATTCGAAATAGCCATAAGCAAATCAAATACGCTCTATCTTCTTTATCCAGACTGTACTGTCGGTATCGGAATTTCACCGATTCAGCTATTTCCGAAGAAATAGGTCGTGGACTATAACCACCGGTCGGGAATTGCACCCTGCCCCTGAAGACGAACCTTTATTCTATTTATTACATGTTCTATTATACACAAAATCTAAAAATTAACAATAGTTACGTTTTCAGATACTTTTCAACTATTTTGCACTATTTTTCAGCTGGCTGACTTCTTTCTTCGACAATTCTCGGTATTCCCCTGGACGAAGACCTTTCAGATCTAACGGACCATAGTTTTCCCGTTTTAATTTTTGCACAGGCAAACCAACTGCTTTTAGCATGTTTTTGACTTGATGGTTGCGACCTTCGTGGATCGTCAATTGCACAATACTAGATTGCGCTGTTTGGTCTGTCGATAAGATTTCAAAGCGAGCAGGTGCCGTCTTACGGCCTTCGATCCGAATCCCTTTTGTCAATGGGAGCAGCTGCTTTTTATCCGCAATGCCTTTGACCTTGGCAACATACACTTTGTCGACTTCGTGTTTTGGATGCATCAGTGTCTGTGATAATTCCCCATCATTTGTCAGGAGCAGTAAACCGGAGGTATCATAGTCCAAGCGTCCGACTGGATACACTCGTTCAGGGACTTCAGCAAAATAATCCAAAACGACTTTGCGCTTTTTATCATCCGTAACAGCTGAGATCACGCCACGAGGTTTGTAGAACAAATAATAGACGTGTTGTTCTTGTTCGATCGGTACGCCATCAACTTCAACGACGTCTTTTGAACTGACTTGGACCCCTAATTCTTTGATTACTTGTCCATTAACTCGCACTCGGCCTTCGGTTATCAATCCTTCAGCTTTTCTTCTTGAGGTGATGCCGGCATGGGCAATCACTTTTTGCAAACGTTCCATCTTCATTCTCCTTCTGTTTCTGCTTGTTTGTAGCGGTCGTAAAAAAGATCAAACGGTGCATCTTCTTCAAGTTCATCTTCCATTGATTGGATGTCAGGCAATTCAGCCAAACTTTTTAAGCCAAAATAATCCATAAAGTATTCCGTCGTACCGTATAAGATCGCTCGTCCTGGTCCGTCCACGCGGCCCTTTTCTTCAATCAGCCGTTTTGCCACCAGTTTTTGAACCGAGCCGCTGGATTGGACGCCGCGAATCTCTTCTACTTCCATCCGAGTGATCGGTTGCTTGTAAGCAATGATCGACAAAGTTTCCAAAGCCGCTTGCGACAATGAACTGCCCATCGGTGATTCGGCATATTTCTTCAATAAAGGGGCAAATTGTTTCTTAGTGGTTAAGATAAAATGATTGCCGACTTCTAGAATATGCAACGCAGTATGTTCATTTTCTTCATATTGCTGATTTAATTCCTGCAAATGCTGATAGACACTGGCAGTATTACTTTTGACTAAATAACTTAGTTCTTCAAGTCCGATCCCCTCATCACCGACGACGAATAAGATCGCTTCTAATTCACTATATTTACTCATCTTCTTTACCTGTTGGATAGAGCAGAATCGACGCATAATTGTCTGTTTGCTCTACTCGAATCGTTCCTTTTTTCATTAATTCTAATAGTGCCATAAAGGTTACCACAACTTCTGTTTTATTGTAAGAGGTAAAAAACGAATCGAAGCTGCGGCCTTTTTTGGCACTGACATGCTGCATCTCCAACTGAATCGCCGCCATCTTTTCATCGATGGTGCTTTCATCAGGAGAAATCTTGGTTTCTAGTACTTGGCGATTTTTCTTTTTCTCGACCATTTTTTGAAAAGCCAAAAAGAGATCGACCGTGTTGAATTGATTGGCTCTTAATTGATCTTCTTCCTCTTTGTATTCATCGACATCCATTGGATCTTTCGTGTAATACAAACTGCGCTCTTCCGCTTTTTCTGAAAGCTGTTCAGCTGCGTACTTAAATTTCCGGTATTCTAGCAGTTGTGCCACCAGCATATCCCGCGGATCTTCTTCGTACTCTTCGACTTCAGCAATCAATTCTTGTTTAGGCAATAGCATCTGGCTTTTGATCGCCATCAAAGTCGCCGCCATAACTAAATATTCTCCAGCGACTTCTAATTCTAAAATTTTCATGGCATGGATGTACTGCATGTATTGTTCGGTGATGGTAGCAACTGGAATATCATAAACATCGATCTCCAGTTTTTTGATCAAATGAAGCAGCAAATCCAGCGGTCCTTCAAAGACAGCCAATTTTATTTTGATTTCTTCCATTCCATCCTCGATTTCTAGGCGCGCGGAAAGTGCTGCTTGTACACTTCCGTCATCCGTTTCTTCGTTATATGCGTGTAAATTTGAGTGGTCGAGATATCTGCGTGTCCTAGCAACTCTTGAACCGTTCGCAGATCTGCCCCGTTTTCTAATAGATGGGTCGCAAAACTATGGCGCAACGTATGGGGAGTCACATTCTTGGTGATCCCAGCTTGTCGAACCAAGGCCTTTAAATTTTTCCAGATTCCTTGACGAGACAGTTGCGTGCCGTGGTTGTTCACAAACAGATGGCTTTCATCTGGCGTTTTTCTCGTCAAATACGGACGCGCATCGCTGAGATAGGTTTCGATCCATTGAATCGCTAGATCCCCTAATGGAACGATCCGTTCTTTGTCGCCTTTCCCGGTTGTTTGCAGCAACCCCATACTTAAATGCAAATCGTTTAATTTCAAACCGATCAACTCGCTGACACGTAAGCCCGTTGCATACATCACTTCCAAAATCGCTCGGTCACGGATGCCCAACACCGCTCGCGTATCCGGTGTTTCGATCAACCGCTCCACTTCTTGTAAACTCAAGGTATCAGGCAGCTTCTGCTGTTTTTTCGGGGAATCAATATGCTGCATTGGATCATGATCGGTAAACCGTTCTTGACGCAAAAATTGATGGAATCTTCGCAAACTAGAGACCATCCGAATCACGGTCGCCGAGGATTTTCCCGCTTCTTGCAGACTTTGCAAAAAAGACAAAACGATCACTCGGTCGACCTGCTGCCACTGAGTGACTTGTTTTTTTTGTAAAAACGCAAGATACTGTTGCAGATCTCGTTGGTAGCTGGCACGGGTATTTTGGGATAGCCCGCGCTCAATGGTCAAATAATGAAGATAATCAATGATTTGTTCGTTCATGGGGCTCCCTCTACTTTCAGCTTTTTTATCATATCAAATTCTGGCTCGTTAAGATAGTAGCTTGCCAATAAAAAAGAGGCACCTACCCATATCGTTTGCCCAAGGAAACACCCGAATCATAGCAGATTTTTCGGTTTCTTTCAAATTGGAAAAAATAGCGCTCTTCCTATTGGAAACCATCTGACTATCATTCGGGTGATAACAAACGTTTATTTAAAATTGCCAAAGTACAATTACTCGGCTTTGCTTTGGCATTTTTGGCAGACACCATGAAATGTCAACCGATGATCCTTTACTAAAAAATGGTACTTTTGTTCAACGATCTCTTCGACACTGCCCAGCAAATCCTCTTCAACCTCTTCAATATTGCCGCATTCCAAACACAACAAGTGATGATGAAAGTGTTTGGCACCTTCTTTGCGTAGATCATAGCGAGCGACACCGTCATTAAAGCTGACTTTATCGACGATTTTCAAATCCGTTAAGATCTCCAACGTTCGATAGACGGTTGCCAAGCCAATCTCAGAATTTTTTTTTCTCACAAAAAAGAAAATCTCTTCGGCGGATAAATGGTCTTTCTCATTTTCTAATAAGACCAATAACGTCGCTTCTCGCTGAGGAGTTAATTTAAACCCCGACTCGTGCAATTGTTTCTTGGTCTTTTTTAATGCTGCTGTTGTGTTCATAGTTGCCTCCGTATGCCGTTAATTTATAACGATTCTAATCTGAGTGAGAATCACTCAAGACAAACATTGTAATCATTATAAATTAGAACGATAAAAGAAACAAGTATTCTCAATTAGGTTTTTTGATAAGAATCGTAAAGCCGTCTTTTTGCTCAATCAAACGCTGTTTCATTAAGGTTCCTAATGCCCGTTTAAATTGGCCTTTACTAATACCAAATGTTTGTAAAATCTCTTCCGGTGCTGATTTGTCGGTGAAAGGAATTTTGTTCTCAGGTGCTCGTTCTAAAAAGGTTAGAACCATGGCGGCATCATTTGAGATCGCTTCGTGGGCTCTTGGTTTCAATGAAAGGTTCAAGACACCATCTGGACGAATCCCAATCACTCGCCCTTTGACCACTTCCCCAAGGCGCGGCTCTTGATACCGTTCTGATGGATGGACGAAGCCAATATAAAAATCATCCGTCAGCAAGTAAGTACCCGCTAACTTCAAACGGTACACGGTACCTGTAACATCTTGATTCTTCATTTGCTCCGTACCATTTTTGCTCAATGCCTTAAAAATTTTCTCGTCTGCTAATGAAGCCCAAATACGCTCTTTGTCATCGACCCGCAAGCTGACCATCAAGCGGTCCCCTTTTTTAGGCCAAAGTTCCCGCATCGTTGGCAATTCATCTAATGAAACCACCATATCTTTGTCTTTTAAACCGATATCGACGAAAACGCCTAAGTCGCGACGGCTTCCTGTGACTGTACCAAAGGCATAATGCCCTTTGCGGCTTTTCGGAATGTTCGTAGTGAGCACATTTTCTTGCTTTTGATTTTGATAGCCAAACCCTTCGACTGCTTCACCTAAATGATGCTCGCCTTCTTCCTTGGCTAGTCGGAAGGTAACCCCGCCTTTTTGAACAAAATAATTTTGTTCATTTTCATCAATGATCAATCCGCTAAATACGGATGCTAATAAGTCTTTCATCTATTCTCTCCTTCTTCATAAAAACTGCCCGTTGCTATACAAAGAAACGCAGCAGTGCCATAGCAATAACGCCTGTAATAACGATCTTCATCAAATCTTTGGTATAATACCCCACCAACAATGCTGGGATACAGGCAACAGCTTCTTTGACTTTCAAGAGGGGAAATTGCCCTTCACGAAAGATCAACAAATTTTGCACCAACAATGCCGCCAAAATACACAAAGGTAAATAACTCAAAAAGATGGTGAAGGACTTCGGAAAGACCAGCTTTTTAGAAAATAAAAAAGGAACGATCCGCGGAATCCATGTAACCAACCCACATGCTAGCATTAGTATAACAAAATTAGTCATGATGTGTCACCGTCCCAACCAAACAACCTGCCAAGGTCGCCGCAATTACCGCAATCTCAGCTGTCGAAAAACGCATAAATAAAATTAATGTCCCCACAACTGCCCCTAGTACTAAGAGGGTTTGCTGGGTTTTCTTCTTAAGCGGTCGCTCTACTTGAAATAAAAAAAGACCAACAAACATGGCTACCAAGGCAAAATCTAAGCCTAACGCTTCCGGATCTGGAATAAACGAGCCTAATAATCCGCCTAAGAAGGTCGCGAAGATCCAACTCAAATAAGCCATCACGTTCAACCCGTGGGTCCATTTCGCTGTGATTGGTTTGTCTTGTTGCAGTGCTGTCGTCAAAACACCATAAGATTCATCGGTCAAAAGCGTCCCAATCCCAATAGCAGAAAGCAAAGGTGTCTTTTTAAAATAGGAAGCTACTGACAAGCTCATCAAAAAGTGTCGTAAATTCACTAAAAAAACTGTTGCGACGATCGTCATGAAGGGTGCTTGAATCGCTAGTAACGCGCAAATGATAAATTGGGCACTGCCAGCATAGACAATAATAGACATTAAAATAATTTCTAAAATAGACAACCCAACGCCTTTTCCCACAACCCCCATCGCAAAACCAATGCCCAGATACCCAAGAATCGTTGGTACACAAGCAATGACTCCATCTTCAAACCGATCATATCTTTCCATTTTCTGCACAAAAAACCCCTCCTTGTTAGAACGATTATCTTTCATCATATCGAAAACAGGGAGGGGAAACAAGAGTTTTTCACATGTGCATGTAATTACTCTGAAATTTTGCTAGTGACTCAGGGGATTTAGCGAACGGTGTGATCGTTCCCATTGCCTCTGAAATAGCCGGTTTTGGCGTTTACCGTAAATAAGTATAGCGGGAAGGCTGAATCGTCCGTTCCTTTGAGCAAGCTACCTTGGGCATTTGTCGCATAAAAATTGTAATAGCCTTCACCATTGACGATTCGCACACGTTCAAAAGTATAGCCGCCTTCCACCACATAACCACGGGCAATCGCTGTGGCGATGATTTTTTCTTGGACGCCATCCGCCCACACCCAAGCACTATTGTTCACATCATCCAAATCACTTTGACGAGCTGGAATGATTGGTTGATTGTTAGTATTTGTTGGCGTATTTGGCGAAAGGACATACTCTTCTTCAGAAGTACTTTGCGCTGGTGCCGCAGCGCTTGAAGAACCACCGCTCGAAGCTGAAGAATTGTTCTCAGAAGCCGCTGCTTGTGCTGCTTGTTCGGCTTGTTGTTGCGCCGCTGCTTGTTGGGTAGCTGTTTCACGCTTCGTCAAGGCAGTATCGACTTTACGCAGTTCAGTCGTAAGACTTTCCACCAATGAATCGATTGACAATGCTTGGACTTTTTTCATTAAAGCATTGTAGTTCTCGCGGGTGACACTTGCCGGAGCTTCCCCATCACCACTTAAAGCCACCATGCTCTTCACTGCATTTTGAACTTCCTCGATCGCGCTGAACTCTTTTTGTCCCATGTCGATGGCTTGATTGATCAACTCATCAAAGGCATCCCCGTTCTCACGCTTCGCCATTGTGACAGCAGCAGCTTCTTTCAAGGGGACTTCTTCCAACTGATCCCCCACAACGGCAGGACTGCTGAAATAGCTGTTGATCTCTGTTAAAGCCGCTAGTTTGTCAGCGATCGTCTCTGCTTCTTGTGACAAGGCATCGTATCGTTCGTGGTCTTGAAAATCTGCCAACTGATTCGTCACAGCCGCCAACTGTTCTGCTGTTTTGTCGCTTTTAATGAACACACGCTCATCATCTGTATAAAAATCATTCAGCTCATTTTCGATCTGATCTAACGTGCGGTTCTCTTGTGCCAGTTGCGTTTGTCGGGCAGTTTCTTGTTGCTGTTGTTGATAGTAATACGCCCAACCACCACCTGCTGCCACTAATAGACAAGCCGCTGTAATGTAGAGTGCTTTACGAGGGCTCTTCTTGTTTTCGGTAGAAACAGGTGTTTTTTCTTCAGCAGTCGCCTTTTGCGGTGTTTCCTCCGCTATGGTGATTGGTTCAGGAATTGGATCGATGACTGGCTCTGGCTGCTTCCCAGCTTCTTCAATAACTGGCTCCATCACTGCTTCCTCTTCACTTGCCGGCAGAGATTCCTCGCTGGCTTGCACCTGACTTTCTGCTACAGCAGAGGATAGATCAACAGCGGTTTCTTCTGCTTCCAAAGCTGCAGCTGCCTTGGCTTCTTCATCAAGTTTGTGCTGCCGGATATAAGCAGCCAAAATCTCAGAGTCATGCTGATCATCCGTATTTAATGCATCGGTCTCATTTACTTCTTCGCTGGCTGATGTTGTTTGGTCTTCTTTAGACCCAGAGTTTTCCGCCGTTTCTGGTTCTTTTTTGGACTCTGATTCAAGTGCTACTTTTTGCTTATCGGGAAGGGCCTCCTGCTGAGCAAGGTCGATCGTTTCTTCATTCGAGGACGGCCGATCACCTAAATGCTCCTCCATTTTTCCGATCGGAACATTTTTAAAGTCAGACCAGCGAATATCATCGTTTTTATTTTGTAGCTCTTCTGGCGTAACGGAAGAGTCAGATGCTGGTTCCTGTTGGTTCTCCTTTGCTTCCTTCCATTGAAACCCGCAATTGGGACAAACGGATGTTTCTTCTATTGCTTGAAATCCACATTCAGGACATGTCTTCTTCATTGATTCAAACTGACTCCTTTTGTTTTTTGCAATTCCTTTTTATGGAGCAGTAACCTACCAGATCAAACGCTTGATGCGCCCACTGCTCCCTATTTCAAAGACCGACAAATAATAGGTCTTCTTCGCATTTCTTTTTAATTACTCAATTATGCAGATGCACAAAATTAAATTTATCACATTCTAAGCAATTAGCCAACACTTGCTTGGTTACGTTTTTATTAAGTTCTTTACTGATCCTGTGAAGAGATGACAGAACGAGAACAAAAAAGACTTTCCAAAGAGGACCTTTGGAAAGTCGATAAAACCTTGATTATTCTAAGAAATCTTTCAATTGTTTTGAACGAGATGGATGGCGTAGTTTCCGTAACGCTTTTGCTTCGATCTGACGAATCCGTTCTCTCGTTACCCCAAAGACTTTGCCGACTTCTTCTAATGTCCGAGTACGACCATCATCGATTCCGAAACGCAAGCGTAGCACGTTTTCTTCACGGTCAGTCAAGGTATCCAGTACATCTTCTAATTGTTCTTTCAAAAGCTCATAAGCCGCATGCTCTGCTGGACTTGTGGCATCTTGGTCTTCAATAAAATCACCTAGATGAGAATCATCTTCTTCACCGATCGGTGTTTCTAATGAAACAGGTTCTTGAGCGATCTTCAAGATTTCACGAACTTTTTCCGTCGGCAGATCCATTTCTGCACCGATTTCTTCCGGTGTCGGTTCGCGTCCTAAGTCTTGCAATAATTGCCGTTGGATACGAATCAATTTGTTGATGGTTTCTACCATATGCACTGGGATCCGAATGGTGCGGGCTTGGTCAGCGATGGCACGGGTGATTGCTTGACGGATCCACCAGGTCGCATACGTCGAGAATTTGAACCCTTTGCGGTAGTCGAATTTCTCAACGGCTTTCATCAACCCCATGTTTCCTTCTTGGATCAAATCAAGGAATTGCATTCCTCGACCTACATAACGTTTGGCAATACTAACGACCAAACGTAGGTTGGCTTCTGCCAAACGCTGTTTTGCTTCTTGGTCGCCTTCTTCGATTTTCAGTGCAAGAGCCACTTCTTCTTCTGCGGTCAATAGTGGCACCCGACCGATTTCTTTCAAGTACATCCGAACGGGATCATTGATTTTCACACCAGTCGGTGCAGACAGATCTTCTTGAGGTTGGGTTTCTTGTCGTTTTTCATTACTCTTTAAACTATGGACTGAAGGCTCTCCATTTTCATCCACGACACTGATGCCTGAATCCTCCAGTTTTTGAATTAGTTTGTCCATTGCATCAGCATCCAAAGTATACGGCGTTGCTAAACGATTCGTAATGTCATCGTAAACAACTTGCCCCTTTGTTTTGTTTTCTCGGATGTATTCGGCAACTGCTTTGTCATACGTTTTTTTTGTTTCTTCTGCCATGAAAGAAAGCCCCTTTCAGTTCGCTATTTAGCTTGTTTCAACCGTTTGGTCAAATCAATGATTTCGATCGCTAGTTCAAGTTCTAATTGCTGGTTTCCTTTTTGTCTTGCTTCTTGCTGCTGGATTCGTTTTTCATTGATTTCTTCAGCAATGCCCGACTTTTGAAAGACCTGCAGAATGTCCTGAAATTCTTGTTCAGTCCCTTCCTCAGAAGCTTTAAGATCTGCAATATCGATCACCATTTTTTTCATTGAATCTTCTTTTAAAAAATCTAAGAACTTTGCTAAAACAAAGTGTTCTTCTGTTTCCATATACGCATCAAACAGCAGATACAGCTGTTGATAACGATCGTGGATAAAGGATATACCACTCGCTCGAAAGCGATGATTTAATGTACTGTCATGAAACAAACGGTACAATAATAATTCTTGTGCTTTTTCTACCTGTGTTTTGGGCTGCTGCCGCGTTGGCGGCGTAAAGACCACAGGATTATCTGCTGGCGGTGGTGGCGCTATATCTTGCATCGGCCGCTGTTCTTGCCGATTTTGCTTGAGTTGCTGCTGCAGGGTTTCACGACTCAAATTGAACTCTGTAGACAGCTGGGTCAAATAACGGTCTTGCTCCAACAAAGAATCCACACGCTGCAATTCATTTAACACAACTTGGACATAGTCCAATTGTTCTTTCTCATTGGCTAAATTGCGATTCGTCCGATGATAATCCATTTTGAATGCAAAAACCGTTTCTTTGCCGTGGACAGCTAATTTATAAAAAGCTTCTGTCCCATATTTGCGCAAATACTCATCTGGGTCCATCCGTTCCGGTACTCGAACCACCGATAGTTTCAAACGGCTATTGTTTTGCAAAAGATCGATCCCACGGTTCGTTGCTTCAACCCCTGCACTATCTCCATCGTAACAAAGAATCACTTCTTGTGCCACTCGTTCGATATGGGCGATCTGCTGATTGGTTAAGCTGGTTCCCATTGAGGCGATCCCATTTTCGATTCCTGCCTGCCAAGCGGCGATCACGTCCATAAATCCTTCAAATAAATACACTTGGCCATCTTTGCGCATCGCACGGCGTGCTTTGTCAAAGTTGAAGAGAACCTCGCGCTTGTTGAAAAGGATCGTTTCAGGACTATTTAAATATTTCGGCTGGTCTTGATCACCAACTTTTTCGCTTGCCAGCCAACGACCAGAAAAACCAATCGTTTTTCCTTGAGGATTACGAATCGGAAACATGATTCGTTGGTAAAAGCGATCCGCCAATGAACCATCGTTTCGTTGAACAAAGAGCCCTGTATCAGGAAAAAATTCAGCTTTGGCTTGTTCATTCAAAAAGACTTTCTCCAAAAACGAGCGTTCGTTCGGCGCAAAACCAATATTGAATTCTTCAATCAATGCCATCGTCAATCCGCGATCCAACAAATAATCAAGCGCTTCTTGTCCAGCAGCCGTATTCACCAACATGTGATGATAGACCTCGGCGGCTTTTTCATGCAGCGCAATCAGTTGACTCGTTTGTGAGGTCGCCTCATTGATACCTTCTGACTGTTGATATTGCGGATCAAGAGGAATATCGTTCATTTCTGCTACTTTGACGACTGCTTCAGGAAAACTGATGCCTTCAAGCTCTTGTAAAAAACCGTAAACATTTCCCCCACGACCACAACCAAAACAATGAAAAATTTGTTTGTCTTCTGCAACGGAAAAAGAAGGTGATTTTTCATTATGAAAGGGACACAAACCAAAATAATTCTTTCCGGATTTCTTTAACTGGACATACTGTCCCACGATATCAACAATATTGCTGCGTTCGCGAATATCGTCAATGATCGTTTGAGGAATTCGTGCCATCCACTCACCTCCATTTGGTAAGTATTCATCGTTTACTAGGTAAAAAAACGCACTAATAGGTATCAGTGCGAAGAATAATTAGACAGAATCACTCATAATGATTTTACCATATTCTATTTGTATTTCAAGCTTTTTTGCTTGCGTTGTTTCTTGACGATCAAGAAAAAAACCGCGCCGTAACGTCGATTTTCCACCGGTTCATTTTTATTAGATCCGCATAGAACATATTGCCGCCATTGTGATACAAATGACCGCCATTATAAAAGACCGATTGGATGCCCCAATAACGATAGGTTTGTTCTGTATCATTGCCTAACAACGGGGATAAAACCTCTCTGGAGTATGTTTCAGCTAATTCTAAGGTGTTCACGCCACCCCGTTCAGCGACATAATCAATATAATCTGTCCCAAAATTATAAGCCTGGACCGCGGTCCAAAGATCACAATTCATTTGCTCTGCTTTTTCGATCAACTCGGCTAAATAAGAAACCCCTTGTTCGATGCTTTGTTCTGGCGTATCAAATTGATTTTGTTTTCCATATACACTTTCAGAACTTTGCATCGGGTCATTGCCTTGTCCTTTTGACTCCGTCAGCATGATACTCATTGCTAAAGACTGATATTCAGAGATGTCGTGGGCTTGTGTCTGCTGTGCGATTTCCTCTTCATACGCATAGACAGCTTTCAATGCCGTGTAATTCCGATAGCCCCAAACCCCTGCTCCGATCAGCAGCAGCAAGAGCGCAAGCTTCAGTACAAATCCTAGGAAACGTCGAATTTTTCTCATCAAATACATCCCATCTTTTCTAAGTCAGAATCTATCGTACTATGAAATGAACAGGCTGACTAGAATTTTTTCTCTCCTAAAAAATCCTTAATAAAATCACAAGATTATTTAGAAAAAAACAAGCAATCCTAAGCTGATGGAGGGATTGTTGATAGTTTGACATGAAAAAGGAAACAGTGCTCCTTCAGATAAAGGAAGCACTGTTTCACTGATTTTTATTTTTCGATCGTGGTCACGATACCAGAACCAACTGTTCGTCCACCTTCACGAATGGAGAAGGTCGTTCCATTTTCCACAGCGATTGGATGGATCAATTCCACATCGATCGTTACGTTGTCACCAGGCATAACCATTTCCGTTCCTTCTGGTAAAACGATATTCCCAGTTACGTCCGTTGTACGGAAGTAAAATTGTGGGCGATAGTTATTAAAGAATGGGGTATGGCGACCGCCTTCTTCCTTTGTCAACACATAGACTTCTGCTTGGAATTTCGTATGTGGTGTGATGGAACCTGGTTTTGCTAACACTTGTCCCCGTTCAATTTCATCACGGATGATTCCCCGTAATAATACCCCTACATTATCACCAGCTTCGCCAAAGTCCATCGTTTTACGGAACATTTCTACTCCTGTTACGACTGCTTTTTGTGTTTCAGGTTTGATTCCGACGATTTCTACTTCATCACCGACTTTTACTGTTCCGCGATCGATCCGACCAGAAGCAACGGTTCCCCGTCCAGTAATTGAAAAGACATCTTCGATTGGCAACAATAATGGTTTGTCAGTATCTCGTTCAGGTGTTGGGATATATTCATCTACCGTATCCATCAGCGTTAAGATCGCTGCTTCTGCTTCTGGATCACCTTCCAAGGCTTTTAAAGCAGAGCCTTTGATCACAGGAATGTCATCCCCTGGAAAATCATATTCAGTCAGCAATTCTCTGACTTCCATTTCAACTAAATCGATCAACTCATCATCATCGACAAGGTCCGTTTTATTCAAAAAGACGATCAAATGTTTCACACCTACTTGACGAGAAAGCAAAATATGTTCCCGTGTTTGTGGCATTGGGCCATCTGTCGCTGATACGACCAAGATTGCGCCGTCCATTTGGGCAGCCCCTGTAATCATATTTTTCACATAGTCCGCATGTCCTGGTGCATCGATATGGGCATAGTGCCGTTTTTCTGTTTCATATTCTACATGGGCAGTATTGATAGTGATACCACGTTCGCGTTCCTCAGGAGCCGCGTCGATACTTGCGTAATCTTGCGGATTGGCAAGCCCTTTTTTCCCAAGAACTGTGGTAATAGCAGCAGTCAAGGTTGTTTTCCCATGGTCAACGTGTCCAATTGTTCCGATGTTGACATGGGGTTTGCTACGATCATAATGTTGTTTTGCCATATTGTTTCCCTCCTAGAGAAAGTTGAGTCGCTGTTTGACTCGAATCATATTTTTGCGATTTACGCTTCCAAATTCATAAGCCTTAACTTATTTTTTGTAAGTTTAAATCTACTCTTATTATAGGTCAAAATTAGTCAAAGTCAAGTCAGAGGACTCAGCTCCCAATCCCTAAGAATTTCTTTGCTTTTTAGCGATCTATTGGACGTAGGACAATTTTTATGAATAATAGAAGATGAGGTGAGAGATGTGAAGAAAATCATGGCAGCGCTGGTTTTTACAGCAATTTTCCTTGGGGGCTGTTTTGCTACTTATCATTATTACTATGGTGGAAATGAGTACTATACAGTCATCACGGATGCCGGCGAGCACGATACAGAAATTAGTGATAACGGGGTTGCCGAAGATGTCTACCGTTACACACAAGACGCTTACAGTTCCTCTGGAGAAGTCAAAAGGGTCAAAATGAATGAGCACCGTTCCGCTCCTTTAAGAGAAGGTGCCTATTTAAAATTATTGGTCAATCCTAATAAAGGTGTTCTGAGCTGGGAAGAAGTTTCTGAAGAAGACGTTCCTAAAGCCGCCCTTGAGAAACTGACCGATCAATAATTGCTGATATTGATCAAAGATATCCAGAAAAAAGCAGAGACTCCTCATTTCTTAAAGAGGAATCTCTGCTTTTTTTTGTTGTTCTATGTTGTTAGCTCCGTATCATCCCCACAGAAGCCTCTTCTCCTACATCCGATTAATTACTTCTTCTACATTTTTGATCGTTACAGAAATCGTTCCGTCTGGGTTATTGATAAATTCAATCAAATTTGGATCTCGGTAGACATCCAAAGGAACGATCAATTCGATCCCGTTAGATAATTTCAGTTTTTGTTTCCCAAATTTTTTCTCCGAAATCTCACGGACATCCCGCATCATTGGCGCCTGATTGACGAATCCTTTTTCAGCCACTTCTTCTTGAAAAGAAAGCTGAGCGGTAATATTGTCTTTAAAGACTTTTTGCGCTACTTCGCTGACATCGATATGACCAGATTCTTCGATCGTGTCGTAGACCGCTTCTTTTAAATCGGCAACAACGTTATAGGTAGGTGTTTCAAACTTCTGCCCAATTTTTTCCGCCACTTTTTTGATGACTTTGACGTTTTCTTCTAACGAAGGAATCGGTTCGGCATCAATGACTTTCGTTGAAAAGTAAGCATATTTTTCCCCTGAAAAGCTATATTTCTTTTCAATCAGTTCAAAGTCTAAGCTCTCCACATCAATTGTGATCCCTTCATCGGCCTTTTGGGTTTTACCTGCTAGTAAAGCACGATGCAAAATCAAATTGTTTTCGATCCCAGCTTCCCCATTATCAATAAAATGCGTATAGCCGTCTTGATAGTTGACCTTCAAAAATGCCAACTGCATTCTTGTATCAAATTCATACAAGACGACAAAGGCATCCGCACTTGGTGCATCTTCACTTTCCTTGTAGGCTTCATACCACCGTTGGACGATCGCTTCACTGGCTGCGACAAAATCATCAGGTGCTTGTTTGACCAGTTGAGCGATCGTTGATGTTTCGAGTAAACGCCCTGTTTTGGTTTGCGGTGTTGCAAGTTTCTGTATTTTTTTCGTCAAATAATCACGAATGTATTCCGTTGTTAAATCAAGTTCAACTTGTGAAAAAACCGGATCGCCTGTTTGACGGTCAATAATGTGTAAAATCGCATGTTTCAAATAAATATCCATTGGTTACGCTCCTTATCCATTTGTCTAGTGTACAAAAAAAATAGGCGAACTGACAAGAGTCAAACGTCATTTTTCTTGTTGGACACTTCCTTTTTGAAAGATGCATTCATTGGAAAATCCGTCTTCGTCTGCTAAACTAAAGGTATCACAGAAAACGGAGGAATGAACATGAACAGCTATACGTTATCAAACAATGTGACCATCCCTGAGCTAGGCTTTGGCACATGGCAAACACCAGACGGCGACGTTGCCGTAGCATCAGTCAAAAAAGCACTGGAAGTAGGTTACCGCCATATTGATACAGCACAAGGCTATAAAAATGAAGCCAGTGTTGGTCAAGCGATCAAAGAAAGTGGCATTCCCCGCGAAGAGCTTTTCTTGACTACAAAATTGTGGAATGCAAACCATTCCTATGATCTTGTGATGTCTTCTTTTGAAGAGTCCTTAGAAAAACTACAAACAGACTATATCGATCTTTTCTTAATCCATTGGCCAAACCCAGTAGCCTTTCGTGACAACTGGCAAACAGCGAATGCAGAAACATGGCGCGCTTTTGAAGAATTGTATCAAGCAGGCAAAATCAAAGCGATCGGCGTCAGCAACTTCTTACCACATCATTTTGAAGAATTGAAAAAAACAGCGACCATCTTCCCAATGGTCAATCAGATTTTCCTTGCACCTGGCGAGTTACAAGAAGAAGTCGTGACCTATTGCCAAGAACACGATGTATTGCTTGAAGCATATAGCCCATTAGGTACCGGGAAGATATTTGATGTACCAGAAATGAAAGCATTAGCTGAAAAGCATCAAAAATCAATCGCTCAAGTTGCATTACGCTGGTCTTTACAACATGGTTTCTTGCCATTACCAAAATCAGTCACACCAAGTCGGATCGAAGAAAACATCCATGTCTTTGATTTTGAGCTATCTGAAGAAGACATCAAAACGATCGATCAATTAGATGGCGTCGTTGGGAAAGCGACCAATCCAGATACGACAGGGTTTTAATTTTACTCTCTATAAGGAGAAGCCTATGAAGACAACTGATTTGATTCACCTCTCCCCTGCTGTTCAAAAAGCCTTACATGCTGATTTTGTTTTTCTTGTATGGCCAGACAAAGTCCAACATTTTCCGGCACGTCAATGGTCAACCAGCGACCATCAGCAGATGCTAGCTGAGAAACTCACTGGAGAGATACGCTTTTTTCTTTGGGAAAACTACTTAGTCGCCACTGGAGACAAGGAGCTTTTGATCCTGATGCCTAAGTACCATCAAATCAATGATCTAGTAGAAACGCCAGCGCCGCTTCTTTAGCAGCGCTGGCGTTTTTTCAGGAAGTATATAATTTTTTTTGTATTTTTCATGAGAATCACTGTTCTTTTCTGCAAATTTTCCTTATAATCGATAGTGATCGAGAGGAGAAGATTATGAAAAAGAAACAATTAGCAAAATTGAAACAACAATTCCGCCCGTCTTATGAAACAGCTCGACAACAGTTGTTTACAGCGATCGAGCGCAAAACAGCAGATAAGTTCGACCTTCCGACAACTGTTTATATCAATCCTAAAAATCACGAGGAATTATTGATTGAATTGTTGAAGGAAACACCAAAAGAACAAAAAATCGCTGTTCCTTTAGATGAGAACTTCAAAATCGTCGTGAAACGAATCCAACGCTTAGAAGCTGGCTTACTTGATCGTTTCAGCGATAACTTAGTCGATGAAATCGCCGCCTACTGGTTGCCGACCAATACACAAGTAAGTGCGACGCCTGCTTCCGCTCCTGTCACAGAAACAGCAGAAGTGAAGGAAGAATCAACACCAACCGAAACGGCTGCACCAACTAAAGAAGTAGAAAAATCAGAGGAATCAACGGCTGATGATTCTGACGAATCCATGACTTTTTCAGCATTTGCCGAAAAAATCGCAGCATTCCCTAAATTTTCTGCAAAACAATCTTCAGGAGAAACGATCGTAATCGAAGCTTCCCCGAAAGAAGATCGTGTTCTAGCAACAATTTCTGAAACAGAAAGTGATACTTTTACTATCGAAACCGCGCTAGAACGCAAATACAAAGTAAAATTAGAAGTCATTCCATTGATCGAGGCGTATGCCCATACGGCGATTACTGAACGATAAACAAAAGGTTCTCTAGGAATTTCCCTAGAGAACCTTTTTTAATTGCGTATTTCTGTTAAATATTTACGGGCTTGCTCTTGATTCATTTGACTCGCCGCTCGCAGCTTAGCTGCCAGCTGCTCGATCTCGTTTCCTTTTGCCCCAACTGAAATAGCTAATGAACGGGCTTGCATGCTCATATGGCCTTGCTGAATCCCTTCTGAAACCAATGCCCGCAAAGCTGCCAGATTCTGAACCAACCCGACACTTGCCGCCAGCGAAGCTAACTCACTCGCCGTTTCAACACCAGTCAGTGCCAAAGCCGCTTGGGCTTTCGGCAATACTTTCGTCGCCCCCCCGACCGTGGCGATCGCCAACGGGAGTGTAATACTGCCGATCAGTCGGTCTTCAGCGATTTTCCAAGAAGTTAAGCCTTGCACCCGACCGTTACGTGCGGCATACCCATGACAAGCAGCGGAAAGTGCGCGGGTATCATTGCCGGTAGCCAAAATCAGTGCTTCGACACCATTCATGATCCCTTTGTTATGGGTAGTCGCTCGATACGGATCAATCTTAGCGAAATCAGCTGCATGAACGATTTTTGTTGCGACTTGTCTGCCATTTCCGGTCTTGCTCAGTTTATCAAAAGGTACGGAGCAAGTGGCTGTCACTAACGATTCCGTAGCAAGATTACTTAAAATACTAAAGAGAATTTCTTCTTCTGGGAACCACTTCCGAAAGAGGTCGGCTACTCCTTCTAAAATCGAATTAATGATGTTGGCGCCCATGGCATCTTTGACATCAACCAACAAATCGATTGAAACATAGGCTGTTGCTAATTCAGATTCTGTTGGGGAGAAGTTCCGACCAATCACTCGTCGCAGTCCTCCGCCGCGTTTTACGATCGAGGGATATGCCTCGTTCGCCACTGCAAAAATCGTTGCTTGCTCTGTATTGACTTTTGCCAAAATGGCATCTGGGTCTTGAACACCCATAAAGACGATCTGTCCTCGAAGCAAACGTTCTTGGCTAGTTGTTGTAATGGGACCAGCCATTTTGGCACCGTTGCTCATCGCTGCAACCACAGAGGGTTCTTCTGTGGCTAACGGGACATTGTATAACTTGCCATTTACCTGCAGATTCAACCCCACGCCTAAGGGGATTTCCACTTCACTGATCTGGTTTTCGATCAAGTGATTGGCGGTTTCCTTGTCTAATGCCATTTCTTGAAAAACCAAGGATTCGGTTGCCGTGATCGCCCCTTGTGCTTCGAGAAAGGCTAGCCGTTCGTTAGGCGTAAGGGCGTAGAACTTTTTTTTTTCTGTTTTTTCTGATGCTGACTCCTTATGAAAATCAGTTTGACTTGATGCGACCAAAGGGTTTTCTAACAGCATCGCTAGCCCTAACCCACCACCGACACATAAAGAGGCGATCCCATAGCGCTCTTGGGTGTCTTTTAGCTGATAAGCGACCGTCGTTGCGATCCGAGCGCCAGTCGCGCCAATCGCATGGCCAAGAGAAATGCCCCCGCCGTAACGGTTGACTTTCTTGGGATCCAAACCAAGTTCACGTTCTACTACAATTGAGGAAGCTGCAAAGGCTTCATTGATTTCAAAAATACCGATCTCTTCAATCGACAGTGCTTGCTTTTTCAGCAAAGTATCGATTGCTTTGATTGGTGAGATTCCCATGATCTCTGGAGCAAAGCCAACTTCAACAATCTCTTTAATCACTGCCAGATAAGGAATCTGATGCTCCTCACAGTAGCTTTTTGAGGCGATCAAGACCATGGCAGCCCCATCATTGATGGTTGAGGCATTCCCAGCAGTCACCGTACCGTCCTTTTTGAAAACCGTTTTAAGTTCAGCTAATTTTTCGACCGTCGTAGCGGCGCGAATGCCTTCATCCTGTAAAACGGTCCCTGACTTTTCAGTCAAAGGTACGATCTCTTGCTCAAATTTCTTTTCTGCTTGTGCCTTGGCAGCTTTCATTTGGGAGTGGTAGGCAAATTCATCTTGTTCTTGTCGAGTGATGCCGTATCTTTCTGCAACAGTTTCAGCCGTTAAGCCCATCGGTTTGCTGCTAAAAGCATCCGTTAAGCCATCATGCATCATTGTTGATATTGGGGCTGAATACTGATCTTCTGCCTTGTTATAATAACTGAAAAGCGGCGCATTCGTCATACTTTCAATCCCACCAGTCAAAACGACGGATGCCTTGTTTAACTGAATTTGCTCCATGCCCATTAGAATCGCTTTCATTCCCGAACCGCAAACTTCGTTGATCGTTGAGGCTGGGATATCTGAAGAAAGTCCACTTTGCAGGGAAACTTGACGGCTTGGATTTTGACCACTGCCTGCTTGTAGGACATTTCCGATAATCACTTGTGCGATATGTTCTTTTGCTTGTTGGTTTCTTGCCAACAAGGCTTTTGCAGCAACTGTTCCTAATTCTACTGCTGAATATTCTTTTAATGACCCATGGTATTTGCCAATTGGCGTTCTTATTGCGTCGATAATGACAACTTCTTCCACGTACGTCACCTCCTCTTGAAATATATCATTAAATCCTCCAAAAAAGAATACCCCACATCAGCTTGCTGCGCCCTTTTCTACTTTCTTTAATAAAGTTTAAATTCTAATCAATTCTTTTTCATTTTTTTCAAAAAATATGATACCTTAGAACGTGTAGCCTACTAAGTACGTAGAACATAAAGGAGCGACGGAATGAACGTTGGTATTGATAAAATAAATTTTTATGTCCCCCCCTATTTTATAGATATGGTTGATCTAGCTCACGCCCGAGAGGTCGACCCAAATAAATTTACGATCGGGATCGGTCAAGATCAAATGGCGGTCAATAAAAAAACACAAGATATCGTCACCTTTGCCATGCATGCGGCAAAAGATATCCTCACAAAAGAAGATTTACAAGCAATTGATATGGTGATCGTCGGCACAGAATCCGGCATCGATGAATCAAAAGCTTCGGCAGTGGTTTTGCATCGCCTATTAGGTATCCAACCATTTGCCCGCTCCTTTGAAATCAAAGAAGCGTGTTATGGCGCAACAGCAGGCTTGCAGTTTGCTAAAGCCCACGTACAAGCCAATCCAAAAAGCAAAGTGTTGGTGGTGGCTTCAGACATCGCCCGTTATGGCTTAGCCTCCGGTGGAGAGCCAACTCAAGGCGTAGGTGCAGTTGCCATGTTGATCTCTGCAGATCCAGCGATTTTGCAGCTTGATAACGATAACTTGATGTTAACACAAGACATTTATGATTTTTGGCGTCCGGTTGGCCATCAATATCCAATGGTAGATGGCCACTTGTCAAATGCCGTTTATATCGATTCCTTCAAACAAGTTTGGCAAGCCCATTGCGAAAAAAATCAACGCACAGCAAAAGATTACGCTGCATTGAGCTTCCATATTCCTTATACAAAAATGGGTAAAAAAGCCTTGTTGGCTGTTTTTGCTGAAGAAGAAGAAACGCAACAAGAACGCCTGATGGCTCGCTATGAAGAATCGATCGTTTACAGCCGTCGTACCGGCAACTTGTATACGGGTTCATTGTACCTAGGCTTGATCTCTTTATTGGAAAATTCCTCCAGCTTGCAAGCCAATGATCGGATAGGACTGTTTAGTTACGGCTCAGGAGCGGTTGCTGAATTTTTCAGCGGCATATTGGTACCTGGCTATGAAAAACAGTTAGCACAAGCTGCTCACCAAACGTTACTTGATGCCCGGCAAAAACTAACGATCGCTGAATACGAAGCAATGTTCAATGAGACCATCGATATTGATCAAGATCAATCCTTTGAGGATGATCTGCTTTACAGTATTCGTGAAATCAAAAATACCATTCGTTATTATAAAGAAGAAAACGAGTGATCCTAAGAAAAACTTTGTTTATTTTCAAGCAAAAAAAGCTTGATAGAACAAAGTTTTTTCTTTTGTTCAATAAAATTGAAACAAATCTGCATTTTCAGTCTTTTTTCAGATTGTTATTCAAATATTTTCAGATAATTCAGGAAAAACATTTGACAGTCTGTTTTTTTTTGTCTATACTAAAATCAATTCAAGTTTGGAGGAACATTTATGTTAAAAACGACCGTATCCCCACAACTGAATATCTTTTACTTTAGCTACTTTAGATAGTTTGTATTCATATCACATTATGGATGCAAACCCCAAAACAAGTTTTGTTTGTATCTATGATGGCTAAAGCATTTTAACTTGAACTTGCAGCCATGTAGAAAATCTTCTAAATGGTTGCCAATATACGTTCACGCTTAGTATAGGATCGAATCCATTTAGACGATTGTCTGAATGGATTTTTTTGTTCAGGTAAACCCCAATAAAAAAAAGAAACGTTTATAGGAGGAGTTACAATGAAAATGAAAAAATGGATCACAACTGGGTTACTTACGGCTTCCTTGCTGGCATTAGCAGCTTGTGGCGAATCAAACAATGCTTCGGAGGAAAACGATGGAACAAAAACAGTCGGTGTTTTACAACTTGTGGAACACGGCTCCTTGAATGCCGCCTATGAAGGGTTCAAAGAAGGCTTAGCAGAAGCGGGCTACACAGAAGGTGAAAACCTGACGATCGAATACCAAAATGCCCAAAATAGCCAAGATAATTTAAAAAGTATGAGTGAACGCTTAGTGAATGCCGATCCTGATCTTCTATTAGGCATCGCTACCCCTGCTGCTGTTTCATTGGCAAATGAAACTACGGATATCCCAATCGTGGTTACTGCAGTTACTGACTTAGTTGGAGCAAAATTAGCAGATTCAAATGAAGAACCCGGTCGCAACATCACAGGTACTTCAGACATGGTGCCTATCGAGCAGCAGATCAATTTGCTGTTAAGTATCGTCCCTGACGCCAAAACGATTGGCATCATGTATAACGCAGGAGAAGCTAATTCAAAAATCCAAGCAGACTTGGCAGAAGAAGCCTTAAGAGCTGCTGGGGTTGATGTTAAAGTATTGACAGCCAATACGACCAATGACGTGCAGCAAGTGACCACTAGCCTGGCAAAAGACGTCGATGGCATTTATGTCCCAACAGACAATACTTTTGCCTCTGCTTCAGCAATCGTTGGTGAAGTGGCCAAAGAGACCAAAACACCGATCGTCGCAGGTTCCGTGGAACAAGTAGACGATGGCGCCCTAGCAACTTATGGTATTGACTATAAATCACTTGGTATTCAAACAGGGAAACTAGCAGCGAAAATTTTGGATGGTGATGCACAACCAGCAACCACGCCTGTTGAAACAGCAGAAAATTTAGAGTTAGTCGTCAATGAAGAAATGGCTGCTGCTTTAGGAATTGATCCTGCCAGCATCACTGCTCCAGAATAACCATACTAATTTAGATTTGAGGAAAACATATGAATTTAGTCGACACGTTCTTGCTATTACTACAATCTGCCACCTCTCAAGGGATCCTTTGGGCATTGCTGGCGATCGGGGTATTTTTGACCTTCCGTATTCTGGATATTGCTGATTTAACTGCAGAAGGAAGTTTTCCCTTGGGTGCAGGGATCGCAGCAATCAGTATCACGAATGGCGTCTCCCCCATATTAGCCAGCTTGATGGGCTTTGGGGGCGGCATGTTAGCTGGCTTGGTATCTGGTCTACTGCATACAAAACTAAAGATCCCAGCCTTGTTGGCCGGGATCATCACGATGACTGGGCTTTATTCCATCACGAATCGTGTAATGGGTGCTCCCAACATTGCCCTATTAGGACAAGACACGGTCTTCACCCAATTTCAAGCCATGGGTCTAACCAAAAACAATGCCGTGATTCTTGCGGGCTTTCTCTTCGCAGCTGTCGTCATTTTGTGCTTGTTCCTTTTTTTCCGTACAGAGATTGGCTTAGCATTGCGAGCGACGGGCGACAATTTAGCTATGAGTGAAGCCAACGGTATCAACACCGATAACATGAAGATCATCGGTTACATGATCTCTAACGGCTGTATTGCCCTCTCAGGTGCTCTTTTAGCCCAAAACAACGGTTTTGCTGACCTAAACTCCGGAATCGGTACGATCGTCATCGGCTTGGCATCGATCATTATTGCAGAAGTTTTATTTGCCAATAAATCTTTGCTGTTACGGTTGATCACCATCGTGATCGGAGCGATCGTTTATCGCTTTATCCTGGCCGTCGTTTTCGAGTTCAATGTCGAAGCCAATGATATCAAACTGGCATCCGCAATCGTCTTAGTCATCTGCCTCTCGTTACCGCAGCTTCGTTCAAAACTAGGACTTAAAAAGATGCTGCCAAAAACCAAAGGAGGCCAATCCTAATGACTTCAGTCTTAACAATCGAAAATCTACACCAAACCTTTGAAAAAGGAACGATCAATGAGAACCATGTCTTGCGAGGCATTGACCTGACGATGAATGCCGGTGATTTTATTACGATCATCGGTGGCAATGGTGCCGGAAAATCGACCCTTTTAAACAGTATTGCAGGAACGATCCCAACAGAACAAGGAAAAATCACCTTAGATGGAAAAGACATCACCCGTTTATCCGTTACGAAACGTTCAAAGGATATTAGCCGAGTCTTTCAAGATCCACGTATGGGGACAGCCGTTCGTTTGACTGTTGAAGAAAACTTAGCACTGGCTTACAAACGTGGCCAAGTCCGAGGGTTTGCAACAGGCGTCAAAGCGAAAAACCGCGCGTTTTTCCAAGAGAAATTAGCCAGCCTAAACTTAGGCTTAGAAAATCGACTTTCTGCCGAGATCGGTTTGTTATCAGGCGGACAGCGTCAAGCGATTACCCTCTTGATGGCGACATTGCAACAACCTAAATTGATTTTATTAGATGAACATACCGCTGCCCTAGATCCAAAAACCTCGTTGACTGTCATGGCATTGACCGATCAATTGATTCGTTCACAACAGTTGACGGCCTTCATGGTTACTCATGATATGGAAGATGCCATTCGCTATGGCAATCGCCTGATCATGCTTCATCAAGGCAAGATCGTCGTGGACATTGCCGGTGAGCAAAAGCAACATTTAACCGTCCCTGAATTGATGGAAATGTTCCATCAAAATAGCGGTGCTGAATTAAAAGATGACCAACTGCTACTACGCTCTTAACAAGCAAAAAGACACGTAGAAAGGAATCCCCTTCTACGTGTCTTTTTTTGATTTTTCCAAGTGATTTGCAAAAGCCTCACTTTGCTTCATTTTCCGCAATGATATCTGTGACCTTCATCAAGCGGGTCAATGTTGCTCGTTCGTCTTCTGCCAGATTGCTTTCGATGTATTGAATGGTTTCCGTCAGTTTGGGAATCGTCATATACTCTAACGCATTGACTCTTCGTCTCGTCCGCTCAATCTCATTGGCCATCAGTTGACAGGTTTTCTCGATCTCTGCCAATTGCAGCATTACTGGCAGCATTTGGTCGAGATGAGACAATGAGAGATCCAGCTCACTGGTGGTACTTACAAAACCATAGGAAAAGTCATCATCAGAGCTTTCTTCTTCGTAAACAGGATTTAACACTGGCACATCCATATTCATGATGGTCCGACTTTGTACATCTAGTGTCACTTTATTTAAAGGGATCATAAATGCTTCTTGCAAAACGACATCGGGAATACTACTAGAAGCCAGCACATACTCTTCCATCCCTGCTTGCAGCGCAGTTTCCATTTTTTTACGAAGTTCCTGGTTTTTCTTTACTAGCTGAATGAATTGGCGCACCAGCTCATCTTGCTTGTCTTTCAATAATTTGTGACCACGGGTTGCCGTCGTCAGCCGTTTTTTCAAACGACTTAGTTCCATCCGAGTTGGATTGACATTTAAGATCGCCATTAAGAACTCACATCCTCGTCCGTTGGGTAATAGGCGTCGATAAATTCTTCTTTGATACGGCTCAACTCTTGTTTTGGCAAGGTAGCTAATAGCTTCCAGCCTAAATCTAACGTTTCTTCAATCGTCCGGTTGGTCTCAAATCCCTGGTTGACATACTCTTTTTCGAAAAGATCAGCAAAACGCGCGTACTTTTTATCAAGATCAGACAAGGCAGACTCTCCTAAAACGATCGATAACTCTTTGGCAGCTTTCCCATCGGAATAGGCGGCATAAATTTGATTCATCGTTGCCGCATGATCGGCACGGGTCTTACCTTCTCCCGTTCCTTTGTCCTTCAACCGGGAAAGACTTGGCAAAATATCCACTGGCGGGTTGATATTGCGTTTGTAAAGGTCCCGCGACAAAATGATTTGTCCTTCCGTGATATAGCCGGTCAAATCAGGAATTGGGTGGGTTTTATCGCCATCAGGCATCGTTAAGATTGGAATCTGTGTGACCGAGCCTTCTTTGCCCATCAAACGTCCTGCACGTTCATACAACGTCGCTAAATTGGTGTAAAGATAGCCTGGGTAGCCACGACGTCCCGGAACTTCTCGGCGAGCAGCGGAGATTTCTCGCAATGCTTCGCAATAGTTCGTCATATCGGTCATGATCACTAAAACGTGCATGCCTTTTTCAAAAGCCAAATACTCTGCTGCGGTCAATGCCATCTTAGGGGTAGCGATCCGTTCGATTGCCGGGTCATTGGCAAGGTTCATAAACAAAACAGAACGGTCTAACGCACCGGTTTTACGAAATTCATCTACGAAAAATTCTGCTTCTTCAAATGGAATTCCGATAGCTGCAAAGACGATCGCGAAATTACCTTCTTGGCTGGGTACGGTTGCTTGTCGCGCAATTTGAGCAGCGATCTCTTTATGAGGCAAACCGGAGGCGGAAAAGATTGGTAGTTTTTGTCCACGAACTAGGGTATTTAAATGATCGATGGTTGAGATTCCCGTTTGGATAAATTCATCCGGGAAGTCCCGTGCCATTGGATTGATGGCTTCACCATTTACATCGATGCGTTTTTCTGGCAAGATTCTCGGGCCATTATCTTTGGGTTTTCCTAAACCATCAAACACTCGACCCATCATATCTAGAGAAACCCCCAAAGTCAAACCAGTTCCTAGAAATCTTGCTTTACTTTCTTCGGCACTCAAGTTGCTAGTACCTTCAAAGACTTGGACAACGGCATTGTCATCACTGACTTCCAGTACTTGTCCTTGACGGATCTCACCTGTGTCCATGCGGACTTCGACGAGTTCATCAAATTTAACGCCTCTGACGTTCTCAACCACCATTAAGGGGCCGGCGATTTCGGAAACTGTACGATATTCTTTTAACATCAATGAACACCTCCAGTTTCAATGATTCGTTGTAACATTTCTTTGATGTCATGCTTGATCGTATCCAAGTGGGTCAATTCTTCTTCAGGAATGTATTTGCTGCGGGCGATGCGCTCACGCAGATCAACCGTTCCTTTGGTGATCTCATCTAAGTAAGCACCTAGCTGCAGTGCACGTTGCGCTTGTTCATTAAAGTAAAGAATATTCTCTAACATTTTGAACTGCTTATTACGAGATGTATACGTGTCAACGTCATCAAAGGCGTTTTGCTGCAAGTAATCTTGTCTCAAAGAACGGGCTGTCATCATCGTCAAACGGTCTCTTTGAGAAAGAGAATCCATCCCTACCAATTGAACGATCTCTTCTAAACGGCTTTCTTCTTGGAGAATCGCCATTGATTCATTGACTAGCTCCGACCAGCGATCGCCTAATAATTGATCTAAATAAGAATTGATTTGATCTTCATAAAGGGAATAGGAATTCATCCAGTTGATGGAGGGAAAATGCCGTTTTTGCGCCAGCATGCTATCCAATGCCCAGAAAACTTTCACGATTCGTAAGGTATTTTGGGTGACTGGTTCTGAGATGTCTCCACCAGCAGGTGAAACCGCGCCAATTGCGGTAATGCTTCCTTCCCGAGGCTGCGTGCCTAATGAATGGAAACGCCCTGCTCGCTCATAGTATTCCGCAATTCGACTTCCAAGATAAGCCGGATAACCTTCATCTCCGGGAATCTCTTGCAATCGTCCACTCATTTCCCGCAGCGCTTCTGCCCAACGTGATGTTGAGTCTGCCATGATGGCCACACTATAGCCCATGTCACGGTAATATTCTGCAATCGTGATTCCTGTATAGATTGAGGCTTCCCGAGCAGCAACTGGCATATTCGACGTATTGGCGATCAAGACCGTTCGTTCCATGATCGACTTGCCGGTATTTGGGTCGATCAGTTCAGGAAATTCATTCATAACATCCCGCATTTCATTGCCTCGCTCGCCACAGCCGACATAGACAACGATATCCACATCTGACCATTTAGCAATTTGGTGCTGAACGACCGTTTTTCCGGCACCAAATGGTCCGGGAACGGCAGCTGAGCCGCCTTTTGCTACTGGAAAATAGGTGTCGATGACGCGCTGTCCAGTGACCAACGGTTCGCCTGGATTTAACTTAGCAGTAACGGGACGTGGTTGACGAACTGGCCATTTCTGAACCATCGTCAAGGATTTTTCCCCCTCAATGGTTTCTATAACACAGATCACTTCAGTAATCGCAAAATTCCCTACCATGATTTCTTTGACGGTTCCTTCATAGTTTGGTGGAACCATGATTTTATGCTCGATCACCGACGTTTCTTGTACTGAACCTAAAATGTCGCCGCCTTGTACGGTATCACCGACTTGTACTTGAGGGACAAAGGTCCATTTCTTTTGGCGATTCAGTGGATCGATGGTGACCCCTCGTTCCAAAAAATCACTTTCTGTTTGCGACATAAACGTATCTAATGGTCGTTGGATCCCATCAAACATCTGAGTCAACAAACCTGGTGCTAGTTCGACAGACAATGGTGCGCCTGTCGTTTCCACGGGTTCGCCTGGTCCGATTCCCGCTGTTTCTTCGTATACTTGGATCGAAACCAGCCCTTTTTTGATCTCAATGATCTCACCGATAAGGCCCTTGTCACTGACTTTGCAGATTTCATGGATTTTTGCGCCACTCAATCCTGAGGCGGTGACCAGTGGTCCCGATACTTTTTCAATTGTGCCAAATGCCACATTTATTCCTCCTAGCTGGCTGACTTGTCTGTTATGAATCTAAAATATTCATTCCTACCGCTTTTTCCACATTTTGCTGAATGCGTGCCATACCGATTCCTAGACTACCTGTACTACTTGGAATCGGAATGATTGCTGGTGTCGGTACTTCTTCATAGCGGCGAACGATCGGTTCTAATTGTTCGATCAGTCGCTCAGTCAAAAAGATCACCCCATAGGCTTCAGCCATTTCTTCTAGTTGTTGGGCGGCTTCATCCAAATCGCTGACTGGAAAGATGTCGATCCCCAGCCCTTTGAAAGGCAAGATCGAGTTCTTACCACCCATCATTGCTATTTTTTTATGCATAACTATCACGCACCCGACTTCTTAAAATCTCTTCCGGCACCTTATTGATTTTCCCAATCAGGAGAATTCGCAAGTTCTTGCTTTCAATTTCCTTGGCGTACAAGTACCCTGCCAATGCTGAAGGGCCAAAAGGAACAATTTTATGTTCTTTGAGCTTCGCCATCAGAAAATTGTCTTTGCGTATATCAAAGGTATTCAAGGTCTTCTTCTCTACCAACTCTTCATAGCTGTGATTGATCAGTTCTTTATAAGGAGTTCCTTGCAAATATGCCACAAATGCCTCAAGAGAAGTCGTGATCTCAGCTAACAGTTCTTTTGCAGGTAGGTTCCCATGATCGGCTAAAACTGCGCTGATAAAGCCGCGCTTGCGTTTCATCGCGTAACTGCGCAACGTTGTTGAAATGTTGAAGATATCGATCTGTCGACGAATCAAGCTTTGCAGCAAATCGTCGTCGTATTCTTTGCCGATCGTCCACAATTGCTCCCAATAATGGTTATCAAAGATGATATCGATCGATTGGACCTCATGGTAGTTCTCAATATAAGAGAAGACTTCTTCCACACAATCAACCATCTCTTTGGCAACAAGATTGCTTTTTCTGGTCTTGACCAGATCCTTAAGGACGGAAAGCGGCTGGGTGCCGATTGGGACAAGGTATTCAGAAAAATCTTCCTGCATATACGCCGCTTTTACCAAGACTTTCAGATTTTGATAGTCATATTTCAAAGCAAAGAAATCAACGATCGCTTTTTCCGGTGTCAGCTGATACATCGTGTCGTATACCCGTTTCAACTCCGCCATCAACACATCTTCAAAGTCGTGTACACGATCATCCTCGTTGATGAAGTCACCATAAACCGTTTCTTGCAACATACTGTAGATTTCCTCTGCGCTAGCAGCCGAGAGCATCCGCTCATAGCGGCTGCGATCGAATAATTGCGATTCATACGTCCGAATTCTCGTATTTAAGGTATTGTATTTGATGTCATTCATCTGTTTGCACCTGCTTACTGTTCAAAAATCAATTGCAGTAACGTATTGCTTAACTCTTCTTTGTTGGCTTCTAGCAGCGCATCAAAAGTAAAATTCAACTCAATCGCTTCTTGTCGCAACAAAAAGCCGCCCTTACGAGGGATCGTTTTATTTACCAGTTTCAGCTGAACATCTGGAACCGATGCTTGCAACTTAGTGAAGAGTTCCTCATCTACTAAATGGCGGGTCTTCTCACCTAAAAGCAACTCAACCTCACCAGTTAACCGTGCATTCGCCAAGCCTTTAGCGATAAACGCATAAAATGCTGCTTGATCCATTGTATTTAAACGAGTCAGAGCCTCAGAAAACAGCTCATCTAAGACAGACTGCTTTGCTGCCAAGACCTTGTTTCTTGATTGGATATGCACATCTGAGATTTCCAAATACATCGCCGCACGTTTTTCTTTTTCGTAGAAAGCTAGTCGTTCGTTCAGCTCTTTTTCTAATTGCGTTCGCTTTAAGTTTTCTTGATTTTCACTTTCTTTTTTTGCTTCTTTGATTTGCAACTGGTATTTCTTTTCCGCATCAGCGGTTATTTTGTCAGTTAAACGTGTAATATCAGACATTCACTTTCCCTCCTCTTAATTCAAGACAAGCAAGAAGGAAATTACGAACCCTAAAATACAATACGTTTCCATCATCGCTACTAAGATAATTCCTTTGGTCACATGTTCTGGTTTTTTGGCTAAAATCTGCATCGCAGCACTTGCGGCACGTCCTTGCCATTTTCCGGCTACGATTGCTGTTAATGCGATTGGCAATGAAGCAATAAACAAGTACAATCCGCGATCGAATGAGAGCGAACCGCTGATCTGACCAAAGATCATAAAGGAAATTACGAACCCGTATAATCCCTGAGTACTAGACAGCAATTCCAAGATCAACGCTTGCCCGAATTTCTCTGGCTGCTCAGAGATCAAGCCTGACGCTGCTTCACTGGTCATCCCAACACCGATCGTTGATCCGATACCGCCGCAAATCGTTGCGGTCGCCACACCTAAAGCTGCAAAAACAATTCCACCATTTTCGTAAAAGAAACTAATCCAATTTTCCATTATTGTCCTCCTGTAACTTCTCTTCTGAGATGATCTCTACATAGTTTTCATTTGATTTGAAGGGGGCAAAAGCACGTCCGCCCCCCGTAAAGAATTTTCCAAAATACTCTAAATACTGCAAACGGATACCATGAACATACGCACTAAGGTAACTTAAGAAAATATTTAGGCCATGCAATGCCACAAATAATAAGATACCAACGGTAAACCGGGCTGCCGGCGGTAGGTAGCTGATGATCAAATTGAAGGCTGAGGCGATACTTCCGCCGGCAACCCCTAACGCCATCAGACGGGTGTAACTGATCAAGTCACCAACATAATTGGTCACATCCATCAATCCGTACAATCCAGAACCGATTTTTCCAGCTAAGGTCTTTCCTTCTAAACTGCCTCCGATCGCCACTGCTAAAAGACTGGCAGCGATCATCACGATCCCAATCGTTAGCAACGGTGTATCAGGGAAAAGCAGCATTCCTGCGGCAACAAAAACCACACTGATCAAAAAGACGATCCACGAACCGGCTTGGAACATCGCAGCCAGTTTCTGGTCTTTTTTCTTCCATAAAATATAAAATTTTAGCGCCAATCCAAACATGATCTGAATGTACCCAAAGATCACGGATAAGACTAAGATCTGATTGACATCATCCTGGGCAGACAACAGTTGGAATGAGAATTCAAATCCGAAGAAGTTGCCATAGATCAAGCCCCAGATAATCGTAGGGATCGAGCACAACTGAAAGAGGGTCAAATTTTGTTCCAGCCCTTTGCTGAGGTGAAACAGCTTTTTCCCCAGGAATGTCGCCAGAAACAAGAGCAACCCATAGCCAAAATCGGCAACCATCATCCCGAATGCCACCATATAAAAAGGCGCCATAAATGGTGTCGGATCTAACTCATCATATTGCGGCAAGCTGTACATCCGAACAAGTCCTTCAAAAGGTTTGATCCAACGTGCGTTTTCTAATAAAATCGGCACATCAGCGATCTCTTTTTCCGTCACTTCTTGGTATTCGAGGTAATAGTTATCCGTGGTTCCTTTTTTGATACGTTTTTCTAATTCGGCCGCCCCATCAACAGGAACCCAGCCAGAAATCGAGACCGCATGAGTTGAACGTAAAAGCATTTTATTGCTTTTTAAACGGGTGATCGCTCCATCTAAATATTCGGCAACGATCCGCAACGTTTCTTGCTCGTTTGTCATTGCGCGAAGAGCGGCTTTGATCTCTTTTTCTTCATCAATTAGACGTTGGGATTTTTCTTTCATCGTTTGCAGATCTTCTTCTGGAATGCCCTCATAAGGGTAGATGTATTGCTCAAAGGCTGCTTTCTTTAGAAGAGTAGTTACTTTTTCTTTTACATCTTTATGGAAAAGCACCAACAAGTAAGTTGTCGTTTGTGATTGATAAATGGTTTCGACATAGACAAGCGGCAGCTTTTCACTGTTGGTCGTAAAGTCAGCCATTTCAGAAGTAGGAATCGATCCTAACATGCCACCTGATTTTTTTAATTCTTTTAAAACAGCCGGCCGTTCTTTGAAGTACTTCCAGATCGACAGCTCTGCTTCTTGTGCTAATACATCGCGTTTTTCTTGATCAATCAAGCGAAGACGTTTGTCTTGTTTACGAAGGGTTTGGCATAATTCTTGCCAAGGATAGGTGTGGGCTGTTTCAGCCAATTCTTGAAGGGTATATTTTTTGATTGGTTGCCGCAGTTGTGCCAGCATTCCTTTTTTGGGTACATATTCTTCTAAAAAATTTAAGCTCCAGTTGACTTGACCAAACTGGTTCTCCATTTCTTCTTCAGACTGTTCCTCGCGAACCGGTGCTAAAACACCCGTCGTTTCTTCAGAATCATAATATTTTTCCGAAGAAAGCAGTTCTACGCCTTGAAAGTCTTGCAGCTGCTCTAAAACAGCTTCTTTCTGATCGTAAAAGGTCAACAGACTGAACTTTTGCATTTTTGCAATTGCCATTTATGTCACAACCTTATTTATTATTATTGCTAATGCTTCTTCTTTTAACTCATTAGGAATCGTTCTTAGTGTTTCTACTTCTGCTTTCGTTTTAGCCATGAGCGGTTCTTTTGATTGTACCAACTCAGCTGCGATTTTTTGATTGATTGCTTCTTTTTGTTGGGCCTCTTTTTCTGCCAACTCTTTTTTAAACGCCTTCAACCGTTCTTCGCGTGCTTGTGCCAAATGTTTTTTTTCTGCTTCTGCTTCTTTATTTTTATTTTCCGCAAATTGCTCTGCTTCTTGTAATAATCGAATGGCATCTACTGTCATTTTCTCACCTGCTTTCACTTTTTTTCCGCAAAAAAAACCACTACAAATCAAGCATATGGCATTCGCTGATCGTAGGGTGTCAAAAATCAATAAGTGGCAAATACCTTCACCTATTTCCGTTTTCTAATATAACCGTAACATAAATCTAGCGATAGAACAAGGTTCCTAGCGTTTTTTTATAGTCTTTACATACAAAAGTCACAAAAATTACACATTTTCACAAAAAGAAATCCTTTTCAATTTAAAGTGGGTTAAATGAGGACAAAAAAGGAAGATTAGAAATAGAATTCCGTTTCAAATCTTCCTTTTATTTTTTTCTCTTCCATTTCTTAACTTCCATAATTTCAAAGCAAGTTGCCGTATTTTTAAATAACAAAGAACTGTCCTACTCACGAATAAACGGCATACTCATACAGCGGGGACCCCCACGTCCGCGAACCAATTCGCTGCCTGAGATCTCATTCAACTTAACGCCAGCCTCTTTTAACAGCCGGTTGGTAATAGTGTTGCGGTCATAGACCACGACCTCCCCTGGGGCGATCGCCAGTGTATTGGAGCCATCATTCCATTGCTCTCTAGCTGCTGCTGCCAAATCGTCGCCACCACAGCGGATCAGGAGCACTTCAGGCAGATCTAAATAACGACAAAGAATATTTTCCAATGTATCTTTTTCCTCAAATACCCGAACACTGTCCTTGTGTTTAGTGATGGAATACAGCGAAAGTTCTCCCTCGATTTCTGGATGAATCGTGAACTTATCATGATCCACCATCGTAAAGACCGTATCTAAATGCATAAATTTTCGTTCCTCGCCGATATTAAAGGCCAAGATATGTTCAAAACTCGGTTCTGTGGCAAAAATCGTTTCGGCAATTTTTTCGATTGAGGCAACTTCGGTTCGTTGAGAAATCCCGATCGCCACGATTTTATCAGATAAAATCAGCTGATCGCCGCCTTCCATCCGCGTCGTTTCGTCCCGATGATACAAAAAGTTCGTCTCATTGCGGGCAAACATCGGGTGGTGCGTGAAAATTTGTTTTCCGTAGAGGGTTTCCCGTCTTCTCGTTGCAGAATACATTCGATTCAAGGAAACACTATGACCAATCGTTGCAAAAGGATCTCGTGTGAAGTACAAGTTAGGCATTGGATCAATCAAGAAAGGATATTCTGTTTCAACGATTGCCGTTAAGTTACTGGCTTTTGAAATTTCTACCTCACTTTTTTTCAAGCCCGCCATCGTATGATCGATAAAGGCGCGATTATCTTCGATCGAAAGGTAAAAATTGCGTACTTCGTTGCGAATCTCTTCATCAAGGATCGTAGTTTCATTTAAATAGTCTTCTAAAAAGGCCTCTTTGGCACCAGTTTTTGTCAATGTTTCAGCAGCTAGATCCTCCAAATAAAGAACTTCCACTCCTCTGTTTCTTAACGTCTCGGCAAAAAAATCATGCTCTTTTTGCGCTTGGTCTAGAAAAGGAATATCATCGAACAACAAGCGATCAAGATAATCCGGCATCAAGTTTTCCAATTCTGCGCCTGGACGATGCAGCAGCACCCGTTTTAAAGGGGCAATCTCAGAAAAGATTTGTATTGGCTGGTTCATGGACGTGTCTCTCCTTTTTTGCATTTTTTGTAGAATAACTTATGTCATTCCTTTTTCATGACTTCTCATCACATAATTATTCATTTCTTTGTCTCATAGTGTTCTTCTGCTAATGTTTAAAAGTTTTTTGGATCTGTTGGTTATAAACATGCATTTTTTTATAAAGAAACGATCAATAAAAAAACAACTAATTAGAGAGATAAAGTTTAGATGTTTTAATTTACCGCCTTTTTCAATTGTATATTTTTGTTAAAAAAACAGCAAGACAAAAGAACTGTTGGCCGATAGACGCTGCTCTGAAAATGGATTGAACTATCTTTGTTTTTTTGGATCATTTCATGATTTTCAAATGGTACCGCTATCAAACAGATGAATATTTGCTATGATTCAAGTATCTTGATGCTAAAGAAGCGTCTATAAAGGAGCGATTTGATGAAAATGCAACGTCATCTTTACTATGGTGCCGACTACAATCCTGAACAATGGTCTAAAGAAGTCATTCTTGAAGATATGCGCTTAATGAAAGAAGCAGGTGTGAACTATGTAAGTATCAATATTTTTGGCTGGGTCAATCTGCAGCCAGATGAATCCACCTATGATTTTGACTTTCTGGACTGGTTGATGGATCTTTTATATGAAAACAATATCATGATCGACCTAGCCAATGGAACGGCTTCGCCTCCCGCTTGGCTTGTTCAAAAACATCCTGAGATGCTGCCTATGACCATTCATGGCAATCGACTGGTTCATGGGGCGCGCCAGCACTACTGTCCGACTTCCCCTATCTATCGTCAATATGCCGCCGATTTGTCTGAAGCAGTCGCAAACCGTTATGCTAATCATCCAGGGCTGGTCATGTGGCATATCAATAATGAATATACCTGTCACATCCACGAGTGTTATTGCGATCATTGTCGGAAAAGATTTCAGACATGGTTAACAGAAAAATATCAGACGATCGCTGGATTGAATGATGCTTGGTCAACGAAGTTTTGGAGTCAATCCTATGGCAGCTGGGAGGAAATTTTTTTACCTGAGGCAATGCCAACCTTCAAAAATCCTGCGCAGCAATTAGACTATCGTCGGTTTCTTTCCGACATGAATCTGGAACTTTATCAACTCGAAAAGGCGGCGATTGCAAAATATTCGCAAGGCATCCCTTATATGACCAATCTTATGGGCTTACACAAATACGTGGATGGATTTAAATGGGCCCCTGAAATGGATGTGGTCAGCTGGAATTCGTATCCGAATCCCTTTGAAAAAATTCCTTACCCGCAATTTCTTGCTAACGATTTAACCCGCAGCTTGAAGAAAAAGCCTTTCTTGATCATGGAGCAAGCCACCAGCGCCGTTAATTGGCGGCAAATTAATGGGGCAAAAACACCCAACCAGTTGCGTCTTTGGAGTTATGAAGCGCTCGCTCATGGCGCTGATGGTATCATGTTCTTCCAATGGCGACAGTCTCGTGGCGGTGCGGAAAAATTTCATAGTGCGATGGTGCCTCACGGAGATCCTCAGTCAAGCCGTATCTTTCGTGAATGTGCACAATTAGGCAACGAATTTTCGCAACTGTCGGAAATCGTTGGGACGCGCTTCTTGGCTGATGTCGCGGTTGTCTTCGACTGGGAAAATTGGTGGGCGCTGGAATTGGATGCCAAACCAAGCACCTTAAAGTACATTCATCAGTTACGCAGCCTGTATGCCGCGCTAAGGGCGTTAAATCTGAGCGTAGACTTTGTCCATCCTTCCGAATCCCTAGACGGCTATCCTTTAGTGATCGCTCCGAATCTCTATTCAGCACCCGAAGCCTTCGGCAAGAAGATCCATGATTACGTGCGACAAGGTGGCATCTTCTTGACGAATTTCTTTAGTGGGATCGTCAATGAATATGACCAAGTCTATCTTGGTGGCTATCCAGGCTTGTTTAGAGACACCTTAGGGATCATTGTAGAAGAGTTTTACCCAATGAAAGCCGCTACCCATCACCAAATTGACTTTCAAGGCCGTCGGTACGACAATTCTCTATGGGAGGAAGTCATTCATCTAAATGGTGCTGAAGCTTTAGCAACCTTCCAATCCGGTTATTTGTCCGATAAGCCAGCCATTACTATGAATCAGATCGACGATGGGTATGCGTATTACATGGGAACAGAATTGTCTCTTGAAGGCGTGACCACATTTTTAGCGACCATTTTAGAAAAACACAAAATAACGACTCATGCCCAGCACTTCTTGGCTGCTCCTACTGGAGTCTCTATTACCTGCCGCAAAGGTGATGGCTATACACTCGTCTTTCTCTTAAACCACACCGAGCAGACAACAGAAGTGAAGCTGAAAGCCGCTGGAGTAGACCTTCTTACTAAAGAAACCAAACAATTGGCAGTTCTGAAACCAAAAGAAGTCGCCGTTCTTAAGTATATTGATTGATCTAAGGAAAGAACCTCCATGAAGCGATCGCTTCATGGAGGTTCTTTTTATAGTCGTTACTAGATTCAAGAAGATTCATTAGACAAACGATAGGCATTTTCTATACAAGAGGCTATCTTTTGTCTTAGCTTTCCATCTCTTTTTTCTGAATAGTGATACTCTGGATTACTCCAATGGGATTTGTCATACAGCCAAACAGGCATTTTTTTCGCTTCGTCGGTTTCCCATTCATAACGAGGAAAAAGATGTGCATGAAGAAAGTTATCGGTATTTCCTAATAGTTCATAATTGATTCTCAATGGAGAACAAGCCTGTATCATAGCATCTCCTAAAAGAGTCATATCAGTTAAGAAAACCTGTCGCTCATTTAAATCTAGATCATTTAAAGAAGCCACCTCTCTTTTAGGTAATAATACACAATATCCAGGAAGAAATTGGACATCGCCATAAACAGCAAAACTGCCAGGCAATTCTTTGATCACCATTGGATTTGTCCCATCTATCGCCGATTTGATTCTATTCTCATACCATTTCAATTTGATCACCCTCTTTCCTGTTCCTTGCAGCTATTCATGTAAAAACTATAAAAGATTAAGGGAAGGCTTTCAATAGTAACAAAACAAAAAAAATCTTTGCTATATAAGTTGTCCTCCAAAATCGTATTTGTAGACTTTTATAAACAAAAAAATGTATCAATCTTATAAAAGACTGATACATCAATGATACCGGCGGCCGGGGTCGAACCGGCACGCCCTCAACGGGCACTGGATTTTGAGTCCAGCGCGTCTGCCAATTCCGCCACGCCGGCATGTTGAAAGGTTAGTATTTAGTACTAAGGCGGTAACCGGATTTGAACCGGTGATGAAGGTTTTGCAGACCTCTGCCTTACCACTTGGCTATACCGCCATTATACTATTGTTGCAATCTACAATCAAGTGAAGATTGTACTGGGGTAGCTGGATTCGAACCAACGCATGACGGAGTCAAAGTCCGTTGCCTTACCGCTTGGCTATACCCCAAAAATGAAAGGGCGAGTGATGGGAATCGAACCCACGAATGCCGGAGCCACAATCCGGTGCGTTAACCACTTCGCCACACCCGCCGTGATAAGAAACTGTTAAATATATAATGGCAGGGGCAGCAGGAATTGAACCCACACTAACGGTTTTGGAGACCGCTGTTCTACCTTTAAACTATGCCCCTATGAATGGAGGAGAGTGGATTCGAACCACTGAACCCTAAGGAACGGATTTACAGTCCGTCGCGTTTAGCCACTTCGCTACTCCTCCATGGTGGCGCGGGACAGAATCGAACTGCCGACACATGGAGCTTCAATCCATTGCTCTACCAACTGAGCTACCGAGCCATATAAGAAAATATAAGTTTTACAAAATTAATGAAACGGTCTGGACGGGACTCGAACCCGCGACCTCCTGCGTGACAGGCAGGCATTCTAACCAACTGAACTACCAAACCGTAATGGGGGTTAACGGGATCGAACCGCTGACCCTCTGCTTGTAAGGCAGATGCTCTCCCAGCTGAGCTAAACCCCCGAAGGTTGTTCATTAAATTGTAATGATCCGTACGGGATTCGAACCCGTGTTACCGCCGTGAAAGGGCGGTGTCTTAACCACTTGACCAACGGACCTAAGTTTAAAACGGAGAGTAAGGGATTCGAACCCTTGAGACAGCGATAGCCATCTACATGATTTCCAATCATGCTCCTTCGGCCACTCGGACAACTCTCCAGCCTAAAAGAAGCTCATTACTCTTGCTTGTTTTCTCTTATTAGAGAACTCCGGCAGTAGGACTCGAACCTACGACATCATGATTAACAGTCATGCGC